>NZ_JBHVYL010000037.1:0-29749 GCF_042880955.1 Leifsonia sp. NPDC058292
CCGTTACATGGGTGCATGTAACGGCGAGTCGGGACCCCTCGATGGTGGTGGTGGTGGTGGGGATGGCGGTGGTGGGTCAGGATGCGGCGCCGGTGGACCCGGGGATGGCGCACGTGTCGCCGTCGCAGACGAGGGCGGCGTCGGCATCGCCCAGCGGGATCAGCGTCAGCGCGGGCTTGTCGCTCACGCGGAGACCTCCGCTGCGTCGGGCTCGGCGGCAGCAACCGCACCGGCGCCAGAGTCTGCGGCAGCAGGCGCCACGGCCTCGCGCTCCGACCAGACCTGCTCAAGAGCCTGGGCGAACGTGGCGGGGTCTTGAGCGCCGGAGACACCGTAGCGTCCGTCGATCACGAAGAACGGAACGCCCTGGATGCCGTACTCCTGCGCCTGTGCCTGATCTGCGCGCACATCCGAGAGGAACTCCTCCGACTCGAGAGCCGCCAGAGCCGCGGCACGGTCGAGCCCGACCTCGGCTGCGAGATCGGCCAGGTCTGCGGCACGGCCGACGTGGCGACCTTCGGTGAAGTACGCCTTGAAGAGGGCCTCCGCCAACTCGAGCTGCTTGCCCTGCGACTTGGCGTAGTGGAGCAGCTCGTGCGCCTTGACGGTGTTGGTGTGCTTGAGAGTGTCGAAGTCGTAGTCGAGCCCGACCGAGGATGCGATTCCGGTGACGCGCTCGAGCATCTGACCGACCTGGTCGGCCGGCATGCCTTTGTGACCGGCGAGGAAGTCGACCTCGCTGCCGTCGAAATCGACCGGGGTGTCGGGCGACAGTTCGAACGAGTGGTACTCGACCTCGACGGCGCGGTCATCGCCGCCTCCGGCGAACAGCCCGCTCCCTGCCTCGAATTTGCGCTTGCCGATATAGCACCACGGGCAGGCGATGTCTGACCAGATGTCGATCTTGATGGGTTCACTCACACGGGGGCCAACAGCGCTGCCCGCCCGGCCATTCCCATCAGGCACTCACTCCCGGAAGATCGACCGCTCCCCCGAATCGGCGATTGCGGGAGGCATACAGCTCGATGGCGTGCCACAGGTCGGCCCGGGAGAAGTCGGGCCAGAGCGTGTCGAGGAACACCATCTCGGCGTAGGCGCTCTGCCAGAGCATGAAGTTGCTGGTGCGCTGCTCCCCCGAGCTGCGCACGAACAGGTCGACGTCGGGCAGGTCGGGCGTGTAGAGGTGGCGCTGGATGGTCTTCTCACTGACCGCGGACGGCTTGAGCCGACCGGCTGCCACGTCGGCGGCGATGGCGCGCACCGCATCCGCGATCTCGGTGCGTCCGCCGTAGTTGACGCACATCGTGAGGGTCAGCACGTCGTTGGCCGCGGTGAGCTGCTCGGCGAACTGCAGCTCTTTGATGACCGACGACCAGAGGCGCGGCTTACGACCCGCCCAGCGAACGCGCACGCCCCACTCGTTGAGCTGGTCGCGACGCCGGTGCAGCACGTCACGGTTGAAGCCCATCAAGAACCGCACCTCGTCGGGTGATCGCTTCCAGTTCTCTGTCGAGAACGCGTAGACGCTCAGATGCTTCACACCGATCTGCACCGCACCTGCCACGACGTCGAGCAGTGCGGCCTCGCCCGCGCGATGCCCTTCGACGCGGTTGAGTCCCCGCTTGTTCGCCCAGCGACCGTTGCCGTCCATCACCACGGCGACGTGCTCAGGCACGGCGGCCGGCGGCACCTGCGGCGGGTACAGCCCCGTCCAGTCGAGCGGCCGGAACTCGACCGCGTCTTTGTGCGTGTACGGCTTGGGGCTCATGCGCCTGCTCTCCGGTCGTGCTGCACGTGCTGGAGCGAGCGCAGGCCGCGCTCCAGGTGCCATTGGGTGTAAGCGGCGACGACGCCGCTGGCTTTGGATCTGGTGGCATCGTCTGCTGCCTCGGCGGCGACCCAGTCTCCGGTGAGCAGGGATGCGAGCAGCGCGATGGTCTCGCTGTCGAGTTTCGGTGCACCCTGCGGGGAGCACTCCGGGCACACCACCCCGCCGAGCTGCACGACAAGGCTCGAGTGCGGCCCCGGAGCGCCGCACCTCGAGCAGTCCTGAAAGCTCGGCGCCCATCCCGCGAGCGAGAGCGCGCGGAGCAGGTACGAGTCGAGCGTCAGCGCGGCGCCGTGCTCGGCCCGGGCGAGCGAGCGGAGCGCGCCGACGAGAAGCAGGTACTGCTGCAGCGACGACTCCGCCTCGGTGACCCTGTCGGCGGTCTCGACCATCGCGTTGGCGGCGGTGTAGCTGGCGTAGTCAGCCGCGATGTCGGCCCCGTAGGAACCGAGCGACTCGGCCTGGGTGACGACGTCGAGGCTGCGGCCCTCGTACAGCTGCACATCTGCGACCATGAACGGTTCGAGCCGGGAACCGAATTTGGAGCCCGTGCGGCGAACGCCTTTCGCGACCGCGCGCACCTTGCCGTGCTGGCGGGTGAGCATGGTGACGATGCGGTCGGCTTCGCCCAGCTTGTGGGTGCGCAGCACGACGGCTTCATCACGGTAAACGGGCACACCCCAGTATCCCGCGTCACACCGACAGTGCGGGTCAGCCGCGCATGGTACAAGTTACGTATGAGCACGACGGCCTTCACGATTCCGCTGTGGGCCGACCTGGTCGCGGTGGGCGTCGGAAGCCTGCAGGGCGCCATGTTCGCCTCGGGTTTCCGCGATCGGCGCCTCGACCTGCTCGGCATCGCGATCATCGGTGTCGCCACAGGGGTCGGCGGCGGTCTGCTGCGCGATCTGCTGCTGGTGGTGCGCCCTGTCGCCCTGCAGTCGAACTGGTATCTGCCGATCACGGTCGTGGCCGCGCTGCTCGGGATGCTGCTGGTGCGGCTGTTCCGCCGGCTCGACCCGATCATCACGTTTCTCGATGCGCTGACGATCGGCCTCTTCGGGGCGATCGGAACATCCAAGGCGCTCGCGCTCGGCCTGCCAGAGGTGCCCGCCGTGTTCGTGGGCGTCGTGTCGGCTGTCGGCGGATCGATCCTGCGCGACCTGCTGCTCAACCTGCCGATCGCGCTGATGCACGTCGGCTCCCTCTATGCGGTGGCCGCCGGGGTCGGAACGGTCGTGCTGGTGCTGCTCGTCGATCTCGGTGTGCCTCTGACCGTCGCCGCGATCGTGTGCGTCGTCGTCACCCTGACCATCCGTCTGCTGGCCGTGCGTTTCGGCTGGAGTCTGCCGGAACAGCGCGAGCTGAGCTTCTCGCGGCCCCGCTGGCCGCGTATTCCCGGCGTGCGTCGCCGCACCCTCGCCGACCGCGCGGCCGATCGTGCTGTCGAACGCACAGAGACGGGCGCCATCCCCCGATACAAGCTCGACAAGCCGGAATCGTCGACCGAGACCGAGCCGGGCACGAGCGGCGTCGGCTGACTTCGGCTGGCGCGCGACTCACCGCACCGAGACCGAGACAGGACGATGCCCGGGCGCCCACCGGCGACCCGGGCATCGTTCCTGACGGACTTCTTATGCCGAGACGAGCGACTCCGATTCGGCCTCCGCCGGCGCCGAGCCGCGAACGGCGCGGTTCACGGCCGAGACGACGGCTTTGAAGGATGCGGTGGTGGTGTCGGCATCGATCCCGACCCCCCACAGCCGCTGGCCTTCGACATCGAGTTCGACGTAAGCGGCGGCGTACGCAGACTCGCTCGCCGACAGCGTGTGCTGCGAGTAGTCGTAGAGGTGCACGCTGATGCCGCGGTGGTTCAGGATGTCGAGGAAAGCGGCGATGGGGCCGTTGCCCTTGCCGATCGCCTTCGCGACCGAGTCGCCGTCCCGCAGGGTGACGGTGAGCTCGACTTCGCCGCCCGTCTCGTTCGACGTGCTGGTGCTGCCGAGTTCGAAGCGACCCCACTTGTTGTCGGCCTCGTCGGCGGGCGCCGGCAGGTACTCGTCTTGGAAGATCGCCCAGATGTCGTCGCTGGAGACCTCGCCGCCCTCGGCATCGGTCTTCGCCTGCACGACGCCCGAGAACTCTATCTGCAGCTTGCGCGGCAGGTCGAGCGCGTGGTCCGTCTTCAGCAGGTAGGCGACGCCACCCTTTCCGGACTGCGAGTTCACGCGGATGACGGCCTCGTAGCTGCGGCCCAGGTCTTTGGGGTCGACGGGCAGGTACGGCACCGCCCAGACGAGGTCGTCGACGCTCTTGCCCTGCTCGGCGGCGTCGGCGGCCATGGCCTCGAAGCCCTTCTTGATCGCATCCTGGTGCGATCCGCTGAACGCCGTGAACACCAGGTCGCCGCCCCACGGGCTGCGCTCGTGCACCGGCAGCTGGTTGCAGTGCTCGACGGTGCGCTTGATCGAGTCCACGTCGCTGAAGTCGATCTGCGGGTCGATGCCCTGCGTGAACAGGTTGATGCCCAGGGTGACCAGATCGACGTTGCCGGTGCGCTCGCCGTTGCCGAACAGGCAGCCCTCGATGCGGTCGGCGCCGGCCATGTAGCCGAGCTCGGCGGCGGCCACCGCGGTGCCCCGGTCGTTGTGGGGGTGCAGCGACAGGATGATGTTCTCGCGGTGTGCCAGACGGCGCGACATCCACTCGATCGAGTCGGCGTACACGTTCGGGGTCGCCATCTCGACCGTCGCCGGCAGGTTGATGATGACCTTGCGCTCGGGAGTCGGCTCGAAGACCTCGATCACCTGGTTGCAGATGTCGACGGCGAACTCGAGCTCGGTGCCGGTGTAGCTCTCGGGCGAGTACTCGTAATAGATGGTCGTGCCCGCGACCATCGACTCCATCTGGCGGCACAGCCGGGCACCGCTCAGGGCGATGTCGATGATGCCCTGCTTGTCGGTGCGGAACACGACGTCGCGCTGGAGCACACTCGTCGAGTTGTACAGGTGCACGATGGCCTGCTTGGCGCCGACCAGTGACTCGTACGTGCGCTTGATGAGGTGCTCACGCGCCTGGGTCAGCACCTGGATGGTGACGTCGTCGGGAATAGCGTTCTCTTCGATGAGACTCCGCACGAAGTCGAAGTCGGTCTGGCTCGCGCTCGGGAAGCCGACCTCGATCTCCTTGTAGCCCATCTTGACGAGCAGATCGAACATGATGCGCTTGCGCTCGGGGCTCATAGGGTCGATGAGTGCCTGGTTGCCGTCGCGCAGGTCGACCGCGCACCAGCGGGGAGCCTCGGTGATGTGCTTCGACGGCCAGGTGCGGTCGGGCAGGTCGACACCGAACTGCTCGTGGAAGGGCCGGTATTTATGAATCGGCATGGCGCTCGGCGCCTGGGTGTTCTTCATGGTCTGTTTTCTCCTCGTGCGGTGTGGTGGAGAGCCGACGACGAACTCCGCGACGAGGGAGGCCCAGAACTAGGACTCGTCGCGGCAGCTAAGAAGGAGCAGACCGAACACAGACCCGAGAATAGCACGGGGTGCCGCGACGGTCATCCCCGTGCGACCGCTCACCGTGCCTCAGCCACGGCCTCGAGCGAGGTTCGCCGCCTGCTTCACCGACAGCTCCGGCAGGTAGGCGCGAACGAGGGCGACACCGATCGCTGGGAGTGCCACGGGGTCGGGGTAGGCCATGATCAGCGGATGCTCCTCCGGCTGAAACTTGCGCTTGAACCTGAGCAGCGAACGGAATCCGTAGACCGGTTCGAGCGAGGCGCTGAGGCGGCCGAGCGTGCGGTCCATGCCGCTCGCTGCCTCGTCGAGGGTGACCGTGTGGGCCAGCGGCGCGGCCGACAGGCTCAAGAACTCGATGCCGTCGTCGCGCATCCGTGTGGCCGACTCGGCGATCAGGAACTCCATCACTCCGTTCATGCTGTCACCGCGTCGCCGCATGAAGTCGAGTGTCCAGCCGATGACGACCCCGTCGCGATAGGTGGGGAGCCAGCTGGTCACGGCCTCGACGCGGCCGGACTCCGTCACCGCGAGCATCAGACGCACAGCGGGGTCGCGCAGCTGGTCGAGACCGCCGAGCGTGAACTCCATCTCGGGCAGGTCCTTCTCGGCCACCCACTGTTCGGAGATGTCGGACAACTGCACGGCGGTGCTGAGCGGCAGCGCGGCGAACGTGGTCCATTCGGCGCGGATGCCGGCCCGCTCGGCGCGGTTGATGGAGCTGCGGATGTCCTGCCACTTCTTGCCGGTCGTCGCCCACTTCTGGGGTCGGATGACGGCCTCCTCCGCGACGACCATCGTCGACCAGCCCAGTTCGGCGAAGAAGGGACGCAAGGCAGCGTCCACGCTGTAGAACACCGGCGTCCAGCCGTTGTCGTCGCAGAAGCGCGCGAACCGGTCGATCGACCTGTCGTGCGGAGGTGGCGCACCGAACGGTCCGCCGGTCGTGATGGCGACCCGGCCGATCACACGGTAGGCGATGCACCGGCCGTCCGCCGGGTCGAACCAGTAGTCGTTGCCGGGCCAGGTGGCCATGAACGAGATGGCGTCTCCTCCGCCTCGTTCGATCAGTGAGCGCACCCGAGCCGCGTCACCTCCCCCGCGCCAGGACGAACGCCGGCGCATGACCGGGATCGCGGCGGCGATCACGACGAGCCAGAACACGGTTCCCACGTTGTGGTACACGATCGTGCCGATGGGGTCGGTCGGGAGGTAGGTGATGGGCTCGCGGCGCAAGAAGTTCACCGGCACGAAGCGTTCCAGCACATCGCCGAGAAGGTCCGGGAGGTCGATCGATCGTGTGAACCCGGTCTCGCGCAGAACGTACCCGACCGCGACGTAGAATCCCGCCAGCGCGACGAACGCGATGGCGACGGTCAGCACGTAGCGCCAGACCGAGCGAGCGGGCGGCCGCACCGGGAAGTGTCTCCTCAGCACGACGAGGGTCACCGCGATCGCGATCGGCAGCAGCGCCGACAGCGCCAGGATGACCGTGATCTCCCAGTACCGGCTGGCGAAGTGGGGCCGCGAGGTGATGCCGGCGAGTGGGAGCAGCCCGAAGTAGAGCAGCGAGAGGGCTCCGAGCATCCCGTTGACCGCTACGGCGAGCCACAGCGCGAACCGGCTGCCGCGCAGCAGACCGGCAGCGGCGACCAGGAGAAGGAGCAGAGGCAGCACCGACACGAGGATCGGGCCGACCCCGTTGATCCGCTCGAGTGTGAGGTCGTGGACGCACTGCACCGTCACGGAGAACGCCTGGCATCGCTGCACCACCGAGCCCTTGTCGGGCAGGTCGTTTGTGAACAGCAGACCGACCGGCGCAAGCAGCCCGTAGCGGGAGCGGGTGAGCAGGCCGATCACCGGCCCCACTGCGGTGATGGTCACCGCTGACGCCAGCAGCACCCGCACCTCGTGGTGCGAGCTGCGCGCCCAGCCGGTGCGCTCCGCCGTCGGGCGCAGGATGACCCCGAGCGCGAGACCGACCAGCACCGCGAACAACCGATAGAGGTCGCCGGGCAGCCCCGAGTAGAGAACGAGCATGAGCGCGACGAGTACAGTGAGCACGCGGATGCGCCGGCGCCACAGCACACCGGCGAACGCGCTCGCGGTCATGATGGTGCCGCCGATCGCGGTGAACACGTCGAGCACGACCAGGTGGTGCACGTTGCGGGCCCACATCTCACCGGTCTGCGAACCCAGGAGCTGCAGCCCGATGCCGAACAGGATGCCGACGATCGGCGACACGACGAACGCGATCGCCGTGCGCCGGGTGCCCATCAGCCGCTCGGCCACACCGACCAGCAGCACGACCAGCACGAGCGCCAGAATGAGCTCGCCCAAGTCGTCCGCGAAGAACAGCGAGGTGAGCGGAGTCCACCAGTGGCCGTCGAGAATGGGCCCGGGGCCCGTCCCCAGCCAGAGTCGGAGCGGGCGGTGGGGCCCGTGCAGCGGCCCGGTCGCCAGCGCCAGGGCGAGAACGAGGGCGAACACGGCCGTGGTGAACGGATGCGAGGTGATCAGCCTGAGCGCGCTTCGCATCCAGCGCCTCACGCGCGTCACGAGCGGAGTCCCAGATGTGCTGCGATGGCCGGCAGGCCGTGCGCGATCGTGTAGCGGACGGTGTTCCAATCGTGGGCGGTTCCGGGCGAGATGAGCAGGCTCGTCCGCATCCCTGCAGCCTTGGCGTCAGAGTCGAGCCGTTTCGCGAACGCGGTGTACTTGGCGTCGTTCTGCCCGACCCCCAGCACCATCAGGGAGTTCGCGTATGGCGCATGGGAGGCCAGGAGGGAGGCGGGCTGCGCCGCGCGGTACGCGTCGCCCGAGCCGCCGAAGCCCTTGTCGACCGTCGTGGTGCTGTCACCGAGCGTCGGTGCGAGCTCGCTCGACGAAGCCAGGGCCGACCCGAACCGTTCGGGATGTCCCGCGGCGAACTGCACCGCGCACGTCGCCCCTTGCGAATACCCGAAGACGCTCCAGGCGGCGGGATCGCTGCTGACCCGGAGGTGCGACGTGATCCAGGCCGGAACATCCTTCAGCAGGTAGGTCGCCGAGTCTCCGAGCGCGGAATCGACGCACATCGGGTTGCGATCGGGACCCGCGAGCTGGTCGGCGGCGATGACGATCGGTGCGATGCCGCCGTTCGCGGCGGCCAGCGTGTTCATCGTGGTGGCCAATCGCCCTGCGGTGAACATGTCCGCGGGAGCACCCGGCTGCCCGGCGAACGCATACACGACCGGAAGCACGGGGGGATCGTCGGTGAGAGCGGCAGGCGGCAGGTAGACCACCGCTTCCCGCGCGGGGAACTTCGAGGTCGAGGCGGGGATGCGCACCGTCCCCACCTCGCCCACGGCCGGCACGTCTGCGGGGCGCGTCCAGGTCGACGCGTAGTCCGTGCCGACGTCCAGCGACTGCCCTCGCTCGGAGTGCAGCGAGAGCGGGTGGTACGGCACGACGCCGAGCGCGTCGTCGAGGTCGCGGTACGCGCCGAAGTCGACGTTGATCCCCGCGGCCGACGTCGCCAGGAACACCGGGATGGCGACTACGGCCACGACCTTGCGCCACCAGCGCGAGCGGAACAGGTTCGCGATCGCAAGAGCGACGCCTGCGCAGCCGACGGCCACCCACATCCGGGTGATCGGGGTGAGCGCCACACCGAACACGTCGAGCAGGTCGCCGAGGATCCAGGACGCGAGGAGCGCCGCGACAGCCCCGACCGCGGCGGCGGACAGCCCGGCGAGCACCCGCCGGACGGTCGGCCTCACGAGCAGGTAGAGCGCGAGCACGGCCGCCAGCGCATCCATCGTGATGAGGAACGCCGGCTGATCGATGCGCAGCGTGGTGATCCAGTTCAGGGGGTGTTCCTTTCACGGCGGCGATGGGCCGTCGATCAGTATCGGATGTTCAGCCTGCGGAGAGCTGGAGTGAACCGGGCACCCAGGCGATTCCTAGGTACCACTCGGCGGCGCGGAAGAAAGCGGTCGCAGCCTCAGTCGACGGCCAGGGCGGCGACCGGTGCGACGGCGGTGGCACGGCGCGTCGGCGCGATCGAGGCGAGCACCGCGAGAAGCGCGGCGGCCACCACGACGAAGACCACGAAGAGCGACGGAATGGCCGGCGGCAGCAGACCGCCGCCGGGGATGCCGCCGAGCAGCGACTGCGCGCCGATCCAGCCGTAGCCGGTGCCGAGCACGAGACCCGTGATGATCGCCGCGACGGTCAGCTGGGCGCTCTCGGCCAGGATCATGCGCCGCACCTGTCGCGCACTGAACCCGAGGGCCCTGAGCAATCCGAGCTCGCGCCGCCGCTGCAGCACACTCAGCGACAGGCTGTTGATGACGCCGACGGCCGCGATGATGGCCGAGAAGCCGATGAGAGCGGCGAACACCCCAGTGGTGACCGCGAGAATGCTCTCGACGCCCGCGTACATCTCCGGCTCGTTCCTCTGCGCCTGCTGGATCATCTGGAGATAGGTCTGCGACGCGACGACGAACATCGTGATGAGCGTCACGCCGATCACCAGCCCGATCGTCGTGCGCGAACTCCGTTCCGGATGGCGCACGGCGTTCTCTGCCGCTAGCCTCGCGGCCGTTCCGCGGCCGAAGAGCAGCCCGACGCCGCGCAGCACCGCCGGCATGAACAGCGGCGCTGCCAGCACGATGCCGGTGAACGACAGCACTCCCCCGGGCAGCGCGACCAGCACACCGTACGAGCTGAACGATCCGACGAGGTCGGTGAACACCCCGAGGCCGAGCAGCAGTCCGGTCAGCAGCATGAGGACGCCGACCCCGATCAGGGTGAACGCGACAGTGGTGCGCCCACGGCTCGAACGCAGCGCCGTCGCCGGGCGTTCCTCGGCGGCGCCGAGCGCCTGCACGGGGGTCACGGTCAGCACACGTCGGCTTCCCACCCAGGAGGCGAGCCAGGTGGTCAGCACCACGATCGCGAGCGGTGCGAGCATCCACGGGGTGAGCACAGGATACGGCGCATCCGGAAGCGTGCCGGTGGCCGTCAGCACGCGAACGGCGGCCAGCGCGAGGACGGCGGCGATCGCGCCTCCGACCAGCGCGCCGATGACACCCACCGCGAATCCCTCGTTCGCGACCGCTCTGCGCTGCGCCTTGGCGCTCGACCCGATCAGCCGGAGCAGCGCGATCGTCCGGGTGCGACCCGCGATGATGGTCGCGAACGTGTTGGTGGTCACGATGGCGCCGACGTAGACGGCGATGATGAAGAAGATGACGGCGACGACGCTCAGCGCGATGAGCACCGACCCGTGCTCGCCGAAGTCGCTGCGGGCGATGTACGCGGCCAGCACGCCGGTCGAAGCGAGGAGCGCGACGCCGAAGGCCGAGCTGAGCGCGGAGACGAGGATGCTCGCGCGATGCTCTCGGACGTTGGCACGGAATGCCGAGAAGGGGCGGCTCATGCTCGCTGCTCCAGCCCGAGCATGTAGCTGGAGATCGCCTCGGCCGACGAGCGAGGGCGCTCGTCCACGACCCGTCCGTCAGCGAGGAAGACGATGCGATCCGCGAAGCTCGCGGCGATCGGATCGTGCGTGACCATCGCGATGCTCTGACCGTAGGTGCGGCTGGCCTCGGCGAGGAGCGCCAGCACTTCGCGCCCGGTGCGCGAATCGAGGTTGCCCGTGGGCTCGTCGGCGAAGATGAGGTCGGGCCGGGTGGCCAGTGCCCTCACGATCGCCACCCGCTGCTGCTGGCCGCCCGACAGCTCGTGCGGGCGGTGGGTCAGTCGCTCCGACAGTCCGAGCGACACAACGAGGTGGTCGATCCACTCGCTCTGAGTGCGCGTGGGCCTCCGTCCGTCGAGCTCGAACGGCAGCCGGATGTTCGCCGCCACATCGAGCGTCGGCACGAGGTTGAACGACTGGAAGACGAAACCGATCCGGCGGCGGCGCAGCAGCGTGAGTTCCGCATCCTGCAGCCGGGTTATCTCGGTGTCACCGAGCCACACCTGACCGCTCGTCACCGTGTCGAGCCCGGCCATCACGTGCATGAGGGTCGACTTGCCGGAGCCGCTCGGCCCCATGATCGCAGTGAACTGCCCGGCCGGGATGTCGAGGGACGCACCGTCGAGGGCCCTCACCTCGCTGCCGCCGGAGCCGTAGGCCTTCGTGGCGTCGACGACCCGCGCCACGAAGGTGCCGGACTGCGGGATGGTCGGAGCGAGTGATGTGAAGGTTTCGCTGGTCACGTTTTCCATGCTTCCGACGCTACGGATGCTCGCACCGGAGCGAATCCGGCCTCGGGCCTACTCGCAATCAGCCCGGAGGATGATTCCTACTCGGCCGCCGTCAGTCCGTGCTCGAACGCGTAGACGACCATCTGCACGCGGTCGCGCAGTCCGAGCTTGCTGAGGATGCGACTGATGTGCGTCTTGACCGTCGCCTCGCTGAGGAACTCCCCCGCGGCGATCTCGGAGTTGCTGAGACCGCGGGCGGCGAGAACGAAGATCTCCCGTTCGCGCGCGGTGAGGTTCTCGAATTCGGCGGGCTGCGGTTTCACCGGCTCGCCCTCCGAGAAGAACTGGAACAGTTCTCGCGTCGCGCCGGCAGCGATGACCGCGCTTCCCGCGTGCACGGTGCGGATCGCAGCGAGGAGGAACTCGGGTTCTGCGTCTTTGAGCACGAAGCCGCTCGCTCCCCCGCGGATGGCCCGGGCGGCGGCCTCGTCGAGGTCGAACGTCGTCAGCACCACGATCCGCGGTGCGTCGCGACCCACACGGGCAGCCGACTCCACGATCTCCGCCGTCGCCGCTATGCCGTCCATGACCGGCATGCGGATGTCCATGAGGATGACGTCGGGAGCCGTCTCGCGGGCGAGCCGCACGCCCTCCGCGCCGTTGGCCGCCTCTCCGACGAACTCCAGGTCGGCTTGCGAGCCGACGAGCATGCGAACGCCCGCGCGGAACAGCGCCTGGTCGTCGACCAGCAAGACCCGGATGCGTCCATCGCCGCCGCTCACGCGATCGCTCCCGCCGGCAGGAACGCGCTCACGACGAACTGATCGCCGGTCGGCCCCGCCGAGAGCGAGCCTCCAGCGAGGCCTGCGCGTTCGCGCATCCCGGGCAGTCCGTGGCCGATGCGTGGCAGCGGCCCCGACCCGGTTCCTGTCGACGGCGTGTCGGTGGAGATGGGTTTCATTGTGTTCCTCACGGTGATGACGACGCCCGGCGAGCCCGTGCTCGCCGTCGCCTCGGCGAGCACGACGGCTGCCGGCGCTGCGGTGTCTCCGTGCCGGAGGGCGTTGGTCAGCGCCTCCTGCACGATTCGGTATGCGGCGATCTGCTGAGCGGAGCCGAGGATGCCGAGGTCGCCCAGACGCTCCAGGGACACGTCGAGACCAGCGGCCCGGATCTGGTCGACGGTGCGTTCCAGGTCGTCGAGCGACGGTTGCGGCCCTTCCGGTTGAGCGTGCCGAAGCTCTGCCAGCAGCACCCGCACATCACCGAGCGCCGACCGCGCGGTCGACGCGATGGTCTTCAGCGCCTCGTCGACCGAATCGGGGTCGGTGTGACGGGCGTAGCGTGCTCCGTCGGCCTGGGCGATGACGACCGCGAGCGAGTGGGCGACGACGTCGTGCATGTCCCGGGCGATGCGGGTGCGCTCCTGCTCGACCACCACATCCTCGACGGCGCGCGCCCTGTCGAGCTCCGCGACGGCCTGGGCGCGTCGCGACACCCTGGCCGTGCGCCAGGTGCGCATGAGCAGACCGAGCACCCAGGAGAGCCCGAGCACGGTCACGCTCACGACGAAGAGGAAGAAGAACTGCAGGGCCAGAGCCGCGATCGCGCTCGAGAGCAGATCGAGATAGTTCTGACTCAGGGCCGCGGTCAGACTGAGATAGAGGGCGGCGACCACTGCGCCGACGCCGGCCGAGATGAGGCCCGACCAGCGCACGATGCGATCGCCGTAGGCTGCGGTCGCATAGAGCACCACCAGCACGCCGACATCGCTGAACTGGATGTTGTGCCCGGTCGTCATCTGCAGGATGGCCGACAGCCACGCCAGTGACAGGGCGACGGCCGGTGCCATCCGGCGAACGGCGATCGCGACGGCGAACCCGATCATCACCAGGAACCCGCTGCGCGGCCCACCATCGCCGTCGAAGCCGAGGAGGTTCACGGCGTCGAAGACCAGGCAGAAGAGCGCGAAGGCGACGGCGCCCGCGATGTCGAACGTCAGCTCCGCTCGGGTGAGGCGGCGCATCAGGCCCACGTGCTCCTCATCCGGTTCGACCACCCGCGTGCCGCCCGACGAGGCGAGCCACACCAGCACGGACCGGCCGCCCGTCGTCGGCGTCTCACGCTGACGCGCCACGAGATAGCCGACGAACCAGCCCGCGATGAACGCGCACACGAGGAGCAGGCTCATGAGCAGGAGCCCGACCCCCTGGCTCGTGTAGTAGCCGCCGATCACGGCGCCGAACTGGGGGAACTTGAGTTCGCCGCGCACCGTGAACAGGTAGGCGATCACAGGCCCGAGCAGAATCGCCGAAGCGAAGTCGATCCAGCGCAGGGCGCGCCCGGAATGCGCCGCGACGCCGAACACCGTCACGAGAACGGCGATGGCGCCGATCGTGCGGAACGGCGTCTCCAGCGAGTCGCTGCTCGCCAGATCGAGCAGCACGGCGAACCAGGCGAGGGTGAGAGCGACCGGCGGCAGCACCCGCGAGAGGGATGCCGCAGCGCAGTAGAGCACGAGTGCCAGCGCGGTGGCCAGGTCGACGGGCAGACCCGAGATCAGCCAGACGCCGAACAGCACGATGCCGATCGCGGGCTCGAGAACCCAGCGGAAGGGCACGAGCCGATCGAGCTGTCGGTTCAGGGGCGCCATGCTTCTACGGTACGGGCCGTCGACCGGCGCGGAGGCCGCCTGCGGCAGAAATCATCCGCAGGATGTATCGATCGGCCGCACCGGCACCTCAGAAGCCCAGTCGGCCGAGCTGCTTCGGGTCGCGCTGCCAGTCTTTGGCGACCTTCACCCTGATCGAGAGGAACACCTGCTTGCCGAGCAGCGCCTCGATCGGCACGCGGGCCGCCGCGCCCACATCCCGGATGCGGCTGCCGCCCTTGCCGATCACGATCGCCTTCTGGCTGTCGCGCTCGACGAACAGGTTGGCGTAGACCTCGACGAGGTCTTTGTCGTCGCGTTCCACGATGTCGTCGATCGTCACCGCGAGCGAGTGCGGCAGCTCGTCATCGACGCCCTCCAGCACGGCCTCACGGATGTACTCGGAGATGCGGTCTTCGAGTCCTTCGTCGGTCACGGCGTCAGCCGGGTAGAGCGCCTGGGGCGAGTCGGGAAGCAGCCGCATCAGCTCACCGGTCAGTGTGTCGAGCTGAATGCGACTGGTCGCCGAGATCGGCACGATGGCCTCCCAGTCGCGAAGCGCGGAGACCGCCAGCAGCTGCTCGGCGACGGCCGCCTTGCTCACCCTGTCGATCTTGGTGACGATCGCCACCTTCTTGGCTCGCGGATACTCGTCGAGCTGCTCGTTGATGAACCTGTCGCCTGGGCCGATCTTCTCGTCGGCGGGAACGCAGAAGCCGATCACGTCCACGTCACCGAGCGTCGACTGCACGAGCGAGTTGAGCCGTTCGCCCAGCAGCGTTCGGGGGCGGTGGATGCCCGGGGTGTCGACCAGGATCAGCTGACCGTTCTTCTGGTGCACGATGCCGCGGATCGCGCGGCGGGTCGTCTGCGGCTTCGAACTGGTGATGGCCACCTTCTCGCCGACGAGCGCGTTGGTGAGCGTCGATTTGCCGACGTTGGGCCGGCCGACGAACGAGACGAAGCCTGCATGGAATTCGGTCACGAGTGGTTCTCCTCTTGCGACGCGTCACGCGCCGGGATCAGTGCCGCGTCGCGCTCGACGAGCACGGTGCTGACGTGTTTGCGGCGGCCTTCGGTGCGATCGACCGTGAAGAGCAGCCCGTGAGCCGACGCGGTCGAGCCGACACCCGGCAACCGGCCGAGCGTCTTCGACACCAGACCGCCGACCGTGTCGACATCGTCGTCGTCGAGCTCCAGCCCGAACAGCTCGCCGAGCTCGTCGACCGGCAACCGCGTGCTGACGCGGTAGCGGCCGTCGCCGACCTTCTGCACGAGCTCGACCTCATGGTCGTACTCGTCGGAGATGTCGCCGACGAGCTCCTCGATGAGGTCTTCCATCGTGACGAGACCCGCGATGCCGCCGTACTCGTCGACGACCATCGCGAGATGGTTCGACTCGAGCTGCATCTGGCGCAGCAGCGCGTCCGCCTTCTGCGACTCGGGCACGAACAGCGCCCCACGGGCGAGCTCGCCCATCGTGACCTCGTCGGCGCCGAGCGGTCGCTCGAAGCTGAGCTTCGCGACATCCCGCAGATACAGGATGCCAACGACATTGTCGGGATCGCCGTCGATGACCGGCACCCGGGAGACGCCCTTGCTCAGAAAGAGCCCCATCGCGGTGCCGAGGCCGGCATTGCGGTCGATCGTGACCATGTCGGTGCGCGGAAGCATGACCTCGCGCACGACCGTGTCGTTGAACTCGAAGATCGAGTGGATGAGCTCTCGGTCGTCTTCTTCGAGCACGTCGAACTCGGTGGCCTCGTCGACGATGCTGAGCAGTTGCTCCTCGCTTGCGACCGGAGCCGACCGCGAGATCGAGGGCGTGACCCTGTTGCCGAGCGCGACCAGCCCGTCGGCGATCGGGCCGAGCAGCACCCGGATGGACCGGATCAGCGGAGCGGTGACCCGCAGCAAGAACGTGGAGTGCGCCCGCCCGACGCTGCGCGGACTCGCGCCGACCAGCACGAACGACACGGCCGTCATGATCAGCGCGGAGAGGATGAGCGAGAGCCACCACTCCTCGAAGATCGTCTCGAACGCGAGGGTGACCAGCACGGCGGCGGTCGTCTCAGCGGTGATGCGGATGAAGTTGATGGCGTTGAAATGCGCGCCCGGGTCGGCGGCGATCGCGAGCAGCGACTTGCGGGACCGCGAGGTCTCGGCGAGGTCGGCGATGTCCGCGCGCGACTGAACCGAGATCGCGGAGTCGACCGCGGCCATCAGCCCGCCGAAGGCGACGAGCAGGAACGCGACGACGAAGAAGACGGTGACGAGCATCCGCTGTCCTAGCGCTGTCGGTCGTAGCGCGAGAACCCGATGAGGATGTCGCGCTGGATGCCGAACATCTCCCGCTCCTCGGCGGGCTCGGCGTGATCGAAGCCGAGCAGGTGCAGGATGCCGTGCGTCGTCAGCAGCAGCAGCTCCTCCATGAGGGTGTGCCCTGCCGTCTCGGCCTGAGCCTGGGCGACCTGCGGGCAGAGAACGACGTCGCCGAGCAGGCCCGCCGGGGACGGTTCGTCTTCGGTGCCGGGACGCAGTTCGTCCATCGGGAAGCTCAGCACGTCGGTGGGTCCGGGTTCGTCCATCCACTGCACGTGCAGCTGCTCCATGGCGGCCTCGTCGACCAGCACGATTGCGAGCTCGGCGTCGGGGTGAACGTGCATGAGGTCGAACGCGAACCCCGCGAGGCGCTGCAGGGCCGCCTCGTCCACGGGGATGGTCGACTCGTTGTTGACTTCGATACTCACTGGTGCGGGCCCTTATCGTCGTTTGGGAAGGCGGTCGCGCGGGATGGACGAGCGGCGTTCCGCCCGGTTGGCGAACTCGGCCGCCTGCTCGCGCTCGTAGTGCAGGGCCTGCTTCTGGGCGTCGTATTCGGTGTACGCGTCGACGATCCGGCCCACCAGGGTGTGCCGGACGACGTCGTCGCTGGTCAGCCGGGCGAAGTGGATGTCGTCCACGTCTTTCAGCACCCGCGTGACGAGCCGCAGGCCGCTGGCCGCGTTCGGCAGGTCGACCTGCGTGATGTCGCCGGTCACGACCATCCTCGACCCGAACCCGAGTCGCGTCAGGAACATCTTCATCTGCTCGGGCGTCGTGTTCTGGGCCTCGTCGAGGATGATGAACGAGTCGTTGAGCGTGCGACCGCGCATGTAGGCGAGCGGCGCGACCTCGATGGTGCCGGCGGCGAGCAGCTTGGGCACCAGATCCGGGTCCATCATCTCGTTGAGCGCGTCGTAGAGCGGGCGCAGATAGGGATCGATCTTGTCGGTGAGGGTGCCGGGCAGATAGCCGAGGCGCTCTCCGGCCTCGACGGCGGGACGGGTCAGGATGATGCGAGTGACCTCCTTGCGCTGGAGGGCCTGCACCGCCTTCGCCATCGCCAAGTAGGTCTTGCCGGTTCCGGCCGGGCCGATGCCGAAGGTGATGGTGGTCTCGTCGATGGCGTCGACGTACTTCTTCTGACCGAGCGTCTTCGGGCGGATCGCCTTGCCGCGCGCGGTGAGGATGGCCTGGCCGAGCACATCCGCGGGGCTCAGGTTGAGATCGGTGTTGAGCATGCGCGCCGAGCTCGTGACCTCGGCCGGGCTCAGGTCTTGTCCGTTGCGCACCATCAGCAGCAACTCCTCGATGAGCCGGCGCGCCGACTCCACCTGGGTCGCTTCGCCGCTCAGCGAGATCTCGTTGCCGCGGACATGCACGCTGACCAACGGATACTGGCGCTCGAGCGTGCCGAGCAGCCTGTCCTGGGGGCCGAGCAGCCGCACCATGGCGACGCCGTCGACCTCGAACCGCGCTTCGGCCTGCCCCTCTTCGTTCGGGGGCGTGATTTCGCTAGTCGGCAAGGCTTCCTTCCTCGAGCTCTCCGCTCAGTACGTGCGCGTGCACGTGGAACACTGTCTGTCCGGCGCCGGCGCCGGTATTGAAGATCAAACGGAAATCGCCGTCGGAGTGTTCCCCCGCCAGCGTGTTCGCGACGGCGACGAGATGGGCGAGCAGGCCCGGGTCGCCCGCGGCCAGCTGCACCACATCCCGGTACTCCTCGGTCTTCGGCACGACGAGGAGGTGCAGCGGCGCCTTGGGCGCGATGTCGCGGAAGGCGATGACGCGCTCGTCGTCGTAGACGATGTCGGCGGGGATCTCCCCCGCGATGATGCGCGTGAAGATGGATCGCTGGTCGGTTTCCATGCTGTCCATCTTAAGGCCGCTGCCTCACCAGCGCCCGAGCATTCCGTTGAGCACGGCCAGGGCGGCCGGCCCCGCCGTCGAAGTGCGGAGCACGGTGTCGCCGAGCCGCACGAG
Organism: Leifsonia sp. NPDC058292; assembly: GCF_042880955.1. Taxonomy (NCBI): domain Bacteria; kingdom Bacillati; phylum Actinomycetota; class Actinomycetes; order Micrococcales; family Microbacteriaceae; genus Leifsonia; species Leifsonia sp. NPDC058292. The sequence goes on from NZ_JBHVYL010000037.1 coordinate 18,497, forward strand.
TTCGGCGCCCGCGTTCTTCAGTGCGTCGAGCTCGTCGGGCGCTATCCCGCCCTCGGGGCCGACCACGAGCACGAGCGGCCGCGCATCCGGCGTCAGGGAGGTCAACGGCGTCTGCGCGTCCGGTTCGAGCACGAGAACGCGATGGTCGGCCGCCAGCGCAGCCACGTCCTTGGTCGACGACAGTGCGCCGACCTCCGGCACCCATGCCCTGATCGACTGCTTGGCGGCCTCGCGCACGATCGTCGCCCAGCGATCCCGACCTTTCGCGACCTTGGCCCCCTCCCAGCGGGAGACGGACCGAGCGGCCGACCACGGGACGACAGCGTCGACGCCGAGCTCCGTCGACGCCTGGATGGCCAGCTCGTCGCGGTCCCCCTTCGCCAGCGCCTGCACGAGCGTCACACGCGGCGACGAGGGTTCGACGTGCTCCACCGCCTCGACGTCGATCGTCAGCTCCGCCGCCGTCGCGACGAGCACCTCGCCGCTGGCGACAAGCCCGCGGCCATTGCCGATCAGCACCGACTGCCCGGGCCGGGTGCGGTTCACCGTCGCGGCGTGCTTCGCCTCGGCGCCGGTGATCGAGAGGCGATCGCCGACGCCGACGGCGTCGAGGTCTTCGCGGAGGTAGAGCGAGCTCATCGCTGCCTAGACGTTGAGGAACCGGTCACGCAGCTTGGCGAACAGGCCCTGCTGGAAGCGGGCGAGCGAGGGCTCGGGGTGCTTGTGGATGGACGCGAACTGCTTGATCAGCTCGCGCTCCTTGTGGTCGAGCTTGGTCGGAGTGACCACCTGGATGCCGACCCTCAGGTCGCCACGACCGCTGCCGCGCAGGTGCGTGATCCCGCGGTCTTTCACGCTCATGATGTCGGCGCTCTGGATGCCCGGCTTCAGTTCCAGCTTGATGTCGCCGTCGAGCGACTTGACCGTCGCCGTGGTGCCGAGGATGGCATCCGTCATCGACACCTCGAGAGTGCAGAGGAGGTCGTCGCCGTCGCGGCTGAACACGTCGTGGTGCTTCACCTTGATCTCGAGGTAGAGGTCGCCGTTCGGTCCGCCGGCGGGGCCCGCCTCGCCGCTGCCGGGCATCTGCAGCCGCAGGCCGGTGTCGACGCCGGCCGGGATGTCGACCGGCACGGTGCGGCGCGCACGCACGCGGCCCTGCCCCTGGCAGGTGACGCACGGTGTCGCGATCACGGTGCCGTAGCCGCGGCAGGTTCCGCACGGACTCGACGTCATCACGTTGCCGAGCAGGGAGCGCACGGAGCGCTGGATGCTTCCCGTGCCGTGGCAGATGTCGCACGTGACCGGCGCCGTTCCGGGCTGGCAGCACGAGCCGTTGCAGGTCTCGCACACGACGGCCGTGTCGACCTCGAGATCGCGGTGGGTGCCGAACACGACCTCGTCGAGGTCGACCTCCACGCGCAACAGCGCGTCTTGACCGCGCTCGCGGCGCGACTTCGGGCCGCGGCTGTTTCCTCCGCCGCCGAAGAACGTCTCGAAGATGTCGCCGAAGCCGCCGAAATCGGCGCTTCCGCCGCCACCGAACCCCGGCTGCGGGCCGAGGTCGTACTGCTCCCGCTCCCGCGGGTCGCTCAGCACGTCGTAGGCGTGGGTGACCAGCTTGAACCGCTCCGACGCTTCGGGACTCGGGTTCACATCCGGATGCAGTTCTCTCGCGAGGCGGCGGTACGCCTTCTTAATCTCTTCAGGGGTGGCGTTGCGCTCAACGCCCAGGACTTCGTAATGGTCGGCCACGTACGGCTTTTCCTTTTCTTCGTTCGATTCTTCTATTCGCCGAGCAGGCGGGAAAGGTAACGGGCCACCGCGCGAACGGCGGCCATGTTGCTCGAGTAGTCCATCCGCAGCGGGCCGAGCACCCCGAGCCGGGCGACGTCAGCGCCCGAAGCCGAGTATCCGCTGGAGAGCACCGAGGTCTCCGCGAGCCCGAAGGCGGCGTTCTCACGGCCGATGCTGACCGCGACACCGTTCTGATCGGTCGCCATCTCACCGAACAGCCTGAGCAGGATCACCTGCTCTTCGATCGCTTCGAGAACGGGAAAGATGCTGCCGGTGAAATCGTGTTCGGTGCGCACCAGGTTGGCGGCGCCGGCCATCACGAGCTTGTCTTGCCTGTTCGCCGCGATCTGGTCGATGAGCGCGCTGGCGACGGGTTCCACGTGCGTGCGCGTGCGCTCGCTCAGGGCGTCGGGCAGGTCGCGGAGCCGGGCTGTGGCGTCGGCGAGAGAGAGGCCGGCGGCCGCTCCGTTGATCGCGCCGCGGATCTCCGCCACCTCCTCGTCGCCCAGCTCTGCCGGAAGCTCGACGACCCGCTGCTCGACGGCACCGGTGTCGGTGATGAGCACGCAGAGCACCCGGCGGGGTGCAAGGGTGACGAGTTCGATGTGACGGATGCGGGAGCGCGACACCGACGGATACTGCACCAGGGCGACCTGGTTGGTCAGTTGCGAGAGCAGTCGCACGGTGCGCGCCAGCACGTCGTCGAGGTCGATGGACTGCCCGAGGAACGTCTCGATCGCCTGCCGTTGCGCAGCGCTCAGCGGCCGCACCTCTGCGAGGTGGTCGACGAACAGGCGGTACCCCTTGTCCGTGGGAACGCGACCGGACGACGTGTGCGGCGCCGCGATCAGCTCTTCCTCTTCGAGGGCGGCCATGTCGTTGCGGATCGTCGCGGCCGACACGCCGAACGCGTGACGCTCGACGATGCTCTTCGACCCGACGGGCTCACGCGACGACACGTAGTCCTGCACGATGACGCGGAGAACTTCGAGGCTCCGTTCAGACACCATCCGCCCACGCCTCCCGACCCTTAGCACTCAACGATCCTGAGTGCTAATCATAACGCGCCGACACGCGTCCCTTTCATTGCACCGCCGAGACGGGCGGCAGTACCTTAGTCGTGCCGCCTCACAACAGCGTGGGCGGGCACTGATCGGCAGGCTCCGCCTCGCCGAGAGGTTCGACCGACCCGCCCAGGATCTCGAACGAAAGGCACCGATCATGACCGACCCCACACAGCCCCCGGCCGACCCGAACGAGGGGCTGCCCCCTCAGCAGCCGCAGCAGCCGTACGGCGGGGTGCCGCCCCAGCAGCCCCAGCAACCGCAGCAGCCGTACGGCGGGGTGCCGCCCCAGCAGCCGCAGCAGCCGTACGGCGCACCTGCCGCGCCTCTCGACCCGGCCCAAGACAAGCAGTGGGCGTCGTTCGCCCATCTCGGCGGCATCCTGTGGATCCTGCCGTCTCTGATCATCTTCCTGGTCTTCAAAGACCGCGGTCAACTCACTCGGCAGGAGTCGAAGGAGGCACTCAACTGGCAGATCACCTGGTTGATCGTCTGGTTCGTCTCCGTCATCATCGGCATCGTGCTGGTGTTCTCGCCCGTCGGGTTCGTGTTCAGCCTGCTCATCCCGTGGGTGCTGTACATCGTGAACCTGGTCTTCTCGATCCTCGGATTCGTGAAGGTCAACGGCGGCGGCGCCTACCGGTATCCGGTCAACTTCCGCTTCATCAAGTAGCTCTCGACCGCTCGGGCAGACCTCTCGGCTGCTTCCCAGTTTCGAGAGGTTTGCCCTAAGGTTGGGGCGACCCATCCCCGACCGCCCTTCCGGGCGCATTCTAGGAGAACCTCATATGTCAGCAACCCCACCGCCGCCGCCTCCCGGCGCACCGTACGGCGGCCCTTCGCAGCAGCTCAGTCCTTCGGACGAGAAGCTCTGGGCGACCCTCGTGCACGTCGGAGGGATCCTGTTCAACTGGATCCCGGCGCTGATCGGCTACCTCGTGCTGAAAGACAAGGGTCCGTTCGTCCGCGCGCACACCGCCACCGCCCTGAACTTCCAGATCACGATCTTCATCGCGTACATCGTGGGCAGCATCCTCACGATCGTGGTCGTGGGAGTGTTCATCATCATCGCGGCCGGAGTGGTGAACATCGTGTTCAGCATCATCGCCGCGGTGAAGTCGAATCAGGGCCAGTACTACACGTACCCGATCGCCATCAAGTTCGTCAGCTAGGCATCCGCCAGCAGACGACGCACGACAGCGTCGGCCAGAAGCCGCCCCCGCAGGGTCAGTCGCACTGATCCGCGGAGGGCGGCTTTCGCGTCGACGAGCTCATCGGCGATCAGGCCCGCGACGGCTGCGCGGCCGGCGGGGGTGAGCTCGGCGATCGGCAGCCCGTCACGGATGCGCGTGGTCAGCAGAACACGCTCGACCCGCTGCGTCTCGGCGTCCAGCGTCTCGCGCCCCGCCGCCGGGGACTCGTCCGCCAGAACCCTCCCGGCGTACGCAGCCGGGTGCTTCACGTTCCACCACCGCACACCCCCGACGTGGCTGTGGGCACCGGGGCCGACACCCCACCAGTCGTGCCCCTGCCAGTAGGAGAGGTTGTGCCGCGACCGGTGCGCCTCGTCCTTCGCCCAGTTGCTGACCTCGTACCAGCCATAGCCGGCTTCGGCGAGGCGCGCATCCGCGAGCTCGTACATGTCGGCCTGCAGGTCTTCGTCCGGTAGCGCAACGGCGCCGGACTTGATCTGCCGAGCCAGCTTGGTGCCCGTCTCGACGATGAGCGAGTACGCCGACAGGTGGTCGGGGTCGCAGGCGATGGCCGACTCGAGCGAGAGGGACCAGTCGGCGAGCGACTCCCCCGGCGTTCCATAGATCAGGTCGAGGCTCACCTGCAGTCCTGCCGCCCGGGCCCACTCCACGACGAGCGGAACCCTCTCGGGGTCGTGCGTGCGCTCGAGGGTGGCCAGCACGTGCGGCACCGCCGACTGCATCCCGAACGATACGCGGGTGAAACCGGCGGCGGCGAGGGTTTGGAGGTACGCGGCGTCGACCGAGTCGGGGTTCGCCTCGGTCGTCACCTCGGCTCCGGGCGCGAGGCCCCAGGCATCCCGCACCGAACCGAGCATCCCGGCCAGGTCGGACGCCGGCAGCATCGTCGGTGTCCCGCCGCCGAAGAACACGGTCGAGACCGGTCGGGAGGCGATACCGCTCCGTTCGAGGGCGGCAGCGGCGAAGCGGGTCTCCCGCTGCGCGTGGCTCGCGTAGTCGCTCTGAGACACGCCGCGGAGCTCCGTGGCCGTGTAGGTGTTGAAGTCGCAGTAGCCGCACCGCACGCGACAGAACGGCACGTGCAGGTACACGCCGAACGGGCGGGATGCGGCCTCCCGCACCGCAGACGCGGGCAGCAGGCCGTCGGCCGGGGCGGGATCGCCCAGCGGGAGAGCACTCGGCACGTGTCAGGCCGATCGCACAGGCAGGAGGGAGCGGAGGTACTTCGCCGTGTAGTGACGCTGCGTCAGCCAGAGCACCGGGGCGACCAGCCGGTAGAAAGCGTTGGAGGGCCGAGAGAACGCCCGCAGTACGAACCACACGGAGCCGTCGTCGCGGAGCTCGACCAGGAATGCCTCTTCACCGCTCTCCGGATGCCCGTGCATCGTGCCGTAGGCGAATCCGGCCCGCGTCGGCTCGTCGACGACGTAGACGACCCGGATCGGAGCCGTCACCATCAGTGGCCAGAACGGGATCTTCAGCACGGCCGTCATCCCGTTGGCGATGTACGGTGACCCGTCGTCGGCGAAGACCGCCTCCGACGACCGGTGCTCCTGCAGCTTCGACGGAGTGCCATCGGGGTTGAAGATGACCCCTTCGTACTGCACGCCCGTGCCCTCGTGCGCTTCGGTGACCTTGATGCCGCTGCCACGCTGCACACCCCACGTCATCAGTGCCGAGACGGCGGAGGCGAACCGCTCCTCACCACTGCCGAGGCGCACGGAGCGCTCCAGCGGACGGTAGCCCTTGGGCGGGTAGTACAGCAGGTCGGGCGCTTGCGTGCCACCCACAGCGCCGTAGGTCACGGGCTGATCGGTGAACGTCGAGCGTCGCATCCTGGAACCCCTATTCCCCGTCCATCGTGACTACTTCTTGTCCTTCTTCTCCGTGTCGCCGCTGAGGGCTGCAATGAAGGCCTCCTGAGGAACCTCGACGCGGCCCACCATCTTCATGCGCTTCTTGCCCTCCTTCTGCTTCTCGAGCAGCTTGCGCTTGCGGGTGATGTCACCGCCGTAGCACTTGGCCAGCACGTCTTTGCGCATCGCCCGGATGCTCTCGCGCGCGATGATGCGGGCGCCGATGGCGGCCTGGATGGGCACCTCGAACTGCTGACGCGGGATGAGCTCGCGCAGCCGGCCGGTCATGAGCACGCCGTACGCGTAGGCCTTGTCGCGGTGCACGATGGCACTGAACGCGTCGACCTGCTCCCCCTGCAGCAGGATGTCGACCTTCACCAGGTCGGCCTCCTGCTCTCCGGTCGGCTCGTAGTCGAGCGACGCGTAGCCGGCGGTGCGGCTCTTCAGCTGGTCGAAGAAGTCGAACACGATCTCGCCGAGCGGCATCGTGTACCGGATCTCGACCCTGTCTTCGCCGAGGTACTCCATGCCGAGCAGGGTTCCGCGACGCCCTTGGCAGAGCTCCATGATCACGCCGACGTAGTCTTTCGGAGCGAGGATGGCGGCCTTCACCATCGGCTCCTCCACCTTGGCGATCTTGCCGCCGGGGAACTCGCTCGGGTTGGTCACCGTGATGACCTTCTTGTCTTCGGTGGTCACCTCGTAGATCACGCTCGGCGCGGTGGTGATGAGGTCGAGACCGAACTCGCGCTCCAGCCGCTCGGTGACGATTTCGAGGTGCAGCAGCCCCAGGAAGCCGCAGCGGAACCCGAACCCGAGGGCGACGGAGGTCTCCGGCTCGTAGACGAGGGCTGCATCCGAGAGCTTCAGCTTGTCGAGCGCCTCGCGCAGCTCCGGGTAGTCGCTGCCGTCGATCGGATACAGACCCGAGAAGACCATCGGCTTGGGCTCGGTGTAGCCGGGCAGCGCCTCGGTGGCCGACTTCGCGGCGCTGGTGATCGTGTCGCCGACCTTCGACTGGCGCACGTCTTTCACGCCGGTGATGAGGTAACCCACCTCCCCGACCCCAAGACCCTTCGACGGGGTCGGCTCGGGCGAGCTCACGCCGATCTCCAGGATCTCGTGCGTCGCCCTGGTCGACATCATCTGAACCCGTTCGCGCGGTGACAGGCTGCCGTCGATCATTCGCACGTAGGTGATGACACCGCGGTAGCTGTCGTAGACCGAGTCGAAGATCATCGCGCGCGGCGGTGCGTCTTTCACGCCGACCGGCGCCGGGATGAGCTCGACGACGCGGTCGAGCAGGGCGTCGACGCCCATGCCCGTCTTGCCCGAGACCCGCAGAACGTCCTCGGGCTTTCCGCCGATGAGGCTGGCGAGCTCGGCCGCGTACTTGTCCGGGTCGGCGGCGGGCAGATCGATCTTGTTGAGCACGGGGATGATCGTGAGATCGTTCTCGAGCGCGAGGTACAGGTTCGCAAGGGTCTGGGCTTCGATGCCCTGCGCGGCGTCGACCAGCAGGATCGCGCCCTCGCAGGCCGCCAGCGACCGGGACACCTCGTAGGTGAAGTCGACGTGCCCGGGGGTGTCGATCATGTTGAGGGCGTACGTCGCGGAATCGTCGGCCCACGGCATCCGCACGGCCTGGCTCTTGATGGTGATGCCGCGCTCGCGCTCGATGTCCATGCGGTCCAGGTACTGGGCACGCATGTCGCGGTCGGAGACGACGCCGGTGATCTGCAGCATCCGGTCGGCCAGCGTCGACTTGCCGTGGTCGATGTGGGCGATGATGCAGAAATTACGGATGAACGCCGGATCGGTCGCGGCGGGCTCGAGGGCCTTCAGAGCTCGTGGTGACATTGTGATCCGATTCTCCCACGAGCGGGGCCCGCATCCCTATTCGTGGATGCGGGCCCCGTGCGCCAGGTCAGGCGAAACGCTCGGAGCGCTCGACGACAACGCCGTGGTCGCCCTCCCAGCGGTAGACCTCGGCACCCTCGATGTACACGTGCTCGGCCCGGGAGGTGACGTCGAGCGGGTCGCCAGACCAGATCACCACATCGCCGTCGAGACCGGGGGTGAGCGAGCCGATCCGCGCATCCAGCCGCAGGAAGGAGGCCGGGTTCACGGTGAGAGCCTCGATGGCGGTGTCGCGCGGCAGGCCCTCCTTCACCGCGAGAGACGCCTGGTGCACGAGGAAGTTGATGGGGACGACCGGGTGATCGGTGGTGATGGCGACCCGCACCCCGGCCGCCGCCAGCTTGCCGAGGTTCGAGATGGCGCGGTCGCGCAGCTCCACCTTCGAGCGCGAGGTGAAGAGCGGACCGAAGATCACCGGGATGTCCCGTTCGGCCAGCACATCGGCGATCTTGTGGCCCTCGGTGCCGTGGTTCACGACCAGTCGGTAGCCGAACTCGTCGGCGAGGCGGATGGCCGTGGCGATGTCGTCGTGCCGGTGCGTGTGCTGGTCCCAGGCCAATTCGCCGTCGAGCACCCGCACGAGCGTCTCCTTGGCGAGGTCGCGCGCGAACGGCTTGCCCTCCTTCTGTGCGTCGTCGCGCTGGGCGCGGTAGTTCTGCGCCTCCACGAACGCCTCGCGGATGATCATGGCGACGCCCAGCCGCGTGCTCGGTGTGACCTTCTTGTCGCCATAGACGCGCTTCGGGTTCTCGCCGAGCGCCGACTTCACACTGACGCTCTCGCTGATCACCTGCTCGTCGATCGTGCGACCGCCCCACGACTTGATCGCGACCGTCTGGCCGCCGATCGGGTTGCCGGAACCGGGCTTCACGACGATCGAGGTGACGCCGCCGGAGAGAGCGTCGCGGAAGCCCTCATCGTCGATGTTCACGGCGTCGATCGCACGCACGGCTGCGGTGTTCGGGGTCGTCATCTCGTTCGTGTCGTCACCGGCCCAGCCGTTCGCCTCCTCGTGGATGCCGACGTGCCCGTGCGCCTCCACGAAGCCCGGCAGAACCCACTTGCCGGCCGCATCCACCGTCTCGATTCCCTCGGGCACCGTCACGTCGGCGCCGACGGCGGAGATCTTGCCGTTCTCGACGAGCACGGTGCCGCCCTCGATCGGGTCGCCGGCGACCGGGACCACATAAGCGTTGACGATGGCGATGGATACGTTTCGTGTCATGGATTCGAGACTACGCCCGCCGAAACCGACCCCCGAAACCGTCCCGGCGGGAATGCTCACAGGTTCGTCGCGTTTGCTCAACGCATGAGCATTCTCCTGACCGGCGCGACCGGCTACATCGGATCATCCGTTCTCCCCCGCCTCCTCGATGAGGGTCACTCGGTGACCGCACTGGTGCGGGACGAGGCCAAGGCTGCCGCCGTCGCCGCGGCGGGCGCCACACCCGTCATCGGCGACGCGACCGACGGTGACCTCGTGGCGAAGCTGGCGCTCGACAGCGACGGCGTCATCCACCTCGCCTCCGGTCAGGAGGTCGACCCGGTGTTCATCGAGGCCGTCTTCCGCGGGCTGGAGGGCAGCGGCAAGTCCTTCGTGCACACCGGCGGTATCTGGAGCTACGGCTCGAACGCCGACATCACCGAAGACTCGCCTCTCGCCCCGCCGGCGCTCACCGCCTGGCGCGGAGCGAACGAGGCGCGGGTCTTGGCGGCGGAAGGCTTCAGCACGGCCGTTGTCGTTCCATCGATCGTTTACGGACACGGCAAAGGTCTCGCGAACGTCATCGTCGATGCACCGCGCGGCTCGGGAACTGCTCCGGCTCTGCAGTTGATCGGCGACGGCTCGCAGCACTGGGCCACCGTGCACGTCGACGACCTCGCGGCGCTCTACGTTCTCGCGTTCGAGTACGGCACGCACGGCTCGGTGTACATCGGTGCGAGCGGCGTGAATCCGACCGTGCGCGACCTGGCCACCGCGGCCGCGACCGCGGCCGGCCTCGAGGGCCGGGTCGAGCCGGTGTCGGTCGACGACACGAGGTCACGTCTCGGCGCAGATCTCGCGGATGCTCTTCTCCTCGACCAGCAGGCACGCGGCTCCCGCGCGCGCATCGACCTGGGCTGGGAGCCGAACGGACCCGCACTTCTCGACGAACTGGCGGCGGGATACGCGGATGCCCGCGTGTCGTAAGGGTCGTGCGTTTGGTTCAGGGGTCGGGCACTGGTAAAGTTGTTTGTTGGCTTGCGTGTGGGTTCGTCCGCACGACTGCCGCAAGGCGCCCTCTCTCGCTGAGCGGCTCATCCGTAACTCACTCCGAACGAAAGTAACCACACGTGGCAAACATCAAGTCGCAGATCAAGCGCATCGGCACCAACAAGAAGGCGACCGAGCGTAACAAGGCCGTCAAGAGCGAGGTCAAGACCGCCGTTCGCGCCGCCCGCGAGGCTGTCGTCGCCGGCGACAAAGACAAGGCCACCTCGGCACTGAAGGTCGCCACCAAGAAGCTCGACAAGGCCGCCAGCAAGGGCGTCATCCACAAGAACCAGGCCGCCAACAAGAAGTCGGCGCTTGCTTCCAAGGCTTCCTCCCTCAAGGGCTGAGTACCCACTCCCTCACGGGACGGGCACTCCTTTGATGTGATCGCCGGACGGACCCGAGCGGGCCCTCTCTCTCCGCTCCCGGCCGGCACCCCGGATCTGCACGCGACTGCGTTCGCCACGCGGGTGCGGATCCATCGAGCTTGAACCTGAAACCCCGCACAGCAGTCCTTCCCCAGGACGGCCGGGCGGGGTTTTCGGCGTTCAGGCGGATACGTGTCCCAGGACCCGCGACCGGACGGCTCAGCCGCGACTGCTCAGCCGCGACGGGAGCGGGCGGCCCTCGCGATGGTGACCACAGCCTTCTCCAGGGCGTACTCCGGATCGTCCCCGCCGCCCTTGACGCCCGCGTCGGCCTCGGCGACGGCCCGCAGCGCGACGGCCACGCCGTCCGGCGTCCAGCCCCGCATCTGCTGACGCACCCGGTCGATCTTCCACGGCGGCATCCCCAGCTCGCGGGCGAGATCAGCGGGCCGGCCGCCGCGTGCCGACGACAGCTTGCCGATGGCGCGGACCCCCTGGGCGAGCGCGCTGGTGATCAGCACGGGCGCCACCCCCGTCGACAACGACCACCGCAGCGCCTCGAGCGCCTCCGCGGCGCGGCCCTCGACGGCCCGGTCGGCGACGGTGAAGCTGGAGGCCTCCGCCCGGCCCGTGTAGTACCGCGCGACGACCGCCTCGTCGATCGTGCCCTCGACGTCCGCGCCGAGCTGCGTCACGGCGGACGCCAGCTCCCGCAGGTCACTGCCGATCGAGTCGACCAGGGCCTGGCACGCCTCCGGCGTCGCGGAACGGCCGATCACC
>NZ_JBHVYL010000038.1:0-28477 GCF_042880955.1 Leifsonia sp. NPDC058292
CCTCCGGCTCACGGAGCCGGAGGCGAGGAGGGTTGTGCGGAGTTACTGGTTGACGATGTCGTCGACGCCCGACTGGTACTCGGTGCCGAGCTCCTTGTTGACCGCCGAGGGGGTCTTCGTGCCATTGATCAGCTCTTGGAGCCCGGCGTTCAGCTGGTCGTAGAAGGTCGAGGTGGGCCAGTCGGGGTAGTACGCGATGCCGTCTTCACCGGTGAGGGTGTTGAAGTTCGCGATCAGCTCCTTCGACTTCTCGTCGGTGATGTCCTTGGTGTCGGCCGCGACCGGCACACCACCGTTGTTGCCGATGATCGCCTGGATCTCGGGCCGCATGGTGATGTCGATGAACTTCTCGGCGAGCGCCTTGTTCTTCGCGTTCTCCGGAACGGCCCACATGTTGCCGGCGGAGCCGGGCGACAGCTTCGCACCCGGGTAGAGGAACGTGCCCCACTGGTAGCCCTTGATCTCGGTCTGGAAGCGGCCGTACCACCAGCTGCCGGAGACGAAGATCGGGTACTTACCGCTGATGAACGCGGTGCCCGCGTCTTCGGCCTTCAGGCCCGACGCATCCTTGGAGATGTAGCCCTTGCCCACCCAGTCGTCGATGGTCTTGGTGGCGTAGCTGAGCTCAGGGCCCTGCCAGTCGACCTTGCCCTTGTAGAGCTGGTAGTCGTCGACCCAGTCGCGGTCGGCCTTCGTGAGCGCGAGCTGGTACCAGAGCTGGCCCAGCGGGTACTCGGCCGCCGACTCGGCCAGCGGGGTGACGCCGGCGTCCTTGAACTTCTGGAGAGCGGCGACGAACTCGTCCTGCGTCTTCGGCACCTCGATGCCGTACTTCGCGAACATGTCCTTGTTGTAGTAGACCTCGACGTACTCGCCGTAGTTCGGAACGCCGTACCACGAGCCCGACCCCATGATGCCCTTGTCGTCGTACTTCGCCGTGGTCTGCAGGCTGGGCGCGAGCTTCTTGTCCCAGCCGTACTTCTTCACCGCGTCGTCGAGGTTGCTGAGCAGCCCCTGGCTCGCGAGCAGGCCCGCCGTCGCGTTGCCCTTGTTGTATTCGAGGATGTCGGGCGCCTCGTTCGAATTGAGCACCTGGCTCGCCGTCGACCGGATCTGCTCGAAGGCCTTCGCCTCGAACTTCACCTTGGCGCCGGTCTCCTTCTCGAACGTGTCGATCGCCTGGTTCCAGGCCTTGCCCATCGCGCTGTCTTCGCTCTCGAAGTGCCACAGGGTCAGGGTCTTGCCCTTGCCGTCCGTGCTGTCTCCCGAGTCGCCGCCGCTCGCGCAGCCGGCCAGGAGCAGTGCGCCGGCGGCCAGAATGGCCCCGGCCGCGAGATGCCTCTTGCGCATCGTTTACCTCCTTGTAGTGGAGTGGGCGCGCGTCTGCAGGCCTCGCAGCCACTCCGATGCATTTGTTGACGTCCACAACATAACCGCTGACACCGGTGCGACGCAAGGGGCAATCGAACAAAGATGTCCGACAAGACGGGGTCTAGCGGTTAGTTTGGGACCGCAACAATCGAGCTAAAAGCCCAGGCCGAACGCGCGAGCCGGGTCGGCGATGACGCCCTCGAAAACCAGCTCGGCCGCGCCGATGAGCAACTGGTCCTGCCCCAGCCGAGCCTCCTCGACCGTCACCCCTTCGCGGGAGGATCGCACGGCGGAGCCGAGAAGGTCCCCCTCCCCCTGAGCGGTCGCCGCCCGGAAGATCGCGGCGAGGAATCCGCCGAGCACGACGGTCGACGGGTTGAACACGTTGACGGCGTTGCGCACCGCGATCTGGAGGAGGGCGTAATCGCGTGACACGAGTCGCCGGGCCACGGGATCGCGCGTGGCGACGAGCTCGTCCGCCAGCGATGCGGCGTCGGCCGAGGCGAGTCCCACGGCAGCGAGCAGAGCATCCTGAGTGACCTCGGCCTCCAGGCAGCCGCGAGAGCCGCAGGAGCATGCGGCACCGTCGGAGCGCACGAAGGTGTGGCCGAACTCTCCCGCGTATCCCGCGGCGCCGGTGAGGAGCCTGCCACCGCTCACCACGCCTCCGCCGATGCCGCTGGCGCCGCCGATCATGTACACGAGGTCGGCGACGTCGCGGCCGGCGCCGAAGGCGCTCTCGGCGCGCATCCCGAGCACCGCCGCGTTCGCGGCCCAGACGGGGAGGCCTGTGGTCTCGGCGAGCATCGCGGTCAACGGCTCGTCCGCCCACCCGAAGTGCGTCGCTTCGCGGACCATGCCGTCGGCGAGACGAACCTGCCCGGGCACGGCCACGCCGATTCCGGCCACCCGGATCGTCGAGTCACCCGCGAGCATCCCCGCAATCCCGGCCGACGCGAGCGTGACGATCTCGGCGACGGTGCGCGCCGAGGCCGTCTCGATGCGGATTCGCTTCAGCACCCGCGCGTTCAGGCCGACGAGCCCGACGATCACCGCGTCGACCTCGGGGTTGACCGCGATGGCGGCCACCCCGGATGCCGGGCGCACGATGGGGCTCGGTCGCCCGGCCTTCGCCGCCCCTGTGGGCGCGCTCTCCTCGACGAGGCCCGCCTCGACGAGCTCGGCCACGAGGTCGCCGACGGTGGAGCGGTTCAACCCCGTCAAGCCGGTGAGCTGCGAGCGCGACAGGGCGCCCATCCGGTGCACGAGGCCCAGCACGGCGGCCAGGTTGCCCCGCCGCAACGCGTCGGTCGTGCCACCGGACGCAGGTTTCGCCTGTCTCAGCTCGGGCACGGTCGACATGCCTCGACCATAACGCGCTTCGTCACGACAGGGTGACTGGAACGTCCTGTCGAACCGTGACCAGTCGCGGGTCGGCCGTCGTCACGACGTACGGTTCGCCCTCGATCGCGAGGATGCTGCGGGGCGTCGCCGTGCCGGCGACACGTCGGCGGCTCCCCTGCTTCTCGCTCACGATCGCGCCCCCCGTGGCGTCGCTTCCGGCGACGGGCGCCGACGCCTCCGCGTGCGAGGCGACCCACACCTCCACCTCGCCCGGCTCGACGATCTTCACCAGTCGCCGGTCGGTGAAGGCGAACCGCGTGGTCGGCACCGAGAAGGTGAGTCGCACCGAATCGCCGGCGTCGAGAAGCACACGCGCATAGCCGAGCAGCTGGGCCACCGGTCGTGCGATGGAGCCTTGGATGTCATGGCCGTACAGCTGCACCACGTCGGCTCCGCGCGTGGCGCCGGTGTTGGTGACGGTCACCGAGACGTCGAACGTGTCTCCGGCCGCGACGGCCGCGTCGACCGAGAGCTCGGTGTGCTCGAACGAGGTGTACGAGAGTCCGTAGCCGAACGGCAGCAGCGGGGTCGAGTCCGTCGCCGTGACGTCGGACGGGCCGCCGAGGGTCGGGTGCAGGTACGAGTACGGCTGGGCGCCCGCGGAGCGGGGCATCGAGACGGGAAGGCGGCCGGAGGGGTTCACCGAGCCCGCGATGATGTCGGCGATCGCGAGCCCACCGCCCTCACCCGGGAAGAACGCCTGCAGCACCGCTGCCGGGGCCTCGGCGGTCTCGGTCTCGAGTGCCCAGCCGACGGCATACGGCCGTCCGGTCAGCAGCACCATCACGACCGGGGTCCCGGTGGCGATCAGCGCTTCGACGAGCTCGCGCTGAACCCCGGGAAGCTCCAGCGACTCGGAGTCGTTGCCTTCGCCGACGGTGCCGCGGCCGAACAGCCCGGCCTGGTCGCCGACGACGACGATCGCGAGGTCTGCCGTCTCCGCCGTCTGCACGGCGGCGGGGATGCCGGAACGGTCGTCGCCGTCGACCGCGCAGCCTTCGGCGAACACGAACTCCGGCAACGGCATGCCTGCGGCGCCGAACGCTCCGGGGAGCGCGTCGAGCACGGTCGGGATCTCGAAGCCGAGCGGCAGGTCGGGGTGGGAGGCGAGCACGTGGTTGGCGAACGAGTAGCAGCCCTGCAATGCCTCGGCGCGGTGGGCGTTCGGTCCGACCACGGCCACTCGACGCAAGGTTTCGGGGCGCGCCGCCAAAGGCAACGTTCCGTCGTTCGCCAGCAGCACGACCGATTGCTCGGCCACCCGCCGGGCGAGGTCGCGATGGCGGGGCGAGTCGAGGTCGATGCCGGTCGGCGGTTCGTCGTCGAACGCGTCGGCGTCGAGCAACCCGAGCTCCTCCTTCTGCGCGAGAGCGCGAAGCGCGGCGCGATCGACGTATGCCTCGTCGAACTCCCCCGAGCGGATGCGGTCGGCCAGAGGCTGGAGATAGGCGTCGCCCGTCGGCAGCTCGATGTCGATGCCGGCCTCGAGCGCCAGAGCAGCGGCCTCGCCGCGGTCGGCGGCGACTCCGTGCATCACCTCGAGGAAGGCGACGGCGAAGTAGTCGGCGACGACGGTTCCGTCGAAGCCCAGGGTCTCGCGCAGCAGCCCGGTGAGGTAGTCGGCGTTGGCCGCCATCGGAACGCCGTCGATGTCGGCGTACGAGTTCATCACCGATCGCGCACCGCCGTCGAGGATGGCCATCTCGAACGGCGGAAGGAACACGTCCGCGATCTCACGGGGACCGGCGTGCACCGGCGCATGGTTGCGTCCCGCACCGGAGCCTGAGTACCCGAGGAAGTGCTTGAGGGTCGCGTGCACTCCCGCACCCTGGAGTCCGCGCACATAGGCCGTTCCGACCGTGCCGACCAGATACGGGTCTTCGCCGATGCACTCGTCGACCCGGCCCCAGCGGGGGTCGCGCACGACGTCGAGCACGGGCGCCAGGCCCTGGTGGATGCCGAGCTGCTTCATCGAGCCGCCGATCGCGGCCGCCATCTCCTCGACAAGGTCGGGGTCGAACGATGCTCCCCAGGCCAGCGGGGTCGGGAACGTCGCGGCCTTCCATGCAGCGAGGCCGGTCAGGCACTCCTCGTGCACGAGTGCCGGGATGCCGAGCCGCGTCTCCCGCTTGAGGCGGCGCTGTTCCGCCCACAGCCAGGCGGCTCGCTCCTCGGGGTCGACCGGACGCGTGCCGTAGACCCGCGTGTAGTGGCCGATCCCGTCACGGGTCACCTCGGCCAGGTCGCCCTTGCCCGCTTGACCCGCTGCCATCTCGCCCTGCATGGGCGCGACGAGACCGTTCTGGTCGAGCCAGTAGCCGACGATCTGCGCGAGCTTCTCTTCGAGGGTCATCCGGGCGTGGAGGGCTCGCACGCGTTCGGAGACCTCGGGCAGAACGGGCCTCATCCCTTGACCGCCCCGGTCAGACCGCCGACGATGCGCTTCTGGAAGAGCGCGAAGAAGACGAGCGCCGGGATCATCGAGAGCGAGGTGAACGCCAGCACTTTCGCCGTGTCGACGGAGTACTGCGATGAGAACGCCTGCACGCCGAGCGGCAGCGTGAATGTCGCCTGATCGTTCAGGATGAACAGCGGCAGCAGGTAGTTGTTCCAGCTGCCGATGAAGGCGAGGATGCCGGTCGTCACCACGCCGGGGATCGACAGGGGCATGACCATGCGGAAGAAGAACCCGAGCCTGCTCGCTCCGTCGAGAGCCGCCGCCTCCTCCAGCTCGACCGGGATCGCCTTGATGAACGGCACCAGGATGATGACCGTCGTCGGCAGAGCGAAGCCGATCTGCGGCAGGATGACGCCGAGCAGGTTGTTGGTGAGACCCAGATCTTTCACCAGGATGTAGAGCGGCGTGATCGCGACGGTGAGCGGGAACATGAGCCCGGCGGCGAACAGCGAGTACATCGCTCCACGCCCCTTGAACTCGTAGCGGGCGAGCACGTAGCTCACCATCAGGCCGAGGATCACGACCACCGCCGTCGTGGCGATGCCGACGATCAGCGAGTTGCCGATCTCCTGCCAGAACGTGGTGCTCGTCAGAACGCCGAGGTAGTTGTCGAACTTCCACGGGTTGGGCAGGCCGGCCGGAGAGACGCTGATCTGCGCGTTGCTGCGGAAACCGCCGAGGATGATGTAGAGGATCGGCCCCAGGCACGCGGCGATGAAGACCAGCGCGATGAAATAGGTGACCGGGCTGCCCCACTTGTCCCCGTTGCGGTTGGGCCGGGAACGTCGGGCCTGGCGCGGTGCCGCGCGGAGTGCGGTCGCGGTCATCACTTCTTCCTTTCGGTGATCGCGCCGGCCATGTCACGTCGCAACACGAAGCGCTGATAGATCAGTGCGATCACGAGCGAGATCACGAACATCACAACGGCGACGGCGTTGCCGAACCCGTAGTTGCCCGAGGTGCGCCCGTTGGCGACCATGTAGGTCGCCATGGTCGAGGTGCCGGCCGTCGCTGCGACGTACTGGCCCCAGATGATGTAGACGAGGTCGAACAGCTGCAGCGACCCGATGATCGACAGGAACGCCCAGATGCGCACCGTCGGACCGAGCAGGGGAAGCGTGATGCGCCGCTGGATCTGCCAGTAGCTCGCGCCGTCGATGGCCGCGGCCTCGAACAGCTCGTCGGGGATCGACTGCATCCCGGCGAGGAAGAGGATGACGGCGAAGCCGATGTACTTCCACGAGATGATCACCATCAGCGACCAGATCGCGATGTTCGGGTCGGAGAGCCAGTCGGCCCTCAGCGCCCCGAGGCCGATGCTCTGCAGGAGGTCGTTGACGGCACCCGAGGTCTGGAGCATCAGACTCCAGCCGGTGCCGACGATCACCTCCGAGATGACATACGGCACGAAGATCAGCACGCGGATGATGGTGCGCCCGCGGATCTTCTGGTTGAGCAGCAGTGCGAGCACCACCGCGACCGGTCCCTGCAGGATCAGGGACAGCACGACGATGATGCCGTTGTGGAGCAACGCCTGGTGGAACGCGCTGTCCGCGAAGATGATCAGGTAGTTGCCGAACCCGACGAAATCGGTCGGCGCCCCGTAGCCCTTCCAGCGGAAGAAGCCGTAGTAGGCGGCCATGACGACCGGGAAGATGACGAAGGCGACGAACATGATGATCGCCGGCCCCGAGAGGATCGTGATCTCGAAGCGCTTCCGCCAGTCCGCCTTGCGCCGGGGCCGCCCGGCCGGGGACGACGCCATGACGGCGCCGTCCCCTGCCTGGTGCGTGCCCACGGGTGGCTGCTGAACGGTCGACGCCGTCACACCTGTGGAACTGCTCATGGTGCTGGTTATCCCTTGGCTGCGGCTTCGTTGACGGCCTTGATGATGCCGTCGGCGTCACCCTTGCCCGCGAGCAGGTCGACGACGCCGGTGTTCATCGCGTTTCCGACGTTCTGGCCGAGCATGGTGTCGAGGTACTGCGAGACGAACGGAGCCTTGTTGTACGCCTCGAGCACCGACTTCAGGTAGGGCTCGGTGATGATGCTCTGAGCATCCTTGTTCACCGGGATGGCGTTGAACGCCTTGTAGTAGGCCTCCTGCACATCCTTCGTCGTGATGTAGTTCAGGAAGTCGGTGCACTCTTTCTTCGGCGCCTTGGCCGAGCACGAGAACCCGTCGATTCCACCCATCATCGACGCCGGGTCGCCCTTACCACCGGAGATGGTGGGGAACGGGAACCAGCCGAGGTCGGGCAGCGGCTTCTGGTCGGGCGTGAGCGAAGCGATCACTCCCGGATCCCAGGCGCCCATGAGCTCCATCGCGGCCTTGTGGTTGGCGACGAGACCGGCCGAGCTGCCGGCGCCCTGCTGGGCGGCGGTGGTGAGGAAGCCGTCGTTGAACGGCTTGGTATCGTTGAACGCTGCGAGGTCGTCGCCCGCCTTCGCCCAGCACGGGTCGTCGAACTTGAGGTCGGCGGCCGCCTTGTTCAGCGTCTTCTCGCTGCACTGGCGCAGCGCGAAGTTGTAGTACCAGTGCGCTGCGGGCCAGGCGTCTTTGGCGCCGACCGCCACGGGAGCGACACCGGTCGCCTTGAGCTTGACGACGGCGGCGTTCAGCTCGTCCATCGTCTTGGGCGGGGTGGTGATGCCCGCGGCCTTGAACAGGTCCTGGCTGTAGTAGATGCCCTCGGGGAGCACGTCGACCGGCATCGCGTAGACCTTGCCGTTGTACGACTCGCCCTTGAAGGCACCGTCGTTGACGACGGCCTTGGTGGCGTCGCTGATCGAGTCGGTGATGTCGAGCAGCTGGCCGGCGTCGGCCATGGCGGCCATCTTGCCGCCGCCTCGCTGAAGGAAGATGTCGGGAGCGTCGCCCGAGTTCAGAGCGGTCTGCAGCTTGCCGTCGAGGTCTTCGTTCTGCACGGCCTGGATCTTGATGGTGACGTTCGGGTTCGCCTTTTCGAAATCGGCGACCGTCGTCTTCCAGAATGCGGCGCCGGGGCCGGTGGTCGAGTTGTGCCAGAAGGTCATCGAGACCTTGCCGTCGCCCGACCCGTCGCTGCCACCGCTGCCGCTGCAGCCCGTAGCGAGCAACGCTGTGCCCGCGACGAGCGCGAGCACGCCGGCGACTCGGTTTTTCCTCTTCATTGTGGAAACTCCTTGGTAGTGATTGCTGACGCGACAGCACTGCCGCGAACATGAGCCTCGCATCGTCATATGTTGTTTGTCAATCGATATCGACACCGATATCGATAACGATTTCGATAACGGTGTCGATATCGGTATCGATATTCATGGGCACCACCGTTTCGGCACCCGTACCGGGGCCGTCATGGCTGTAGGGTGACAGCTATGTCCGCCCCCGCAAGCTCGACACCGTCGTTCGGCCGCGCGACCATCAGCGACGTGGCACGGGCGGCCGGCGTCTCAGTGCCGACCGTCTCCAAGGTCGTCAACGGTCGCTACGGCGTCGCGCCCGCCACCTCGAAGCGCGTGCTCGAGGTCGTCGAAGCGCTCGGCTATGAGACCTCGCTCGTCGCGAGCAGCCTGCGCCGGCAGCGCACCAACGTCATCGGCATCCTCGTGGCCGAGTTCGAGTCGTTCTCGGTCGAGCTGCTGAAGGGCGCATCCTCGGCCGCGGCAAAGGCCGGCTACGAACTGCTGGCCTACTCGGGGCTCGTCGCCGGGAGCAGCCCGGTCGGCTGGGAGCGCAGATCCCTCTCCCGCCTGGCCGGCACCCTCATCGACGGCGCGATCATCGTCACCCCGACCGTGCTCATCCCCACCACCTCCATCCCCGTCGTCGCCATCGACCCGCACACGGGCCAGGGCGGACCGTCGACCATCGACTCCGACAACCTCGGCGGCGCACGCATCGCGACCCAGCACCTCATCGACCTCGGCCACCGGCGAATCGCGCACATGCGCGGGCGCAGCGACCTGGCCTCGGCCCAGCTGCGCGAGTCGGGCTACCGGGAGTCGCTCGCGGCCGCCGGCATCCCGTTCGACCCCGACCTCGTGCTCGACGGCGGCTACCAGACGGCGCAGTCGGCAGAGGCGGCGCGCGGTCTGCTGTCGCGGAGCGACCGCCCGACCGCGGTGTTCGCGGCCAACGACATGTCGGCCATCGGCGTGCTGCAGACCGCCGCGGAGCTGGGGCTCAGGGTGCCGGAAGATCTCTCGGTGATCGGCTTCGACGACATCCCCGAGGCGCGGACCTCCACTCCGCCGCTGACGACGCTCGCCCAGCCGCTGCAGGACATCGGCGCGCAGGCGCTGCAGATGCTCACGGAGCTGCTCGACGGCGGCGAGGTTCCGAGCCGGGTGCACCTGCCCGCTGAGCTCGTGGTGCGCGGCACCACCGGCCCCGCGCCCACGGCCTGAGCGTTCCCGTGTCCTTGCCCGTGCGCACCGTCTCCCTCCCCCAGGGTTCGACGCCTGCTCACCGGCTGCATGAAACGGTGCTGACCGTCACCGACCCGAACGGCGCACCGCTCGCCGGCGCCGAGGTCGTCGTGTCGCAGACGGCCCACGCGTTCGCCTTCGGCAACATCGGCTTCGACTTCGACTTCGTGCCACCGACGACCGACGGCCGGCCCGACGCCGCAACCGAGCAGCTGGCCGACCTGTTCGCCGACGTCTTCAACACCGCGACGCTCCCCTTCTACTGGGGCCGATTCGAGGCTCGGCAGGGCTCGCCCGACACCGCGCGGCTGCAGCGTACGGCCCGCTGGCTTCGCGAGCGCGGGGTGCGGCTGAAAGGGCATCCGCTCGTCTGGCACACCGTTCAGCCCGACTGGCTGCTCCCGCTTCCCACCGACGAGGTCGAGCGACTGCTTCGCGAGCGCATCCGCCGGGAGGTGCACGACTTCGCGGGACTGGTCGACACCTGGGATGCGATCAACGAGGTCGTCATCATGCCCGTGTTCGACAACGGCGAGAACGGCATCACCCCGCTCGCGCGCGCCAAGGGCCGGATCCCTCTGGTGCGGCTCGCCGTCGAGGAGGCGCGTGAGGCCAACCCGGCAGCGACGCTGCTGCTCAACGACTTCGATCTCTCGAGCGCCTACGAATGCCTGATCGAGGGCGTGCTCGAGGCCGGCATCCGCATCGACGCCATCGGGCTGCAGACGCACATGCACCAGGGCTACTGGGGCGAGGATGCGATGCTCGCCATGGTGGACCGCTTCGCCCGCTACGGCCTGCCGCTGCACCTCACCGAGACCTCGCTCGTGTCGGGCCACCTGATGCCGCCCGAGATCGTCGACCTGAACGACTACCGGGTGGACGAGTGGCCTTCCACCCTGGAAGGCGAAGCGCGGCAGGCGGACGACCTGGTGCGGCACTACCGGTCGCTGGTGTCGCATCCCGCCGTCGAGGCCATCACCTACTGGGGCATCACGGATGCGGGCGCCTGGCTCGACGCACCCATCGGTCTCGTGCGCGCCGACGGCACCCCGAAGCCGTCGTACGACGCACTCCGTCGTCTCGTGAAGGAGGAGTGGTGGCTGGAGCCGAGCCGAGCCGCCACCGACGAGTCAGGACGCGTCGCCGTCACCGCTTTCGCCGGCGACTACCGGCTCGGCGTCGCGGGTGAGAGCCTGCCGTTCACGATCGGCCCGGGCGACCGGGCCGACCGTGACGGTCAGCAGACGCTGCGCGTCACCAACTCTCGGGCGTGACGCCCAGCGGCACGGCCTGCGGACGCTCCACGGTCGACGTGAGCGTCACGACCTCGTGGGCGTGCCCGGCGTGGACGATCGACTCCATGATCTCGAGAACGTGGAACGCGAGTTCGCCGGACGCTCGGTGCGGGCGGCCGGTCTCGATCGCGCGGGCCAGGTCGGCGAGACCGACGCCGCGACCCGCATCCGCGTAACCGGCACCGACGGGCACCTCTTGCCATGTGCGGTCGGCGGCCGTCGCGATCGAGACGGTGTCGGAGAACTGGTTCGGATCGGGCACCGCGAGCGTTCCGGCGGTACCGTACACCTCGAACAGCGGAGCACGGCTCGCCCACACCTCGAAAGAGACGGTCACCGTGGAGATGACGCCGTTCGCGTGCTCGAGCAGGGCCGTCACGTGCGTGTCGACGTCGACGGGGATGCTCGTGCCGGCGAGCGGACCCGTCGCCACGGTGCGCTCGCGGGCCGAGCGCCCCACGGCACCCGAGACGCGCACGACCGGGCCGAAGAAGGTCACCAGGCTGGTCAGGTAGTAGGGGCCCATGTCGAACAGGGGCCCGCCTCCCGGCTGGTAGTAGAACGCCGGCGCGGGATGCCAGAGCTCGTGGCCCGGGGCCGTCCACGCCACGGCCGCGCCCACCGGGTCGCCGATGCGGCCGTCGTCGAGCAGCGCCCGAGCCGTCTGGATGCCGGTGCCGAGCACCGTGTCCGGAGCGCTGCCGACGCGAAGCCCGGTGTCGGCGGCGCACGCGAGCACCGGGGCGGCATCCGCGGTGGCCAGAGCGAGCGGTTTCTCCCCGTAGACGTGCTTGCCCGCGGCGAGCGCACGGAGTGCCACCTCGGTGTGTGCCGCCGGGATCGTGAGGTTGAGCACGGCGTCGATGCGCGGATCGGCGAGCAGGGCATCCACGCTCATCGACTCCACGCCCTGCTCCCCCGCCACAGCGGCCGCGCGGTCGAGGTCGAGGTCGGCGACCGCCGTCAGCGACAGGTTGGGGAGCTTCGGAAACTGCTCGAAGTACTGCCGGCTGATGTTGCCGACGCCGACCACCCCGACGTTCAGCGCGCTGCCCACAGCAGCCCCCTCTCGATGATGGTGCGCACGTTCGGGTTCTGCACGATCTCGAGTCGGTGTCCCGGCGCGGAGACGAACACCCTGCCTTCACCCCACTGGCGCGTCCAGATGGCCGGCGAGGTGACCGGGCGGTTCCACGCGTCCCAGGGCCGCACGTCCTGGGTGGTGGTGGCCAGCACGTCGTTGTACTCGTCGCTGAGTACCCAGTACTGCTCGGTGACGAGGTCGAAGTCGGCGATGCCCTTGGTGATGGGATGCGTTTTGCCGAGCTCCGTGATGTGCACGGTGTACGGGATGTAGTTGTCCGACTGCTCGCCGACGCGCTCGGCGGGATCTTTGCCCGCGTGATGCGCGAACTGTCCGCCGATCATGTGCAGATAGTCGGCGTTGTTGCGGTAGGAGTCGGCGATGCCGCCGTGCCAGCCTGCGAGGCCGGCACCGTTCAGCACGGCGCGCTGCAGGCCGGCGAACTCCTCCGGTTCGATCGTGTTCATGGTGTTGATCTGCAGCACCAGGTCGACCGCATCCATCACCTCCGCGTCGGCGTAGACGGCCGGCGACTCCTCGACGCGCACGGTGAAGCCGTTCGCCTCCAGGAAGGGGATGAAGAAGTCGGTGGTCTCGACGGGCATGTGCCCGTCCCACCCGCCGCGCACGACCAGTGCTTGCTTGTCACTCATGGATTTCCTCTCCCGAGCGCCCGGGGAGCGCTCGGATCACGATGGTTCGAGATGCTCCGGCAGTTCTCGACAACCGGCGGCCTGCTCAGGAGACGGCCGTCCAGGAGCTGTTGTGGGCGGCGCTCTGCTGCACGGCGTCGAGCACGCGCTGGATGTGGAGGCCGTCGGCGAAGGAGGGCTCGGGTGCCGTGCCCCCGGTGATCGCGTCGACGAGGTCTTTGACCTCGTGCGAGAAGGCGTGCTCGTAGCCGATCGCGTGACCGGTCGGCCACCAGTTGGCCATGTACGGATGCTCGGGCTCGGTCACGATGATGCGGGTGAAGCCCTGCTCCCCCGCCGGAGCCGTCGCGTCGTAGAACTGCAGCTCGTTCATCGCTTCGAGGTCGAAGGCGATCGCGCCGAGCGAACCGCTCAGCTCGATGCGGAGCGCGTTCTTGCGACCGGTCGCATAGCGAGTCGCCTCGAATGCGCCGATCGCGCCGTCGGCGGTACCGCCCGCGAGACGAGACGTGAACCACGCCGCGTCGTCGACGGTGACCGTTCCGCGCTCCTGGGACGCCGTGCCGGAGAGCCCGACGGTCTCGCCGAGCAGCGGACGCTCGGTGACGAACGTCTCGACGGTGCCGCTGACTCCGGTGAGCGACGAACCGGTGAGGTGCTCGACCAGGTCGATGGCGTGGGCACCGATGTCGCCGAGCGAGCCCGAGCCCGCCTGCTCCTTGTCGAGTCGCCAGGTCATCGGGCCGTTCTCGTCTGTCAACCAGTCCTGCAGGTACTGCGCGCGCACCTGACGGATGCGGCCGAGCCGCCCCTCCTGAACCAGCCCGCGGGCGAAGCCGATGGCCGGCACGCGACGGTAGCTGAAGCCGACCATGGACCGCACGCCGGCCGCGGCCGCACGCTCGGCGGCCACGACCATCCGCTCCGCCTCCTCGACCGTGTTGGCCAGCGGCTTCTCGCAGAGCACGTGCTTGCCCGCGTCGAGGGCCGCGATGGCGATCTCGACGTGCGAGGCGCCGGGCGAGCAGATGTCGACCACGTCGATCTCGGGGTCGTCGACGACGCGCCGCCAGTCGGTCTGCGCATACCGCCAGCCGAACTTCTCGCGAGCCGCCTCGACCCGCGCCGCGTCGCGACCGACGATCGTGTGCATGACGGGCTCGGCCTGCAGGTCGAAGAAGCGCGGCGCGACGCGCCAGCCCTGCGAGTGCGCCGCACCCATGAAGCCGTATCCGACCATGGCGACTCCGAGACTCGGTTTCGTACTGAGGGTCATCGAGTCGCTCCTTCGCCGTGACCCACCGTCGTGCGGGCCGCCGTCAGAACGTAACGCCGCCCCGAAGGGCTCTGCAAGTTTCTCTCGCCGATTGGAAAATTTTCGTCAGACGGGCCCCGACGCGAGGTGGCGGGAAGCTGGCGGGTGCCTGTCGTGTTCGCCGC
The DNA here is from genome assembly GCF_042880955.1 of Leifsonia sp. NPDC058292. NCBI lineage: Bacteria > Bacillati > Actinomycetota > Actinomycetes > Micrococcales > Microbacteriaceae > Leifsonia > Leifsonia sp. NPDC058292. The sequence goes on from NZ_JBHVYL010000038.1 coordinate 14,119, forward strand.
CGCGGCTGTTGCGTAGCGTGAAGCACATGAACGAAACGCGAATCCGTGAACTCCGCACAACGAAAGGCTGGACGCAGGAGCGGCTGGCCGAGAACAGCGGCGTCGCCGTGCGCACGATCCAGCGATTGGAGTCGGGCGAGGATGCGAGCCTGGAGACGCTCGGGCTGCTCGCCGACGCTCTCGAGGTCGCCGTCGGCGATCTCTTCGCGTCGGTCGAACGACCGGACATCGCCGACGCGATCGAGCGACTGGACGTGATCCGCGCCGAGCAGAAACGACAGGCCGAGGAGCGTCAGCTCCAGCGACGGAGGACGGAGCGCCTCATCACGAGGATCATCCTGATCGTCGTCGCAGCGGTCGTGCTGATCGTGGTCGCGTTCGTGGGCCTCCACTGGATCAACGGAGCGATCGCCCACGCGGCGCTCGGCACCGCGAACCTCGGTTGGGGCAGCGTCTAGCGCGACGGACGAGCCGTCGAGCCGCGCTCCACGAGGGTGGTCGCGAGTTCGAGCCGCACGTTCGGAACGTGCTCGACGCGCATCCTCAGGGCGAGCCTCGTCGCCTCCTCCGCGATGTCCACCAGCGGCTGCCGCACGGTGGTCAGCGGCGGGGTGAGCCATTGGGCCGGCGGGATGTCGTCGAAACCGACGACGGACAGGTCGTCCGGGATGACAAGGCCCAGAGCCGCTGCTGCGTCGTACACCCCGAACGCCTGCTGGTCGTTGCCGGTGAAGATCGCGGTCGGCGGATTCTCCAGCGCGAGCAGCTGCCGGGCCTCCCGCTCGCCTGCGCGCCGCGAGAGCTTGCCGACCCTGATCAGCTCAGGGTCGACGGGGATGCGCGCCTCCTCCAGCGCAGAGCGGTGACCGGCCACACGGGCACGCGAGAACATCAGGCCCGTCGGGCCCGAGATCACGCCGATGCGGCGGTGACCCAGTGCGAGCAGATGGCGGGTCGCCGCGTGGCCGCCGGCCCAGTTCGTGGCGCCGATCGACGGCAGCTCGGGGTCGGGATCGCCAGCGGGATCGACGACCACGAACGAGATGTTCCGCGTGTGCAACTGCTGGCGGTGCTCGGCCGACAGACCGGAGAACACGAGCACCAGGGCGATGGGCTTACGTCGCAGCACGCCGGTGATCCAGTCGTGGCGGGGCGCATCCGGATCCCCTCTGGCGGTGAGCGCGACGGTCAGCCCGGCCTCGCGCGCCACCCGTTCGACGCCCCGGATGATCGCGAGCGCCCAGTCGCTGTCCAGCGACTCGATGACCAGCTCCACCAGGGAGCCCGGTTCGCTCTCCGACCCCCGACGGGCGTAGCCGGACTCGGCGAGCAGCGTCTCCACGGCCTGACGCGTTCGGGTCGACACTCCTTCGCGACCGTTCAGCACCTTCGACACCGTCGACACCGACACCGACGCGTCGAGGGCGATGCGTTCGAGAGTGGGCCTGGCTGGGCTCCGGTCGGGTTCGTGGTGCATGGGGTCACTCTATTCAGGTCGGGACCGCCGGTTCAGGTCGGTCGGGCGCCGATTGTGCTCGGAGTCGGCGGCCTGCCACAATATGCACCGCTCGACGCGCCGCCCGCCGCAGACCGCCGGGCCGCCGCCGAACCACCACCAGAACTGCCAGCCGCGTTACCAGCCACTCATCAGCCACTCACCAGCGAGTCACCAGCGAAAGCGAGCGTCATGCCCCTCTCCGATCTGTCCATCGACGAGCTCACCGTCTACCGCCCCGAGGTGGCCCAGCCGGCCGACTTCGACGCGTTCTGGCGCGACACCATCGCCGAAGCACGGTCGCTCGGGGATGCGGTCGTGCTCGCGCCGGCGAGCACACCGATCACGGAACTGATCGTGGAAGACCTCACGTTTCCCGGGTTCGTTGGCGAGCCCGTGCGGGCGTGGGTGAGCCGGCCGAAGGACGCCGTGCATCCTCTGCCTGCCGTCGTCGAATATCAGGGCTACGGTGGCGGTCGCGGCCTGCCCGGCGAGCGCGTGCTCTGGGCACTCTCCGGCTACGTGCACATCGTCATGGACACCCGCGGGCAGGGCAGCGCCTGGGGCACCGGAGGCGACACCCCCGACCCGCACGGCAGCGGGCCCGCACTCCCCGGGTACATGACGCGTGGCATCGACGACCCCGCCGACTACTACTACCGCCGGGTCTTCACCGACGGGGTGCGCCTGGTCGACGCGGTGCGTGAGCTCCCCTTCGTCGACGCCGACCGGGTGGCGGTGACCGGCGGCAGCCAGGGCGGTGGCATCGCCATCGCCGTCGCGGCGCTCTCCGACGGGCTGCGGGGTGTGATGCCGGATGTGCCCTTCCTCTGCGCTTTCCGTCGTGGCGCCGACATCGCCCCGTCGATGCCGTTCGGCGAGATCGCGAAGTACCTGTCGGTGCATCGGGGCAAGACCGATCGCGTCTTCGAGACGCTCTCGTACTTCGACGGGGTGAACTTCGCCCGGCGCATCCACACGCCCGCGCTCTTCTCCGTCGCCCTGATGGACGACATCGTGCCGCCGTCGACCGTGTTCGCCGCCTACAACTCGCTCGCCACCGAAGACAGCGAGATCGCGGTGTATCCGTTCAACGGCCACGAAGGCGGGCTCACCACGCAGTGGCTGCACCAGGCGGCCTGGCTGAGCGAACGGATCGGCTGACCGAGGGTCGGCTTGACCGGAGACAGGGCTTCCGATTTCGTCGATTGCCTGATATGTTGATTCACGCAACAAATCGTTCAATCGCAACAACTCACGGTTGCATTCACCGACGCCGCTGAAGGAAGACCTATGACTACGACACCAACCCGCGCCGACAAGTTCTCGTTCGGCCTGTGGACCATCGGCTACAACGGCACCGACCCGTTCGGCGGCCCGACCCGGCCGCAGCTCGACGTGGTCGAGGCGGTGACCAAGCTCAACGAGCTCGGCGCCTACGGTCTCACGTTCCACGACGACGACCTGTTCGCCTTCGGTTCGACGGACGCCGAGCGCCAGAAGCAGATCGACCGCCTCAAGGAGGTGCTCGCCGACACCGGCATCATCGTGCCGATGGTGACCACGAACCTGTTCAGCGCTCCCGTGTTCAAAGACGGCGGCTTCACCTCCAACGACCGCGCCGTGCGCCGCTTCGCTCTTCGCAAGGTGCTGCGCAACCTCGACCTCGCCGCCGAGCTCGGCGCCAAGACGTTCGTCATGTGGGGCGGCCGCGAGGGCGCGGAGTACGACGCCGCGAAAGACATCCGCGCGGCGTTGGAGCGCTACCGCGAGGCCGTGAACCTGCTCGGTCAGTACGTGACCGACAAGGGCTACGACATCAAGTTCGCCATCGAGCCGAAGCCGAACGAGCCGCGCGGCGACATCCTGCTGCCGACCGTCGGTCACGCCCTCGCCTTCATCGAGACGCTGGAGCGTCCGGAGCTCGTCGGTGTGAACCCCGAGGTCGGGCACGAGCAGATGGCCGGCCTCAACTTCGCAGCCGGCATCGCCCAGGCGCTCTACCAGGGCAAGCTGTTCCACATCGACCTGAACGGCCAGCGCGGCATCAAGTACGACCAGGACCTCGTGTTCGGTCACGGCGACCTGCAGAACGCGTTCGCCCTCGTCGACCTGCTCGAGAACGGCGGCCCGAACGGCGGCCCGTCGTACGACGGCCCGCGCCACTTCGACTACAAGCCGTCGCGCACCGAAGACATCACCGGAGTGTGGGATTCGGCCGCCGCCAACATGCGCACCTACCTGCTGCTCAAGGAGCGTGCCGCGGCGTTCCGCGCCGACCCCGAGGTGCAGGAGGCGCTGGCCGCATCCCGCGTGCCCGAGCTGTCGTCGAACACCCTCGGCGCCGGCGAGAGCTACGACGACCTCCTGGCCGACCGCTCCGCCTACGAGGACTTCGACGCCGACGCCTACTTCGGCGGCAAGGGCTTCGGGTTCGTGCGGCTGCAGCAGCTCGCCCTCGAGCACATCCTCGGCGCGCGCTAGAACCCGTTCCACCCGCTGAGCGGCGGCGAGGGGCGAGTGGTTGCGGGCTCACACACGTGTGAGCCCGCACGATCTCGCCCCTCGCAGCCGTGATATCGACACGCTAGACAGAAAGAGAGAGCGATGACGCTCGTCGCCGGAGTCGACTCGTCGACGCAGAGCTGCAAGGTGGTCGTGCGCGACCTCGAGACCGGCGCGATCGTGCGCTCGGGGCGCGCCCCGCATCCCGACGGCACAGAGGTCGACCCCGCCGCCTGGTGGTCGGCGCTCGGCACGGCCATCGCCGACGCCGGCGGACTCGCCGACGTCTCGGCGATCTCGATCGGCGGCCAGCAGCACGGCATGGTCGTGCTGGACGCCGACGGCCGTGTCATCCGCGACGCCCTGCTCTGGAACGACACCCGCAGCGCCCAGGCGGCCAGCGACCTCATCGCCGAAGTCGGCGCCGAGGAGTACGCGAGCCGGGTCGGTGTGGTGCCTGTCGCCTCCTTCACCGCCACCAAACTGCGCTGGCTGCGGGATGCGGAACCCGCCAACGCCGCACGCGTCGCCGCCGTCGCGCTCCCCCACGACTGGCTGACCTGGCGTCTGCGCGGGTACGGCCCGACCGACGACAGCGAACTCGGCCCGGTGCTCGGCGAACTGACGACCGACCGATCCGACGCCAGCGGCACGGCCTACTGGAGCGCCGCCCGCGAGGCGTACGACCTCGAGCTGTTCGAGCGGGCGCTCGGCCGCGCAGGCGTCGAGGCCGACGGCGACGGCGACGGCGACAACGGAGCGATCGCGGATGCGGTCATCCTGCCCCGCGTTCTCGCACCCGGCGAGGCGGCCGGTCGCACCCCTGTCGGCGCGTCCGGTGCATCCGAAGGCGTGCTCGTCGGCCCCGGAGCCGGCGACAATGCCGCCGCGGCGCTCGGTCTGGGCGCGGCCGACGGCGACGTCGTCGTGTCGATCGGAACCAGCGGAACAGTCTTCGCCGTCACCGACCAGCCGGTCGCCGATGCGAGCGGAACCGTCGCCGGCTTCGCCGACGCGAGCGGCCGCAGTCTTCCCCTCATCGCAACTCTCAACGCGGCCCGAGTGCTGTCGTCGATCGCCTCGCTCCTGTCCGCCGACCACGACCGGCTCGCCGCCCTCGCGCTCGACGCCGAGCCCGGCGCCGGCGGCGTGGTGCTGATCCCCTACTTCGAGGGCGAACGCACCCCCAACCTGCCCGACGCCACCGCGAGCATCCACGGTCTGACCATCGCGACGACCCGCCCCGAGAACCTCGCGCGCGCGGCCATCGAAGGGATGCTCTGCGGGCTGGCCGACGGCCTCGACGCCGTGCGGTCGGTCGGGGTGCGCGAGAAGCGCATCCTGCTGATCGGTGGCGCCGCCCAGAACCCGGCGGTCGCCGCCGTCGCGGCCCAGGTCTTCGACGCACCCGTCGTCGTGCCTTCGCCCGGAGAATACGTGGCCGACGGCGCAGCCGTGCAAGCGGCCTGGGCGCTGACCGGAACCCGCCCCTCCTGGCCGATCACGCTCGACGCCGAGCCCGAGGCCGACTACCGACCGGTCATCCGCGCTCAGTACGCCGCAGCCCGAACGGCCGCTACGAGCTGACCGGAGCCCGCCGGGCGAGCGCGGCTCCGGCGGCGCGTGCCCAGCGGGGTGCGTCGGCGATCGCGGCAGCGGCTCCCCCGGCGAGCTCGCTGAGCGACGCCGCCGCGGCGAACGCGGTCGTCGGCGCTTCGATGGCACCCGCGGCGAGCAGCGCCGGCACCCCCGCATCCAGGGCGAGTCCCGCGACGTACGTCGCGACCTTTCCGGCCTCGGTCTGGGCGTCGAAACGTCCCTCGCCGGTGACGACGACATCCGCTGCGGCGACGAGTTCGGGCAGCCCGATGGCGGTTCCGACCGCGCCCGCGCCGGGCGCGATCGTCGCGCCCCAGGCGAGGAGTCCGTAGCCGGTGCCGCCGGCCGCACCGGCCCCCGGCACGGCCGGCAGTCGGCCGAGCACCCGGGCGAGGCGCGCCAGCCCGGACTCCAGACCGATGACCTGTTGCGGGTCGGCGCCCTTCTGCGGCCCGAAGACGGTGGCGGCGCCGGTCGGTCCGAGGAGCGGATTCGTGACGTCGCTGAGGATGCGCACCCCGCCCGCAGGCAGCGCGGGCAGACCGCTCAGGTCGGCCCGCGCGAGCGTGCCGAGACCCCGGTTGCCGAGCCGGATGGGGCGACCGGACGCATCCGTGAACCGTGCGCCGAGTGCGGCGAGCGCTCCCACACCGCCGTCGGTCGACGAGCTGCCGCCGATCGCCAGCAACAGACCTGTCGCCCCTGCGGCGAGCGCGGCGGCGATGGCCTGGCCGAACCCGAAGGTGTGGGCGTCCAACGGTGCGAGCGCGGCGAGGCGGCCGAGCCCGCTGGTGTCGGCCAGTTCGATGAGGGCTGTGCCGTCGGGCAGGGCGAGCCACGAGGCCGCCACCTCGTCGGCGGTCGGGCCGAGCACGGTGACCGCGTGGCGCACCGCTCGCGGCACGGCGAGTTCGAACGCATCCAGCGTGCCTTCGCCACCGTCGGCCATCGGGGCGAGCACGACACTGTCGCCCGGTCGCACCGACGACCAGCCTTCGGCCAGTGCGGCAGCCACCACGGCGGCCGAGGCCGACCCTTTGAACGAGTCGGGCGCGAAAACGACGGTCGGCATCCGACTACAGTGTCACGGTTTCGGCGAACGCGGGCCGCGTCGAACGCGTCTTCTCAAGCATCTCAGGCCTGCGCGAGGCGCGACTCGGCTCGGTCGGCTCGGCTCTCTACTCTGCGACCCCGGTCACCATTCCCAGCCGGGGATGGACTCCAGAAGCTCGGCCCGCTCGCGGGTCATGGATGCGGTGCCCAGGCCGTCATGCGCCTGCCGCTGGGTCGAGCACCAGCTGCGAAGCGTTCGCTCCTCGGGTGAGGCGAACGACGCATTGGGAAGCCGACCGCTCTGCTCGACGAAACGTGCCAGCGCACGGTACTTCTTGCGCCAGCGTGCGTCTTCGTCGTGCGACGCTCTGCGCGACGGGTCGGCCGGAAAGCGAGTGGTGATCAACGGGAGTCCTCTCTGCGATGACGGACGATCCGCCCGTCTACAGAGATTCCGTGCACCAGTAAACGTAACGTCGGCGCCGCTCACTCGGCGCGAACCCTCAGTCGGAGGGATGCCGGAGGGATGCCGGAGGGATGCCGAGAGTCATCCGCGCGAGGGACACGGTTGCTTCGCTGTGCCGATTCGCCGGCGGGTGCCGGGAGGCGAGGCTGGAGCCGACCAGAAAGGACGTACCCGTGCGCCCCCGATTTCCTCTCGCCCTGCTGGCGAGCGCATCCCTCGTTCTCACCCTCGCCGGCTGTGCGCCCGCCGCGACGACGAGCGCGAACGTCGGCCGCCCGCTTCACGGAGATGTCTCAAGCCCGGATGGTTCAGGCCACGCCGATTCCGACGCCGATCGGCTGGGTGTCGCCGACGGGTACATCCCCGACGGCGAGACGGTCGCCCTGAGCGACGATGTGCCCGCCGTCGCGAAATTGCGCCCGGGGCTCCGGGATGCTCTCGTGCGCGCCTCCGAGGCCGCCGCCGAGCGCGACGTCGTGTTCACTCTCACCGACGGCTGGCGCAGCGAGCGTTACCAGGAGTTCCTGTTCGCACGCGCCGTCACGAAGTATGGAAGCGAGGCCGAGGCGAGCAAGTGGGTCAAACGCGGCGACGCGTCGAAGCACGTGCGCGGCGAAGCCGTCGACATCGCGACGGCCGACGCGATGGACTGGCTGAGCCGTTTCGGAGGCGAATTCGGCCTCTGCCGGATCTACGCGAACGAGGCCTGGCACTTCGAGCTCGCAGCCGACGCCTCCGGTGTCTGCCCCGAGCAGCTGCCCGACGGCTCCGCCGGCTGAGGCTCAGGCCACGGCGGGAGCGCCGGCGATGCCCTCACGACGACCGCCCGGGCCCACGTACTGCGAGCTGCCGTAGCCGATGATGAAGTAGCCGATGATCGCCAGCAGCCAGAGCAGGAAGAAGCTGAACGCCCCACCCTTGCCGAACGCCCGTCCGACTCCGAACGCGACGATGATGGCGACCACGATGTTGACGATCGGGATGAAGTAGAGGATGACGAGCGCGCCGTGGTATCCAGCGATCTTCACCAGCAGATAGGCGTTGTAGATCGGGATGAGCGCGCCCCAGCCCGGCTTGCCCGCCTTGCGGAACACCGGCCAGAGGGCGAGCACCAGCAGGATGTAGCCGATGAGGCCGCCGATGATCGACGGCACGGGGCTGAAGGCGGTCGTCTGCGTGGAGATCAGACCGTCGAGCGGCAAAGACGTGAGCATGGTTTCTCCTCTGGATGGACGCCCCCGACACTATCGGCGTCCGACGACTTCGCTGCGTATCGGTCGTGAGGCGGCGTGTCTCTCGACGCTGAGCGCCCGCGCCGATGCCTGGCCCGCGTCGGCGCCGACGTCGGCGCCGACCACGGCGGCACCCCGCGTCCGCCGAGAGTGTCGCCGCGCCGGCGAACGGCTGTCGCTCGGTCCCCGCTTGTCGGGAGCCGTCCGCGCCGGCGCGGCGAGTCTGTGGGGGCTCGTGGCGAGCCCGGCGAGGGGCGAGTCGTTGCGACCGGCGAGGGCGCTCGGCTCGCGGTTACTCGCCCCTCGTGGCCCTTCCGGTGGCCCCCGGCACCCGGATGCGCGGTCCCGTCACGAACGCCGCCACGCACAGCAGTGCAGTCAGGGCGAACACACCGGCGAACGGCCACGCCCCGCCCAGCGGCGCGAGCGCCGCGAACACGATCGCCGTCGCGGCCAACGCGATGGCAGACCCGATCGAGTCGGCGATCGAGAGCGCCGAACTGTTGAAGCCCTGGTTCTCGATCGTCGAGTATTCGAGGGTCAGCACGCCGAGCCTCGGGTAGAGGATGCCCATCCCCGCTCCCGCGAAGGCCCAGCCGACGATGACGACCACCGGCGGCAGCCCCCAGATCGTGGTCGCGAGGAGCGACGCGACCGCGACGGACAGGCCGAGCGCCCCGAGGCGCGCCGCGAGCGTGTGGCCGATCGCCGGAAAGCGACCCTGCACCCAGGATGCGGCCGCCCAGCTGAGCCCGGCCGCCGTCAGGGCGAGACCGGCGAGCGAGGCGGACAGCCCGTACTGACTCACCAGCAGGTAGGGCACATACACTTCGGACGCGAAGAAGGTGCCCGCCACGAGCGACCGCAGCAGGATCACGCTCGGCAGCCCGCGCCCCGCGGTCAGCGCGCGGGCCGGCAGCAACGGTCTCAGCGCGAACAGGGCCACAGCCACCGCTACGACCGGCGCGAGCCATTGCACCGGGCCGCGCGCCTCGGCCGCAAGGTTCAGGGTCAGCACCGCGACCGCGACCAGCACCGCCCAGCCGATCCGCCGGATGTTCCACGGCGGCCTCTGCTGACCGGTGTCGGGCGCGCGCACCCCTCGCATGGCGGGCACGACCATGAGCATCGCCAGGGCCACCAGGGCCACGACGCCGAGGAACACCCAGCGCCATCCCACCGACTCGGCGAGCAGTCCCGCGATCAGCGGCCCGATGAGCGACGGCACCACCCACGCGGCGGCGAATCCGGCGAAGATGCGGGCGTGGAGCACCGCCGGATACACTCGTGCGACGATCACGTAGAGAGCGACGGTGAGTGCACCGCCGCCCAGGCCGTGCACCAAGCGGCCGGCAACGAACACCACCATGGTCTGCGCCGTGCCCGCGATGAGCAGGCCGATCACGAACAGGCCGACGGATGCGAAGAGCGCGTTGCGCGGGCTCCCCCTGTCCGACCACGCGCCCGCCAGCACCATGCCGACGACGCTCACCGCCAGCGGCCCGGCGAACGCGAACGCGTAGAGTCCTGCTCCGTCGAGCTCCTTGCTGACCGTCGGCATGATGGTCGTGACCGCGAGGGCCTCGAACGCCGACAGCATGATGAGGGCGCACATCCCGATGCTCACCCAGAAGTATCGGGCGCTCAGCACTCCGCCCGGCGGCGGCAGATCGGCGGGCGCATCGTCGACGGCACGTTCGCTGTCGGTGTGGTGCGCATCGCCGCTCTGAGACATCTGTCCAGTCTGGAGGGGCGGCGCCTTGGCGTCCAGGTCTTCCGAGGTCATGGTGCGAGCCTAGAACCTCAACTATGGTTGAGGTCAATGACTCCGAAGGATGCGGTTCTCACCGTCGGCGACCTCGCCTCCCGCAGCGGCGTGGCTGTGTCGGCCCTGCACTTCTATGAACGGCAGGGCCTGATCGCGAGCGCGCGCACCGCCGGCAACCAGCGACGGTACCGCCGGGACGTGCTGCGACGGGTGGCGTTCATCCGGGTGTCGCAGCGCGTTGGCATCCCGCTGGCCGACATCCGGAATGCGCTCGGCTCGCTTCCCGACGGTCGCACGCCCACCAAGAAGGACTGGGAAAGGCTCTCCCGGCTCTGGCGCACCGAGCTCGACGATCGCATCCGCAAGCTGGAGCATTTGCGCAACGACCTCACCGGGTGCATGGGATGCGGCTGCCTGAGCCTGCGCACGTGCGCGCTGCAGAATCCCTCCGACGGGCTGGCCGCCGAAGGCGCGGGGCCGCGGCGATGGCTCGACTCCGACGCCGCTGCTGACGCCGCCGCTGCCACCGACGCGGAAGCCACCTCACCGCTCGCGCAGCCGTAGCGGCCGCGTCTCAGCGCGCGAGCGCTCTCGTCGATGCGCGCACGATCAGCTCCGGCTGGATGTTCCCCGCCGTCGGTTCGACGCGTCGTTCGATCTCGGCGACGAGCCGCGCGACACTGCGGCGCCCGAGCTCGGTGAAGTCTTGTCGCACGGTGGTGAGCGGTGGCCAGAAGTGTGCCGCCTCCGGGATGTCGTCGAATCCCACGACGCTCACATCCCCCGGGATGCTCCGGCCCAGCTCGTGGGCGGCGTGATAGAGCCCCAGCGCTGTCTGGTCGTTCGACGCGAACACGGCGGTCACCGTCGGATCGGCGAGCACGTCGAGGCCCGCGCGATAGCCGAACTCGGCCGTCCAGTCCCCCTCGGGCGACGGCAGCACCTCGAGACCGGCGGCCTCGAGCTCCTGCTGGAATCCGCGCAGCCGCACAAGGCCTTCCTCCCACTCCGTCGGACCCGCGAGGTGCGCGATGCGCCGGTGGCCCAGCTCGATCAGGTGCCGTGTCGCCGCGCGCGCTCCCGCGACCTGATCGACCGAGAGCTCGATGCCGCCCCGGTCGTCCCCAGCCTGCAGGGTGACGTACGGCATCCCGACGCCCACCGCCGCGATCTCCTCGAGCACCCTGTGCTGCGGCGCGATGACGACGATGCCTTCCACCGCCTGGGCCATCAGGTGATCCAGGCCCGCCGCGATGCCCGCCGGAGTCAGACTGCCGAGGTGGGCGACGGTCACGTAGTATCCCGCCTCCCGGCCCGCGTCTTGGATCGCGCCGATGCTCGACACCGGGCCGTACAGTGCCGCGGCCGACGCGGAGAGCACGCCGATCGTGTTCGACTTGGCCGTCACGAGCGCGCGGGCGGCGCGATTGGGGCGGTAGCGCAGCTCGTCCATCGCCTGGAGCACGCGCTCGCGGGTGGACTCCCGGATACTCGGATGCCCGTTCAGCACGCGCGACACCGTCTGGTGTGACACCCCGGCCACGCGGGCGACGTCTCGCATGCTCGCTGCTCTGGCCTGCGGCTGCTCTGCGCTCACTGATCCCCCGGTCGTCGGCTGCTCGCCTGGGCGGCGACTGATCCCCCAATTATGCGGGTGACGGGCGCTTTCGCCGCACCACGAGGCCGACGAGCACCGCGATGACCCCGACACCGAACGGGAAGAGGATGTGCCAGCCCGCCAGCACGAGCAGCCCCGCCGCGAACACGCACGCCGCGACGGCCATCCACCAGCCGACCGACCAGCGCGGAAGCAGCACCAGCGCCGAAGCCACTCCCACCGCGTAGACGGCTGCCGCGAAGCTGGTGTGCACGAGGATGAACGGCGGCAGGTCGCCGTTCGACAGCACGACCACGGAGTAGAGCGCCATCACGATCGCCGAGAGAAGCAGGCCGCGCCTCGCGACGCCACCGTTCTCTGCTCCGCGCCCGAACCAGCGCGGCAGGTCGCCGTCGCGCCCCATCGCCGCGCCCAGCTTGCTGAACGCCGCCAGATAGGCGTTGAACACCCCGGTCACGACGATGGCCGCGATCACGGCCACCACGATTCCGCCGCCGCGCCCTGTCGAGGCGAGCACCAGGTCGAGGAGCGGCACCGCACTCGAGGATGCTCCGTCACCCAGCACCAGCACGGTCACCGTCTGAATGGCGAGGTAGGCCGCCGACACGATGATGAGCGCCAGAGCCGTCGCCCGCGGGATGTCACGGCGAGGATTGCGGAACTCGCCACCGATGCCCGCGACCGCCTCCCACCCCGCGAAAGCCCAGATGTACAGGCTCATCGCCAGCCCCACGCCCGCCCAGCCGTGCGGCAGAAGCGGTTCGAGGTTGGCCGGGTCGCCGTGCGGAGCCGCCGCGGCGAGCACGAAGACGAGCACCGCCACCAGCGCCGCCGAAAGCCCCAGCTGCAACCACCCGGCGAATCGCACACCGAAGGCCGTGACGATCACCGGGATCACCATCAATCCGATCGCGATCCACACGGTCACCGCAGCGTCGCCGCCGGCCACCGCGACCACGTAGCGCGCCGTCATGAGCGCCGCGATCGGTGCTCCGATCGGTGTTCCGAAGAAGAACCAGTAGCTGATGATGCGGGCCGCCGTCGGGCCGAACGCACGTCGAGCAAACGTAGCGACGCCGCCCGCATCCGGATGCCTCCTCGCGAGTGCAGCGAACGTCGCCGCGAGTGGGATGGAGATGACGGCGAGAGCTGCGACCGCCAGAATCGCCCCCGGGCCTGCCGCTGCCGCGGCGAGCGACGGGAGCACCAGTACGCCCGTGCCCAGCACCGCCGCGATGTAGAGGGCTGTGCCTCCCGCGAGTCCCAGGTGGCCGTGTGCGACCACGGGCGGGTCGCTCTGCACGATTCGAGCGGCGCTCGGGCCGGGACCGCTCGGGTCAGGGGCGCCCAGGGCGCGCGACATCGGCGGTCCGCTCGTCATGTTCCCATGATGGGGCGGACCGCCGACATCCGCGACTCCAGGTGACGCGCATCACCGAGCGATTGCTCTGCGCTCAGTCGGGAGGAGTCGCGTGTCTTGGTTCGTAGAAGGTCCACACGCGCTCGAAACGTCGGCCCGATCGCACGAGCACCGCGACCAGATAGCTCGCGCCGCCGACGACTCCCACGATCAGTGGCACGAGCGCAGGAGCGGACAGGCTCGCAGCGACGCCCGCGAGGAAGAGTTCAGCGAGTGCTGCGTTCACCACGCTGATGAGCATCATGCTGCTTCCGGCGAAATGTCCCGCGCCCGTTCGTCTCGCGAGCATCTGGTAGGTGAGCTGGCTGCCCGCTCGGTCGTCGTGGGCCGAGGTCATCAGAAACGGCTGGATGCCCGGATCGATCTCCACATAGGCGGCTCTGATGCGATTCATAGCGAGCACGTACGCCAGGTCTTCGAGTCCGACGTCGTAGACGCGGATCTGCGTGAGGATGCCGATCGTCAGCACGATGGCCAGCACGATCATCGCGAGCAAGGGGAAGATCCCACCGAAGTCCATCGCTTGACCCGCCAGCGCGAGACTCACCAGCCCCGCCGACGTGAGAGTGAGGAACAGACTGATGCGGGTGAGAACCTCGGCCTGCGTCGTGCTCCGCGAAGCGAGCAGACTCCAGTGCTCGGTCGCGAGCAGCTGTGCTCGCACCGCCGCTGGAACCGGCCCGAGGTCGTCGGGCTCTGGGGCCGATGCGTCCCTCATTCGCCCATTGTCCTCCCGGTGCGCCGCCGCGGCGCCGTGACTTCTTGAGGTCCTTCTCTTGAGGTGCGCGGAACTCGCGCTCGGACGTGTGCCGATCAGTGCCATTCATGCTGCGTCCTGTGTGTCGGACAGTCGGATACGTCCGCCACGGCGGGGTCGTCGGTGATGGTCGATGTGGCTGGGTGGGATGAACCACGGCACATGGCCACGGACCTGGATGTCCCATCCGTCGTCGTGGACCCGGTGGTGGTGGTTGGAGCACAACAGGATCCCGTTGTTGAGGTCGGTGGGGCCGTGTTGTTTGTCCCACCACCTGATGTGGTGCGCTTCCGTGTAGGAGGGTGGGTGGGGGCACCCGGCCCACGCACACCCACCGTCCCGTTCGGCCAGCGCGAGCTTCTGCTTGCTAGTGAAGAGGCGGCGGCTGCGACCAAGGTCGAGGACTTCACCATCCCCACCGAGAACCACCGGGATGAGGTTCGCGT
>NZ_JBHVYL010000039.1:0-27400 GCF_042880955.1 Leifsonia sp. NPDC058292
GCGTCAGATGTGTATAAGAGACAGGCACCGGGGGTCGTTCGCGTACGGAGACCTTAGTTGTAGGTTCCGGGGGTGTAGTCGTCCGAGCTGAAGCTGTCGAAGTCGACGAAGCTCAGATCGTTCTCGCTGAAGGACGAGTCGTCGGCGAAGATGCGGTTCGGGTAACGCTCCGCCTTCGCCTCCTCGGTCGCCTCGACGGTGACGTTCCGGTAGCGAGGCAGACCGGTTCCGGCCGGGATCAGCTTTCCGATGATCACGTTCTCCTTCAGACCGATCAGCGGGTCGGACTTGCCCTCCATGGCCGCCTGCGTCAGAACGCGGGTGGTCTCCTGGAAGGACGCGGCCGACAGCCACGACTCGGTCGCGAGCGACGCCTTGGTGATACCCATGACCTCCTGGCGAGCAGACGCGGTCTTCTTGCCCTCGGTGAGAGTGGCGCGGTTGACCTCGTTGTACTTCGAGCGGTCGACCAGCTCGCCGGGCAGGAGGTCGGTGTCGCCGTGCTCGACGACGGTGACCTTGCGCAGCATCTGGCGGACGATGACCTCGATGTGCTTGTCGTGGATCGGCACACCCTGCGAACGGTAGACGCCCTGCACACCGCCCACGAGGTGCTTCTGCACCTCGCGCACGCCCTTGACCCGGAGAACTTCCTTCGGGTCGACGGCGCCGACGATGATCTGCTGGCCGAGCTCGACGTGCTGACCGTCCTCGACGAGGAGGGTCGAGCGCTTGAGCACCGGGTACACGTGCGGCTCGTCACCGTTGTCGGGGGTCAGGATCAACTTGCGGCTACGATCCGTGTCCTCGATGGTGATGCGGCCGGCGGCCTCGACGATCGGCGACGCACCCTTGGGGGTACGGGCCTCGAAGAGCTCCTGCACGCGGGGCAGACCCTGGGTGATGTCGTCAGCGGATGCGGAACCACCGGTGTGGAAGGTACGCATCGTGAGCTGGGTTCCCGGCTCACCGATCGACTGGGCCGCGATGATGCCGACGGCCTCACCGATGTCGACGAGCTTGCCCGTGGCGAGCGAGCGGCCGTAGCAGGCAGCACACACACCGACGGCCGACTCGCAGGTCAGAACCGAGCGCACCTTGATGTCGGTGACGCCGGCGGCGACCAGCCTGTCGATGAGCACGTCTCCGACGTCGTCGCCGGCCTTCGCCACGACGGTGCCCTCGGGGGACACGGCGTCGGCAGCCAGGGTACGGGCGAACACCGAGTTCTCGACGTTCGCGTCACGCAGCAGGACGCCGTTGGCGTCGGGTGCGGCGATCGGCAGGTCGAGACCCTTGGTGGTGCCGCAGTCGTCTTCACGGATGATGACGTCCTGCGAGACATCCACCAGACGACGGGTCAGGTAACCCGAGTCGGCGGTACGGAGGGCCGTGTCGGCCAGACCCTTACGGGCACCGTGCGTCGCGATGAAGTACTCCGCCACCGACAGCCCCTCACGGTACGAGGAGATGATCGGACGAGGGATGATCTCACCCTTGGGGTTGTTCACGAGACCGCGCATACCGGCGATGTTGCGAACCTGCAGCCAGTTACCACGGGCGCCCGACGTGACCATCCGGTTGATGGTGTTGTCGGCCGGGAAGTTGGCGCGCATGGCCTCGGCGACCTCGTTGGTCGCCTCGGTCCAGATCTTCACCAGTTCCTGACGACGCTCGACGTCGGTCGTGAGACCCTTCTCGAACTCGGCGGTGACCTTGGCGGCCTTCTTCTCGTAGCCGGCCACGATCTGCGGCTTGTTCGGCGGCGTGAGGAAGTCGCTCAGCGACGCCGTCACACCCGACCGGGTAGCCCAGTAGAAGCCGGCGTCCTTGATGCGGTCCAGCGCAGCCGCGACCTCGACCTTCGGGTAACGCTCGGCAAGAGCGTTCACGATGCCGGAGATCACGCCCTTGTCGGCGACCTCTTCCACGTACGGGTAGTCCGCCGGAAGCGTCTCGTTGAAGAGCGCGCGACCGAGGGTCGTCTCGACGATGGCGGTCACGCCCTCGACTCCGGTGTCGGCCGCGTCGGAGGGAACGTAGTCGCTCAGACGGATCTTGACCTTGGAGTTGAGGTGCAGCGAGCCCTGGTCGTTGGCGAGGATCGCCTCGGAGACCGACGAGAACGCACGTCCCTCACCGGCGGCGCCTTCGCGCACGGTGGTGAGGTGGTGCAGACCGATGATCATGTCCTGCGAGGGCAGGGTGACCGGACGGCCGTCCGACGGCTTCAGGATGTTGTTCGATGCGAGCATCAGGATGCGGGCCTCGGCCTGAGCCTCGACCGACAGCGGCAGGTGCACAGCCATCTGGTCACCGTCGAAGTCCGCGTTGAACGCGGCACAGACGAGCGGGTGCAGCTGGATGGCCTTGCCCTCGACGAGCTGAGGCTCGAAGGCCTGGATGCCCAGACGGTGCAGGGTCGGTGCGCGGTTCAGCAGAACGGGGCGCTCGCGGATGATCTCCTCGAGCACATCCCACACCTGCGGGCGCGAACGCTCGACCATGCGCTTGGCCGCCTTGATGTTCTGAGCGTGGCTCAGGTCGATCAGGCGCTTGATCACGAACGGCTTGAAGAGCTCCAGAGCCATCTGCTTGGGCAGACCGCACTGGTGCAGCTTCAGCTGCGGGCCGACGATGATGACCGAACGGCCGGAGTAGTCGACGCGCTTTCCGAGCAGGTTCTGGCGGAAACGACCCTGCTTTCCCTTGAGCATGTCGCTCAGGGACTTCAGGGCGCGGTTACCGGTACCCGTGACGGGGCGTCCACGACGACCGTTGTCGAACAGTGCGTCGACGGCCTCCTGCAGCATCCGCTTCTCGTTGTTCACGATGATCTCGGGAGCACCGAGGTCGAGCAGACGACGCAGACGGTTGTTGCGGTTGATCACGCGGCGGTACAGGTCGTTCAGGTCGCTGGTCGCGAAGCGGCCACCGTCGAGCTGCACCATCGGGCGAAGCTCCGGCGGGATGACCGGGACGACGTCGAGCACCATCGCTGCCGGCGAGTTGCCGGTGGCGAGGAACGACGAGACGACGCGCAGGCGCTTGATGGCACGGATCTTCTTCTGACCCTTGCCGTTGGCGATCTGGTCGCGCAGCAGCTCGGCTTCGGCCGCGAGGTCGAAGGAGAGCAGGCGGCGCTTGATGGCCTCGGCGCCCATGTAGGCCTCGAAGTACAGGCCGAAGCGGTCCACGAGCTCGTTGAAGTCCGCGTCCTCGGGCTTGAGGTCGCCGACCTTGAGGGTGCGGAACGACTCCCACACGCGCTCGAGGCGAGCGATGTCCTCGTCGTACGACTTGCGGATCTGGCCCATTTCCTTCTCGGCCGTGTCCTTGACGCGACGCTTCTGGTCGGCCTTGGCGCCTTCCTCCTCCAGTGCGGCGAGGTCGGTCTCCAGGCGCTGCAGGCGGTCCGCGATGCGGCTGTCGCGCTGGTCGGAGAGCGTCTTGATCTCGAGGCGGAGCTCGTTCTCGAGGCCGGGCATGTCGGCGTGACGGCCCTCCTCATCCACCTCGATCACCATGTAGGCGGCGAAGTAGATGACCTTCTCGAGGTCTTTCGGCGCCATGTCGAGCAGGTAGCCCAGACGCGAAGGAACACCCTTGAAGTACCAGATGTGGGTCACGGGAGCGGCGAGCTCGATGTGTCCCATGCGCTCACGGCGCACGGAGGACTTGGTGACCTCCACGCCGCAGCGCTCACAGACGATGCCCTTGAAGCGGACACGCTTGTACTTGCCGCACGAGCACTCCCAGTCACGGCTCGGCCCGAAGATCTGCTCTCCGAAGAGGCCGTCCTTCTCGGGCTTCAGCGTGCGGTAGTTGATTGTCTCGGGCTTCTTGACCTCGCCGTACGACCAACGACGGATGTCGTCAGCAGTGGCCAGGCCGATACGCAGTTCATCGAACGTTGTTGCGTCGATCAATTTTCCTTCTTTCCTGGAAAAAGTGTGTCAGTAGGGTCTGGCTGGCTTAGATCTCGTCGATCGACGACGACTCGAAGCGCGAGGAGATGTTGATGCCCAGCTCTTCCGCGGCGCGGAAGGCTTCGTCGTCCGCGTCACGCAGGCTGACCTGCTGGCCGTCGGCCGAGAGCACCTCCACGTTCAGGCAGAGCGACTGCATCTCCTTGATGAGCACCTTGAAGGACTCCGGGATGCCCGGCTCCTGGATGTTCTCACCCTTGACGATCGCCTCGTAGACCTTCACACGGCCCAGGATGTCATCCGACTTGATGGTCAGGAGTTCCTGCAGCGCGTACGCGGCACCGTAGGCCTCGAGGGCCCACACCTCCATCTCACCGAAGCGCTGGCCACCGAACTGCGCCTTACCACCGAGCGGCTGCTGGGTGATCATCGAGTACGGTCCGGTCGAACGCGCGTGGATCTTGTCGTCGACCAGGTGGTGCAGCTTCAGGATGTACATGTAGCCGACCGAAACAGGGTCGGGGTACGGCTCGCCGGAACGGCCGTCGAACAGCAGCGTCTTACCGGAGGATCCGATGAGACGGTCGCCGTCGCGGGTGACGTTCGTGGAGTCGAGCAGTCCCTCGATCTCGGCCTCGGCAGCACCGTCGAACACCGGGGTCGCGACCTTGGTGTTCGGGGCGGCGCTGTGTGCGGCCTCGGGCAGACGGGCGGCCCACTTGGGCTTGCCCTTGACCTCCCAGCCCTGCTTGGCGATCCACCCGAGGTGGATCTCCAGCACCTGACCGAAGTTCATTCGTCCAGGAACACCCAGCGGGTTCAGGATGATGTCGACCGGAGTTCCGTCGGCGAGGAACGGCATGTCCTCCACCGGCAGGATCTTCGAGATGACGCCCTTGTTTCCGTGGCGGCCGGCGAGCTTGTCACCGGCGGTGATCTTGCGCTTCTGGGCGATGTAGACCACGACGCGCTGGTTGACGCCCGAGCCGAGCTCGTCGTCGCCGTCCTGCGAGTCGAAGACCTTGACACCGATGATGGTGCCCTCTTCGCCGTGGGGGACCTTCAGCGACGTGTCGCGAACCTCGCGGCTCTTCTCATTGAAGATCGCGCGGAGCAGGCGCTCCTCGGCCGAGAGCTCGGTCTCGCCCTTCGGCGTGACCTTTCCGACCAGGATGTCGCCGGGGCGAACCTCGGCGCCGATGCGGATGATGCCGCGCTCGTCGAGGTCGGCCAGAAGGTCCGGGCTGACGTTCGGCAGGTCGCGGGTGATCTCTTCCTTACCCAGCTTGGTGTCGCGGGCGTCGACCTCGTACTCCTCGATGTGGATCGAGGAGAGGGTGTCGTCCTTCACCAGGTTCTGGCTGAGGATGATCGCGTCCTCGTAGTTGTGACCCTCCCACGGCATGAACGCGACGAGCAGGTTCTTGCCGAGCGCGAGCTCGCCGTTCTCGGTGGCGGGGCCGTCTGCGACGACCTCTCCGACCTCGACCCGCTCGCCTTCGCTGACGATGACGCGGTGGTTGTACGACGTGCCCTGGTTGGAGCGGTCGAACTTGCGCAGGTAGTAGGTCTGCGTTCCGCCCTCGTCGAGCTGCAGGGTGACGGCGTCGGCCGAGACCTCGGTGACGACACCGGCCTTGTCGGCGGTGAGCACGTCACCGGCGTCGATGGCCGCGTAGCCCTCCATACCGGTTCCGACCAGCGGGCTCTCCGAACGCACCAGCGGAACAGCCTGACGCTGCATGTTGGCGCCCATGAGCGCGCGGTTCGCGTCGTCGTGCTCGAGGAACGGGATGAGGGAGGTACCGACCGACACCATCTGGCGCGGCGAGACATCCATGTAGCCGATCGACTCGGCGGGAACGAGGTCGACCTCGCCGCCCTTCTGACGAGCCAGCACGCGGTCTTCTGCGAAGTGGCTGTCAGCCGTCAGCGGAGCGTTGGCCTGGGCGACGATGAAGTCGTCCTCCTCGCTCGCGGTGAGGTAGTCGATGGTCTCGGTGACCTTGCCGTTCACGACGCGACGGTACGGGGTCTCGATGAACCCGAACGAGTTGATGCGCGCGAAGGATGCGAGGGATCCGATCAGACCGATGTTCGGGCCTTCCGGGGTCTCGATCGGGCACATGCGGCCGTAGTGCGAGGGGTGGACGTCACGAACCTCGACGCCTGCGCGCTCACGGCTCAGACCACCCGGGCCGAGGGCCGAGAGGCGACGCTTGTGCGTCAGACCCGCGAGCGGGTTGTTCTGGTCCATGAACTGCGACAGCTGGCTCGTTCCGAAGAACTCCTTGATCGCGGCGACGACGGGGCGCACGTTGATCAGGGTCTGCGGCGTGATGGCCTCGATGTCCTGCGTGGTCATGCGCTCGCGGACGACGCGCTCCATGCGGGACAGACCGGTGCGCACCTGGTTCTGGATGAGCTCGCCCACCGCGCGGATGCGACGGTTGCCGAAGTGGTCGATGTCGTCCACGTCGAGGCGGATGTCGACGGGCTTGCCGTCGCGCACACCCTTGAAGGTGGTCTGGTTGTCGTGCAGCGACACGAGGTACTTGATCGTGGCGATGATGTCGGCCACGGTCAGCACCGAGTCGCTGAGCGGCGCGTCGATACCGAGCTTGCGGTTGATCTTGTAGCGACCCACCTTGGCGAGGTCGTAGCGCTTCGGGTTGAAGTAGAAGTTGTCGAGGAGCGCACGCGCGGCCTCGGCAGCGACCTGCTCGCCCGGACGGAGCTTGCGGTAGATGTCCTTGAGCGCCTCCTCCTTGGTGAGGATGGCGTCTTTCTCGAGGGTCAGCTCGATCGACTGGAAGCCCGCGAACTCGGAGAGGATCTCCTCCGAGGTCAGACCGAGCGCCTTGAGGAACACGGTGACGGACTGCTTGCGCTTGCGGTCGATGCGAACGCCGACCTGGTCGCGCTTGTCGATCTCGAACTCGAGCCAGGCTCCACGGCTCGGGATGACGCGAGCCGAGTAGATGTCCTTGTCGGAGGTCTTCTCGGGGGTGCGCTCGAAGTAGACGCCCGGGGAGCGCACGAGCTGCGACACGACGACACGCTCGGTGCCGTTGATGACGAAGGTGCCCTTCTCGGTCATCAGGGGGAAGTCGCCCATGAAGACGGTCTGCGTCTTGATCTCACCGGTGAGGTGGTTCATGAACTCGGCCTCGACGTAGAGAGGAGCGGAGTAGGTCTTGCCCTTCTCCTTGCACTCGTCGATCGAGTACTTCTTCTCTTCGAGGAACGGGTTGGTGAAGGAGAGCTGCATCGTCTCGCCGAGGTCTTCGATCGGCGAGATCTCTTCGAAGATCTCCTCGAGACCGGTGTTGCTCGGCAGGTCCTGTCGGCCCTGGGCCTCAGCCTCGGCGACGCGCGTCTTCCACGCGTCGTTTCCGACCAGCCAGTCGAAGCTCTCGGTCTGCAGTGCGAGCAGATCGGGAACGGTAAGGGTGTCTGTGATCTTCGCGAACGAGAGACGAGATGCGTTTCGTCCGTTCTTGGGTGATGTGTTGGTGGTTGCGTTGCGCGCAGCAGCCAAGGAAATAACCTCCGTTGGGCCCCGTCGGGCCTCAAGTTACTGTCGGTCTGGGTGGGTACTGTTGTGGACGATTAACTCCCAGGATGCGCAACGCCGTTTATTCGACCTCGAAGGCCCAGGCGCGCGCGAAGATAAATCGGAGCCGACCGCAATATGAAGGCAGGGTTTTTGTCTGGGAGCGCAAAGTACAACTATATGTCAAATAGACGCGCCGTGTCCACTCTTTTCTTGACCGATCGCGCCGACTCCTGTATAACCTCGGCCGCACCACCGTCTATTCCGTCGGCAGCGAGTACAGCGCATCCACCGTCTCCACGATCGTGCGGTCGCGCGGAATGGGCTCCCAGCCCAGTATCCGCCTGGCTTTCTCGGCGCTCGCGCGTCTGACCGAGCCGAGGTCGGCGAGGCTGCTGCGCACCGTCGCGCTGAAAGGTGCGAGCATCCTGAGAACCCAGTCCGGCATCGGCTTCGTGCTGATCCGCTTGCCCGACGGGCCCAGATGGCCACGGATGAGCAGGGCCACCTCCTGCGCCGGGATCACGTCGCCCGAGATGGCGAGGAACCGCTGGCCCGCGGCCTCCGGATGCGTCATCGCAGCCAGGTGCAGCGCGGCGACGTCCCGCACATCCACAACCCCGAACGACACCCGGGGAACGCGCGGCAGCTTGCCGTCCGCCATGGTCTTCACCAGTCGCACGGAGCTCGAGTAGTCGGTGCCGAGCGGCGGGCCGAGCACGCCCACCGGATTGACCGTCGCGAGTTCGAGGCCGCCACCCTCCCGGGCGATGAAGTCCCACGCGGCGCGCTCGGCGATGGTCTTCGACCTGGCGTATGCGCTCACGTGGCGCCCGCTGTCGAGGTCCGTCCAATCCTCCTCGGTGAACGGCCGCTCGGTCGGTGCGTGACCGTAGCCGATCGCGGCGAACGACGAGGTCAGCACGACCCGCTTCACCCTCGCATCCCGTGCCGCCCGGAGCACACGCAGGCTGCCGTCGCGGGCCGGAACGATCAGGTCGTCCTCGTTCTTCGGCTGGCGCGCCGGGAAAGGGGATGCGACGTGAAGCACGAAGTCGCATCCCGCCACCGCGTCGGCCCAGCCGTCGTCGGAGGTGAGATCGGCCAGCGCGAAAGTCAGCCGGTCGCCGGGGTCGGTGAGACCGCCGACCGTCAGCTGCTCCCTCACATCGGCCGCCCGCGCGGGCGAGCGGATCGTCGTTCTGACGGCGTAGCCGGCGTTCAGGAGCGCGAGCACGCAGTGCGCCCCGATGAACCCGGAGCCGCCGGTGACGAGCACGTTCTGTGTCATGGCTGCATCCTCCCCCGTGGGGGCCCGGCGCGGAAGTGCCTGCCTCCGGGTGCCGAGGGGCGCCTCGTTGCGGGCTGGGGCCGCCGCGCGGTCGCAAGAACTCGCCCCTCGGCGGGCGCGGCGCGCAAGCGCCAGCGCGCTCAGGGGCGGGCGAGCGCGATCGCTTGGGCGCGGTCGCGCACGTCGAGCTTGGCGAAGATGGCGTTGATGTGCGTCTTGACCGTGGCGACGCTGACGAACAGCCGGGCCGCGATCTCGCCGTTGCTGAGACCGTCGGCCACCAGGGCCAAGACGTCGGCCTCGCGCCGGGTGAGCTGCGGAAAGCGTTCCGCGAGCGGCGGCACGGGCGCTGCGCCGGTCAGGCTGCTCACGAGGAGCGCGCCGACCTCCGGCGCGAACGTCGACTGGCCGCGGGCGACGGCGCGCACGGCGGCGGCGAGCTCGGCGCGGCCCGCGTCTTTCGTGAGGTACCCGCGGGCCCCGGCGCGCAGCGCTCCGAGGATCGACTCGTCGTCGGCATAGGTGGTGAGCACGAGCACGGCCGTGCCCGGCGCCTCGCGCACGATGCGTTCGGTCGCGCCGACGCCGTCGAGCACGGGCATCCTCAGGTCCATGAGCACGACATCCGGATGCTCACGCAGCGCCAGGTCGACCGCCTGAGCGCCGTCCGCCGCCTCACCGACCACCTCGACATCGGGCAGGAGGGAGAGCACGGTGACCAGACCGTCGCGGATGATCGCCTGATCGTCGGCGACGACCACCCGGATGACCGGCTCGGCGCTGCTCGCTGCGGCCGTCACGCGCGCTCCGTCGGGGCGGGAACGTCGGCATCCCCGGCATTCGCGCCGGGTGCGGCGGGAGCGGCGGGAGCGGCCGTGACGGCCGTCGCCCGCAGCACGAACCGGTCGCCCTGCTGGTGCGCGGCAGCGGAACCGCCGAACGGAAGGGCGGCGAACCGCTCGCGCATCCCGTCGAGTCCGTGACCGCCGCCGGTGGCCGCGAGCGGAATGCGCTCGACGGGGGCGGCGCCGGGCGCGGCGGCCGGTGTCGCGACACCGGCCGCGCTGCCTCCGGGGTCGACCGCGGGGTTCGAGACGGTGAGAGTCACCCGGCCATCCTCCCAGGCGAGCCCGACACGCACCGGCTGGCCGGGCGCGTGCTTGCGGGCGTTGCTCAGGCCCTCCTGCACGGCACGCTGCAGCGCGACGGCCTCCGCGCGGCCGAGCGGTCTCGGCGGCCCGGACATTTCGAGGTCGACCGGGCCGCCGAGCGAGCGGTGGGCGCCGAGCAGGTCGCCGATGGTCGCCTCGAAAGCGCTCGGCTCGACGGCGGTTTCAGCTTCGGGGCCGACGGCCGCGGCAGCGGGATCGCGCAAGGCTGCCACCGCACGGCGCGCCTCGCCGAGGCCGTCCGCGGCGAGGCGGCGCGCATCCGTCACCCTGCGCTGGGCCGACGGAACGTCACCGGCTTCGAGCAAAGCCTCCACGGCGTCGAGCTGGATGACGAGACCGCCGAGGCTGTGGGCGAGCACGTCGTGGATGTCGCGGGCGACCTCCTGGCGCTGACCGAGCAGGTCGACGCGCGCCTTCTCCGCCCGCACATCGAGTTCGCGCTCTCGCAGCCGCCTCGACTGCTCCTCGGCCTGCCGGAACTGGCGGCGGCTGATACCGGCGAACACCCCGAGCACCACGCCGCCGATCATGCCCAGCACCGCGAGCACGGGTGTGCCGTAGGGCAACGCCCCGAACGCCACCAGCACGATCGTGACGAGTGCCATGGCGACGCCGACGATCATCGGACGCTCGATCTGGCCGATGACGACCATGATCGAGACGGCGGCCGGGATGACACCGAGACCGTTCGTCGGAGCGGCGACCAGGCCCCCGGCGAGCGCCGCGAGCACGCACAGGGCGAAGTCGACAGCGCCGAAACCGAACCGGCCGACGATGCTGCGCAGGATCCATGCCCCAAGCGACAGCAGGGCCAGCACGACTACCCACGTCGCCCGGTGCACAAGGCCGTCGGTGAAGAGCCCGTAGCCCACGGCGACACCGCCGATCGCTGTCAGCACGATGGCCAACAGGCTCGGCGGTGTCTGGGAGTTCACGAGACCATCATCCTGCGCGTCGGGCGCGTGCGGTGCCACCGCGCGGTGCGGTCTGTCACGCGGTCACCGCGGCGTGCCGGTCGAGCCGGCCGGCGAACACCAGCGTGCGGGCCGCACGGTTCGCCGCCAGCATCAGCAGGATCACCCCGGTCGACGCGGCGAGATGCGACCCGGCCATACCGGCCAGCACGTCGATGCCGACGCGGACGACGATGACGGCGACCCACAGAACAAGGCCCCACGCGCCGGTGCGCGACTCGTACGTGGCGACACCGCGATCGCGATCGAGCACGAGCGGTTCGGGCAGGCGACGGAAGTGGGCGATCGCGCCCATCCAGGCGCCGATGCCGAGCGATATGACGAGCTCGACGACCAACACCACGAGGTCGAGCGGGGTCAGGGCCGCCGGCTTCACAGTCTGGATCAGCAGGATGATGCCGACCAGGCCCATGATCGCGGGCGTGCGCCACATACGAGCGATCGCCACCGGGCGCCACGCCATCTGGCGAACACCGATCCAGCCGACGGCCACCAGGATGAGCAACGCGTTTCCGACCGTTTGGAGCGTCATGAGAGACCTTTCTCGAGCTGCGGAGCCGGAATGCCGGCGCTCTTCGAGTCTCCCGGCCGGGCGCATCCGACAGCACCGCCCACGGGTGGGCATCGGGTGGAGAGCGGGTGGAGATTAGGGTGGTGACGTGGCAGAGAATCCGGCGGTCGTTCTGAAGGAGAGCGGCTACCGTGCCGTCATCGAGCCGGACAGGTTCGTGCCGGGCTCCTTCCAGCTGGTCGTCGACGGCACACCGCAGTCGCACGTGAACCTCGACGATCCCTCGCAACTGTTCTTCGAGTACGTGCAGCGGATGGGCAACGTGATCGACCTGATCGGCGAGCCCGGGCAACCCATCACGGCCGTGCACCTCGGCGCGGGGGCGCTCACCCTTCCGCGGTACGTCGCACACACCCGGCCAGGATCGCGGCAGCAGGTGGTGGAGCTGGAGAGCAACCTCGTCGACCTCGTGCGCGAACACCTTCCGCTCCCCCGCTCTGCACAGATCCGCGTGCGGCACGGGGATGCGCGCGAAGTGCTCGGCAAGTTTCCCGCCGGGCTGCAAGGCGCGGTCGACCTGCTCGTGATCGACATCTTCAGCGGTGCCCGAACACCGGCCCACGTGACGAGCGTCGAGTTCTACCGGGCCGCCGCATCCCTGCTCGCGCCCGACGGGATCGTGCTCGTGAACGTCGCCGACGGACCGCCCCTGAACTTCGCCAAGAGCCAGGTCGCGACGCTCGGCGCGGTCGTCGGGAACGTCGCCGCGCTCGCCGAGACGCAGGTTCTCAAGGGCCGCCGGTTCGGCAACGTCGTGCTCGTCGGCTCCAACGCGCCGTTACCCCTCGACTGGCTGCCGCGGCTCATGGCTGGCGGGCCGCATCCCGCCAAAGCCGTGGCCGGCGCTGAGCTCAAGGCGTTCGCGGCCGGAGCGCCGATCGTGACGGATGCGACGAGCGTTCCGTCGCCGCCGCCCGCGCGCAGCATCTTTCAGACCGGTACGCGGCGCGACTGAGCGCGGCGCGCGCCGGAGATTTCGGGGAATCGACCGGCGAGTCTTCCGTCACGACGGACATTTCGGGCGATTCGAGTGGGATTGCCGACATCCCGGGGGCGGGGTGAGTGGGTTCGGCAGGGTGAGTGGGCGCAGCGGGGTGAGTGAGTGGGCGGGTCAGGCGTGGCGGAAGGTGAGGCGCTGGCCGGGGCGGAGCTGGGCGAAGAGGTCGCGGGAGGCGTCGGCGACGACAGCGATCACGGGATAGCCGCCGGTGACAGGATGGTCGGCGAGCAGCACCGTGGGGCGGCCGTCGGGCGAGACCTGCACGGCGCCGGCCACCATCGGCTCGCTCGGGAGCTCGCCGGTGACCGCGCGCTCCAGAAGCGGCCCCGTGCGAGGCTCAAAGCCCGCGAGGTGGGCCCGCTCGCGCACCGGGTCGAGTCTCGATCCGACTCGGTTGCTGTCAGCGCTCAGCTCCCACTCGTGCCCGAAGAACGCGTCGACCGCCGCTGGGGTGAACCAGTCCGCGCGCGGGCCGAGGTGCGCCCGCACGGTGACCACGCCGCCTGCGGGAGCGTCGACGGCGACGAAGTCGACGAGACCCACGGGCTCCGGCGGTTCGGGGCCTAGCGCGACCGTATCGCCCGCGCGGAGCGGCGCCGGGCCCAGACCCGAGAGCACATCGGTGGAGCGCGAACCGAGAACCGGCGGAACGTCGAGGCCACCGCGCACCGCCAGGTACGAGCGGATGCCCGCGGTGGGGGCACCGATCCGCAGGGTCGCCCCGGCGTCGGCGTGCACCGCCCGGTTGCCGTCGATCGGCGCGCCGTCGAGCGTGAGCGGAGCCATCGCGCCGGTGACGGCGAACCACGCCGGCGTCTCGAACCGGGCGGCGAACCCGCCGAGCAGCAGCTCGACCGCCGCGAAGCCTTCGGCGTTGCCGACGAGACGGTTGGCGAGGCGCAGCGCCGAGCGGTCGAGGGCGCCGGAGGGGCTCACGCCGATGTCGGCGCGCCCCGGACGCCCGAGGTCTTCGACGAGCGCGAGCGGGCCGGGCTCGAGGATGCGCAGGCTCACCGCACCTCCACGAAGGTGACCGTCGTTCCCGGCGCGAGGAGGGCGGGCTGCTCAGCCGACGCATCCCAGAGCACCGCATCCGTCGACCCGATCAGCTGCCAGCCGCCCGGGCTGGATCGCGGGTAGACGCCACTGAACTCCCCCGCGAGCCCGACCGCGCCGGCCGGCACGGCGGTGCGCGGGGTCGAGCGCCGCGGCACGGCGAACTCGTCGTGGTCGGTCACGAGGTAGCCGAAGCCCGGCGCGAACCCGCAGAACGCGACGCGCCAGACCGAGCCGGTGTGCAGGGCGACGACCTCGGCCGGTGTGCGGCCGAGCAGTGCCGACACCTCGCCGAGGTCGGGCCCGTCGTACCTGACCCGGAGTTCGACGCTGGGTCGTTCGGCCTGCCCGACGCCGGTCGACGCTTCGGTGCCGGCGAGCCAGTGCCGCGCGGTGCTCACCGGCAGCACCGACGGGTCGACCGTGACACCGATCGTGCGCGAAGCGGGAACGAGGTCGATCACGCCGGGTGGCCTCGTGCGGTCGAGCGCATCGAACAGGGCGAGCACGTCATTCAGGTCGGGCAGTTCGACGAGCAGCGCCGCGTCTCCGGCCGGCAGGATGCGGCGGTCGGCCCTCATCAGCCTCTCGCCATCAGAAGCTCGCCATCCGCACGCCCGCCGCCGCGAGGGCGTCGCGCACCGCCGCCGCCATCGCCACCGCCCCGGGGGTGTCCCCGTGCACGCAAAGCGAATCGACCTCGACCCGGATGTCCGTGCCGTCGGCGGCCGTGACTTCGCCGTCGACCGCGAGCCGCACGGCCCGCGCAGCGATCCCGTCGTGCGCCGACAGCACGGCACCGTGGTCCCCGCGGGGAACGAGGGTTCCGTCGGCGAGATACCCGCGGTCGACGAACGCCTCGCGCACGAACCGCAGCCCAGCGGTCTCGGCACTGCGTGCGACCTCCGAGCCGGCCAGCCCGAGAACGGCGAGAGAGGGATCGAAATCGGCCACGGCTCGCACCACGGCGTCGGACTGCGAGCGATCGGCGACGATCCGGTTGTAGAGCGCGCCGTGCGGCTTCACGTAGGTGACGGCTGTGCCGGCCGTGCGGGCGATGCCGCTGAGGGCGGCGAGCTGGTAGAGCACCTCGGCGTGGAGTTCGGCGGGAGCGACATCCATCGCCCTGCGCCCGAACCCGGCCAGGTCGCGGTAGGAGACGTGCGCGCCGACGGCGACACCGTTCTGCGCCGCAAGGCGGCAGGTCTCCAGCATCGTGGACCCGTCGCCCGCGTGGAAGCCGCACGCCACGTTCGCGCTGGTCACCAGGCGCAGCATGGCGGCGTCGTCACCGAGCGTCCAGGCGCCGAACGACTCGCCGAGGTCGCTGTTCAGGTCGATGGTGCGGTCCACCCGTCCATTGTGTCGGATGCCGTGCGTCGCGCGTCAGACGCCCTCCGTCGCGCCGGAGATTCGCCGCCGGTCGGCCCGTTCTTCTGTCACGCCGGACGAAACGCCGAGGCGCCGGCCCAATTCTCCGGCCCCGCTACGCGGAGGCTGCGCCCGTGCTCGCCGCGCTCGCCCTTGCCCGGTGCGCCCGCACCTTGGCCCGGTTGCCGCACCGCTGCATCGAGCACCACCGCCGGTTGCCGCTGCGCGACGTGTCGAGGTACACGATGCGGCAGTCGTCGGCCGAGCACTCCCGGATGCGCCCTCCGGCTTCCGGCCCGAACATCCGCACCGCGTCGCGCGCGATCGAACCGAGCGCCTGGTGCGGGCGGGCGTTGCTGCGGCCTGCTTGACGCCCACCGCCGGCCAGAACCGGCGGGATGTCGGGGGTCGCGGCGAACAGGTTGATCACATCCACCCCATCCGGCGCCAGGGGGTCGCCCTGGCTCGCCTGCCGCGCCAGTCGCCCGATCGCGTCGCGCAGCGCCTTGGCGTCGGTGAGTTCCCGCTCGCCGGCCGTCGCGGCGACCTCCGGGAAGCGCGCCGTCAGCCACTCGTTCAGGTCGGCGGCGTCGCGAACGGTCTCCCGCTCACCGGTCTCGGCGTCGAGGCCGCCGGTGTAGGCGAAGTCGAGGGCGAGCGACCCGGCGTCGAACCACCAGCGCTGACCGTCGGCTGATTCGATCCACTGACCGGTGCCTCGCGGCAAGAGTGCTTCCGTCGCCATGTAACCAAAGTAGGCGGTTACTCGGCCGCCGCGGAAATCGAGCGCCAGCGGCCGCCCCGGCGCGCGCGGTCAGGACGCGCGCGGTCAGGAGCCGTTCTTCGCCACGGTGCTGCGCGTCGCCTCGCTTGCCGCCGTCGCCGCCGTGCGACGTTTGGCCGGGGTGACCTCCCGGTGCTGCCATGTGATGAGGTTGGCCGCGTCGAACCGGCGCGAGCACGCTCCGCACGCAAGCGCCCGGGCCGGCTTGCGGTACCGGTAGTGCGTGTGCCCGTTCGGGCAGGTTCCGATCCACGGCGCGAGGTCGTCGGCGATGGCCCCGCCGTGCAGTCTTTTGCCTTCGTAACCGAGGTCGGTCGCGATGGCCCGCCAGCGCTGGCCGTGTCCGGCGCGCGACCCTGCGAGCGCGTGGGCGACCTCGTGCAGCAGGATCTGGTGGATCTCGTCGTCGTCGTACCGGGAAGCGAGGTAGCGGGACACCGTGATGCGCTTGGCGGTGTAGTTGCAGAGCCCGGCACGCGTCTTCGCGTTGTCGAAGTCGAACGACCACACATCCGGGTCGAGGTGCAGGGCGATCAGGGCGTTCGCCCAGCGCCGCACGCGATCGAGGTCAGCCATCAGCCGGCACGTTCCACCGCGAAAGCGGGAGCCGAAGGGTCGATCATGCTGGGAATCCTACGCGGACTTCAGGCGCCCGTCTTGCCCTTGTCGTCGTCTTTGTGCTGATCCACGAACGACTGCACGACGGCCACCGCGATGAGCGAACTCTCGATGTCGGCCGGGGATGCGCCCAGCTTCTCGCGCAGGAACACCGCCGCGGTCACATCCGCGAGCGCCTCTTCGTATTCGTGGGCGTCGAAATGCGCTTTGCCGCGGTTCTGCACGGCGAACGCCTCGAGCGCCGTCCACTCGTGCGCCCTGGCCTCGTCGACGCATCCGGTGAGCTCGGTGATGGCTTCGTCGAGTTTGCCCTGGTATTGCATCACCTGCGCCCGCCGAACCCGCGCGCCGAGCAGCTGCTCGCGGTCGCCGGTGAACCTGGCCTGCCGCATCGCCTCGTTGGCGATCACCATCGCCTCGTCGAGCCGGTCGAGCAGACGCAACAGAACCGTCTTCTCGTTGAGCGCGCTCAGGCTGCGGAGGCTGCCGAGTTCGTCGAGTCGCAGGCCGGCGGCGCGAAGGTCGACCCTTTCGCGCAGGGTGGACGGATCGTATCCGAGGATGATGCTCAGTGGTTCAACTCCAGGTCGAGGTGGATTGCAAACCAGACTAACCCGGGACGACCCGTCACCCTGGCTGTTTGAACGACTGTGCCGGCATGAGCGGCACCTCGATGAGCTTGTCGTCGTCGTCGCGGGGGTCGCCCCGCCCGTCGGTGTTGTTGGTGAGGATCCAGAGCGAGGTTCCGCGGGAGACCACATCCCGGATGCGCCCGAACGTTCCGTCGAAGAAGGCCTTGGCCGTGACCGGCGGCGCACCGGCGGCCGACCAGACCGTCCACAGCCGCTCGCCGCCGAGGCCGGCCATGAAGATCGTGTCGCCGACGATCGCGAGACCGCTCGGGCTCGCCTCGTCGGTGGACCACTGGAAGACGGGGTCGGTGAACTTCGGGTCGTTGCCGATGCCTTCGACGGTCGGCCAACCGTAGTTCGAGCCGGGTTTGATGATGTTCAGCTCGTCCCAGGTGTTCTGCCCGAACTCGCTCGCCCACATGGTGCCGTGCGAATCCCACGCGATGCCCTGCGGGTTGCGGTGGCCGTACGACCAGACCGGCGAGCCGGGGAAAGGGTTGTCGCCGGGCACTCCGCCGTCGGGCGTGAGCCGCAGGATCTTGCCGCTCAGCGAGGCGACGTCTTGGGCGTTCTCGGAGTCGGATGCGTCTCCCACCGTCACGTAGAGCATCCCGTCCGGCCCGAACGCCAGGCGGCCGCCATCGTGGTTCGAGGCCTTCGGGATGCCGGTGATCACGTCTTCGGGAGCGCCGATCGCATAACTTCCCGGCACGCCGTCGAACGGCATCCTGACGACCCGGTTGTCGTCTGCCGTCGTCTCGTATGCGTAGAGGAACTTCGGTGCCGACTCGTGCTGCACGGCCAGGCCGAGTAGCCCGCCCTCCCCCTCGTGCTCGACGCCCGGGACGGTTCCGACCTTCCGTGTACCTCCCGCAGGCAGGCGCTCGATCACCGTGCCGTCGTCGCGCTCGCTGATCAACGTCGATCCGCTGGCGAGCGGCACGATCGACCAGGGCGCGTCGAGGTCGGTCTCGAGCACGGTGGTGGCATCGCTCGGCTGCCACGGGATGGCCGGAACGGCGGGAAGGCTGCTGCTCGGCGTCGGGCGCGGCGTCGGGGTGCGCGTCGCGGTCGGCTGAGGCGTCGGCGCCGAACAGGCCGCGAGCAGAGCGGCGACGGCGAACGAGAGAATGGCCGCCGACGAGCGACGAAGCGATCGTCGGCGAGTGGTTGACGCGCGCATCGGAACCTCCAGTCGGCCGGGGACGTGGTGGTCATGGTAACTCCCGTTGTCTAACGGGCTCCGTATGTGCGGATGAAGGCCTGACCCCGTCCACGATCCAGCGGCGAGGCGAGGGTTCGGCGCAACGAGCAGCCCGCGCCGGTGGAGCTCGGGAACGGCGCGGGACGACCGACGGTCGGGACATGCCGACGAAAAACGGTCCCTCCCTGCGAGCAGGAAGGGACCGTCGTACCGCGAGTTCGACTACTCGACGACCTGCACGTCCTTCCAGAACGCGACGTAGCCGCTGAAGTCCTTGCCGACGCGGTCGAACGCGCTGGGATACGGCGTGGGGTAGCTGAAGGCGCGATCCTGCAGAAGGGTGCCCCCCTGCTTGATCGAGAAGTACTGGCACTCGCCCTTCCACGGACACAGGTAAGGCGTGTCGCTCTTCTCGAGCAAGTCGGCGTTCACGCTCGACGGCGGAAAGTACCAATTGCCCTCGATCTTGATGAGATCGGATTCGGGCGCTTCGGCGATGACGGTGTCGTTCAGAACTGCTTTCATGAAAAACCTCCTTTGGGTGCGAACCGCGAAGGCGGCCGATTCATTCCGGTTCAGGAGCGGCCCGCACGACCACGACGGTGCCGTCGGTGTCGAGCCGCCCGAGCGGCGCGATCTCGGCCGGCTGACGACCGGCCGCCACCTGCTCCTGGCCCGACACGGACGCGGTCAGCAGGTGGGCGACCGCCCCGCGAAGGCCGAGGAAGGCCGCGCAGGCCGCCGCGGCCTCGGGCGACGTGTAGTCGATGCCGAGCGAGGCCAGCGCGTCGACGATCGCGCCGGCGCCGAGCTGGTCTTCGACCGCGAACCGTGGGGCACCGGATGCGGTCAGCCCGCCCGCCGCCACGATCGAGATCATCGCGCGACGGCCGAGCCGCACCTGCTCGTCGAGAATCCAGCGGGCGACGGCCGAGGCGGTGGTGATCCCGCCCTCGACGATGGCGGCGGCCGGGGATGCGGCGGCGAGCGCCGCGACGACCGCATCCGTCGTGCCATCGGAACCGACCGGCGGGAGCACGTCGACCCAGACCACGACGTCGGCGTCGCGAGCGATCGCGTCAGCGCCATCGCTGGCCCAGTCGAAACGCACCTGATACTTGGCCTGAGCCTGAGGGGCGGACGTCGGAACGGGGCGCGTGGTGGCTGGCTGGGTCACCGGGCCATCGTAGCCCGGGCCGGCCTGCGCTTCGCGTGCGGGTCGTCATCGGGAGACGGCCGCCGCATCTGCCGGCGGATGAGATCGAAATCGTGCCGGGAGATCTCGATGAGACCGCGGCGCAGCTGGTATCCCCAGTTGGGATCGTCGCGGGTGAAGTCGAGCACCGCCAGTAGCGGGCGGATCGGCGCGGACACCGCATCGTGCTCCCACTCGACGCGCCGGCGCCACGGCTTGAAGTCCCCCGCCGGCCCCTGCATCGCCGGACCCTGCGTGACCTGGAACACATCGTCGTCTGCGATGCGCCCGATCGCCGTGAACTCTTTGAGCGGTTCCCCGTCGGGGTAAGCGGTCTTGGGCGAGTAGTACACGAACCCGTCGGCGGCGCCCATTCTCACGAGTGGAGCCTTGGCGCCGTGATTCACCTGTGCGAACCCGCCCGCGACCCCGCGCAGCACGTGCTCGCGCTGAACGACTCCGAGCCAGAAGCGGATGGGCATGCTCCAGTTGTAGCGCATCCCTCCGTCATCCGGACGCGATGCGGGAGACTGAGCGCAGCACGCTCGGCGCCGACGGATGTCGCGCGAGCTGTCGAAAACCGGCTCGCCCGTTCGACGTGAAGGTGATGGACGATACGCCCAGACCGGCACGACCCCGACCGACACAGGAGACGACACGATGAAGTACATGCTCATCCTCAAGGCAACCGAAGAGACCGAGGCAGCCACCGGCGCGGCCGGCGAAGAAGACCTGAACGCCATGGGCCGCTACAACGAAGAGCTCATCAAGGCCGGCGTGCTGCTCGCGGGCGAAGGTCTGACGCCGAGCGCCGAGGGGGCGAGGATCGACTACCGCGGAGACGACCGCGAGGTCACCGACGGCCCCTTCACCGAGACGAAGGAGCTGATCGCGGGCTTCTGGATCATCCAGACCGCCAGCCGCGAGGAGGCGCTCGAGTGGGCGCGCCGCATCCCCCTCACCAGTGGCGCCGTCGAGGTGCGCCGGGTGTTCGAGCTCTCCGAGTTCGACCAGGACAACGAATACGTGCAGATGGAGCAGCAGTGGCGCGACGGCGGCGGTGAGGAGCGCACCGCGTGACAGACGCCCCACCACGACCGGGCCGCCGCGAGCACGACACGGCGGAGGCCCGGCGCGCCGTCGAGGCGGTCTGGCGCATCGAGTCGGGCAAGCTCATCGCCGTGCTTGCGCGCGTCGTCGGTGACGTGGGGGTCGCAGAAGAGCTCGCACAGGATGCCCTCGTCGCGGCGCTCGAACAGTGGCCGGAGACCGGCGTGCCCCGCAACGCCGGCGCCTGGCTCACCGCGGTCGCCAAACGCCGCGCCATCGACGGCTGGCGGCGGCAGGAACGCCTCGGCGAGCGGTACGCCAAGCTCGCCCACGATCTGGAACAGGAGCAGGGGCGTGACGACCCCGCCCGGGCCGTCGAGGAGTCGATCGACGACGACCTGCTGCGCCTCGTGTTCATCTCCTGCCACCCGGTGCTCACGAAACCGTCTCGGGTGGCACTGACCCTCAAACTGCTCGGCGGACTGTCGACGGAGGAGATCGCGCGCGCCTTCCTCGCACCGCCGACCACGATCGGTCAGCGCGTCTCGCGGGCGAAGCGCACGCTCGCGGCCGCTCGCGTGCCGTTCGAAGTGCCCGACCGCACAGAGTTCGCGGCGCGACTCGAATCGGTGCTCGAGGTCATCTACCTCATCTTCAACGAGGGATACTCGGCCACCGCCGGCGACGACTGGATGCGCCCCGGCCTCTGCCAGGAGGCATTGCGTCTCGGGCGCGTGCTCGCCGAGCTGACCCCGCGCGAGCCCGAGGTGCACGGGCTGGTCGCGCTGATGGAGTTCCAAGCCTCCCGCCTCGGCGCGCGAACCACGCCCGCCGGTGAGCCGGTGCTGCTGCAAGACCAGGACGGGGCGCGGTGGGACCGCATCCTCATCGGCCGTGGCGTCGACGCTCTCGCACGCTCAGAGCGCCTGGCCCGAGGTCGCGGACCGTACGCGCTGCAGGCGGCGATCGCGGCCTGTCACGCCACGGCGCCCACCGCCGCCGACACCGACTGGGAGGAGATCGTGGCGTTGTACAGCGCCCTCGCCGAGCTCATCCCGTCGCCCGTCATCGACCTCAACCGTGCAGTGGCTCTCTCGATGGCCTACGGCCCCGAAGCCGCGCTCGACGTCGTCGACCGGCTCGTGATCGAAGGCGCTCTCGCCGGCTACCACCTGCTGCCGAGCGTGCGCGCCGACCTCCTCGTGCGGCTGGGGCGGCTGCCCGAAGCTCGCCGCGAATTCGAGAGCGCGGCGGCACTCACCTCCAACCAGCGCGAACGCGCGCTCCTGCTCGCTCGCGCGGCCGAGTGCTGACGCCCTCCAGGCGCCAGACGGACTGCTGACAATCGGCGGATCTTTCGCGCCACGGCCGAACGGATGCGCGAGACTGAGCACATGCGCGTGCTGTTGAAGTTCGTTCTGGACTGCGACCCGGATGCAGCCTGGCGCGCCCTGCAGAGCCCGACAGCTTTTCGCGAGGTCGCCCTGCCGTGGCTCGACTTCCGGCCGGAGCATCCCGACACCGCGCTGCCCACCGTCTGGGGAGACGCGCACTACGACGTGCGCGTGAGAGCGCTCGGCGCCGTGACGGTCGGAACTCAGGCCATCCGCCTGACCCGCACCGGCGCGCGGGAGCCGGGCGTGCGCATGCTTCGCGACAGCGGAGGCGGCACCGGCGGACTGCTCGCGGCGATCCCTCATCTCGACCACAGGATGGCCGTCGCGCCCGACCCGGCCGGCCCCGACGCCGACGGCCGGCTGCGCACGCTCTACCGCGACAAACTCGAGGTGCGCGCCGGCGTTCTCACCCCGCTCGCCTGGTACACCCTGTGGGCGTTCTGGCAGTGGCGCGGCCTCAGGATGCGCCAGCTCGCGCCTACCTGGGCGTACGACCCGCCCCAGCCCGAAACCCCGGAGGACCCCCGATGACAACCGAGACATCCGCCACCACCGGCGACCGCGCCGTCACAGCCGTGCAGACCGCCGACTGGCGACGCCGGGTGTTCGGGATGTACGCCTCCGTTCGGCAGCTCGCGGCGACAGACCCCGCCACGGCTCACGCCCACTGGATCTCATGCCGCAACGACCTCTTCGCCTCGCATCCGGCCAGCCCGCTGCTCGAGGAGGACCGCGCCGGATTCACCGGACTCCCGGTCGTCGCGTACGACCCGGACTGGCGCTTCGAGCTTCCCATCACCCCGGCAGCCGACCCCCGCCGCATGGATGTGGACACCGGCACAGACGGAGTCGTGCCGTTCGACCTGCTGGGCACCGTGCGGGTTCCTCTGGCGGGCACCCTCGACGTGTGGCGGCTGGCCTCCTACGGCGGCGGCCTGTTCGTGCCGATCAAGGAGGCGCTCGCCGGGCGGCCGGGCGGAACCTACGGCGGCGGCCGCTACCTCATCGACACCGTGAAGGGTGCGGACCTCGGCATCGACGCGACCGACGGCGAGGCTACGCTCGTGCTCGACTTCAACTTCGCCTACAACCCGAGCTGCGCCTACGACCCGGCCTGGGCCTGCCCCCTCGCCCAGGCCGGCAACACGCTCCCCATCGAGATCCCCGTCGGCGAGCGCTACGCCGGCGTCTGAGGCTGCCCCCTCGCGGTGCGGTGCGGTGCTCGCCCGGCCCCACCTCGCGTCGCCCGCCCGGCCCCACCTCATCAAGGGGTCCCAACACGCCGTCAAGACCACCCCTCCAACGGCGTGTTGGGACCCCTGGATGAGATTGCGACGCGCGACGCGGGCGACGAGCGACGCGAGCAGCGAGCGCGCGCGGTCAGCGGGTGACGAGGGTGAGGCGCTGGGTCGGCCTCGTCATGGCGACGTAGAGGGATGCGGCGCCGTTCGGGGACTCGGCGACGAGCGCATCCGGGTCGGCGAGCACGACGGAGTCGAACTCGAGACCTTTCGCCTCGAACCCGGTCAGCACGGCGATCGGGCGGGAGAGCCCGATCGCGCCGCGGGCCGCGTGGTCGCCGAACCTCTCCGACACGGCTACCGCGACGGCGTCGACGTGGGAAGCCGGAGCGATCACGGCGACCGTGCCCGACGAGTCGATCGCGCGGTCCTCCTCCACGGCGAGCGCGACCGCATCCGCCAGACCGGAGCCGTTCGCCGCGACGCGACGGATGGGCCAGTCCCCTTCCCGCACGGCCCGCGTCGGCGTGATGGGCAGCCCGGCGGCCTCGGCGAGACGCTCGGCCTCGCGCGTGATCTGCGCCGGGGTGCGGTAGTTGACGGTCAGCTCTTCGAGACGCCACGCATCCTTGAACAGCGGGTTCAGTGTCGAAGCCCAGCTGGTGGCGCCCGCCGGTGACGCGACCTGGGCGATGTCGCCGACGATCGTGAACGACTTCATCGGGCAGCGCCGCAGCAGCACCCGCCACTGCATCGGGGAGAGCTCCTGGGCCTCGTCCACCACGACGTGGCCGTACGTCCACGACCGGTCGGCGGCGGCGCGCTCGGCAGTGGTTCCGGTGTCGACCTGCTCGGCGAACCCGTCGGCCAGCTGTTCGGCGCTCACGAGGCCCTCGACGCCCATGTTGCGGATGGCCGCCTTCGCGTTCTCGATGTCCCGTTTGCGCTGGCGGTCCCGCTCGCGGGCGCCGGGATCCGCCCTCCCGGGAAAATCGCCCAGCAGTTCTGCGGCCTCGTCGAGCAGCGGAACGTCGCCGACCGTGAACGGCTCCGACCTGTCGCGGCGCAGTGCCGCGCGCTGCGCATCCGTCCACCGCGGGGTCAGCTCGGCAAGCCACGAGGGCCGCGCATACAGGTCTTGGATCAGCTTCTCGGGCGTCAGCGGAAGCCACGCGGTGTTCAACAGCACGCGCACGTCGTAGGAGGTGCGGAGGTCTTCGCGCAGCACCTTGAGGTCGGCGTCGTCGATGGTCGACCCCTTCGCGCGCAACTGCGCCGCTAGCTTGTCGGTCAGCTCGCTGAGCGCCTGCTTCACGAACGTCACCCGGGCGACGTTGTGCGGCTTTCCACCACGATGGGCTCGGGCGATGGCGCGGGCGATCAGGTCGGGCTCGACGACGAGACGTTCGCCGTCGATCTCGACGGTCTGCGGTTCGGCCGGAACCTTCTGCCGGGAATGGACGGCACGCGACAGCAGCCGGGCCATCTGGGCCGACCCCTTCAGCCGTGCGGCCTCCGGCTCGTCGTCGGCCGTGGCCTCGACTCCTGGGAACAGCTCGCCGAGGGTCTGCATGACCACACCGGTCTCACCGAGCGACGGCAGCACGGCCTCGATGTAGCGCAGGAACGCCACCGACGGGCCGACCACGAGCACGCCCGAGGTGCTCAGCCGCTGGCGATTCGAGTACAGCAGGTAGGCGGCGCGGTGCAGCGCCACAGCGGTCTTGCCGGTGCCCGGTCCGCCCTGCACCACGAGCGCACCCCGAAGATCGGAGCGGATGATGCGATCCTGTTCCGCCTGGATGGTCGCGACGATGTCGTGCATCCGGCCGGTGCGCTGGCTCGTGAGCGCCGCCATCAGGGCGCCCTCGCCCTGGATGACCTCCGAACCGTCGCCGTCCACTCCGCCGGAGCCGCTCAGCAGCTCCTCGTCGAACACCTCGTCGTCGACGCGGACGACCTGGCGCCCGGTCATGGTGAGGTGCCGCCTCGCGCGGACGCCCATCCGCTCGTTCGCCGTCGCCTGATAGAACGCGCTCGCCTGCTGCGCCCGCCAATCGATGAGCAGGGACCGCTGGTCGTCGTCACGCAGCCCGATGCGGCCGATGTAGCGGTGCGCGGTGCCGTCGACAGGATGCTCGAGCAGCAGGCGCCCGAACACGAGACGCGAATCGACCTCCCGCAGCTGGCCCAGCTGGTCTTCGTAGAGCCGGGCGAACGCATCCCGCTCACTGCGAGCCTGATGGTTGCTGCCGACGCTTTCGCGGCGCACGCGAGTGAGTCTCTGCTCGGTCTCGGCCCGCAAGGTATCCAGCCGGGAGTACAGCCCGGCGACGATGTTGCGTTCCCGTTCGAGTTCCGATTCCAGCACGCAGACCACCCTCTCGATGACGGGCCGACAGTCTACTTCCTCCAGCCTGGAAGACACTCGGAGGGCGATCCTGTAGACTGATACCACTTGCGAGTCCATGAGGGACTCCCTGCGTCGCAGAACGCACCTCGCGCCGCGCCGGGCAACCGCCCCGTGAGCGTCGACTTTTTCTACGGCGAACGATCGTGCCACCTGGCACCTTCGCCATTTCCACCCCGAGCACAGCCCGCCAGAACGCGGCCTGAAGCTGCCCGGGGTCACGATGCCCCGAAAGGCACCACCACTTTGTCAGAACAGACTTTCTCCTCCCTCGGCGTACCCGCGCCGCTCGTCGCCGTGCTCGCAGCCGACGGTAAGACCGAGCCCTTCCCCATCCAGGCCGACACCCTGCCCGACACTCTCGCCGGGCGCGACGTGCTCGGCCGCGGTAAGACCGGCTCGGGCAAGACCATCGCGTTCGCGCTGCCCATGGTGGCGCGCCTCGGCGGCAAGCTCGCCGGCGGCAAGCGCCGTTCCGGGCGCCCGCTCGGCCTGGTGCTCGCGCCGACCCGCGAGCTCGCCACCCAGATCTCGGCCGCGATGCAGCCCCTCGCCGACGCCTACGGTCTCAAGTCGACCACCATCTTCGGCGGCGTCTCCCAGCAGCGACAGGTCGCTGCGCTCCGTGACGGCGTCGACATCGTCGTCGCCTGCCCCGGCCGCCTCGAAGACCTCATGAAGCAGGGCTTCGTGAGCCTGGATGCGGTCGAGATCACCGTGCTCGACGAAGCCGACCACATGGCCGACCTGGGCTTCCTGCCCGTCGTCACGCGCATCCTCGACAAGACCCCGTCCGGCGGTCAGCGTCTGCTGTTCTCGGCGACGCTCGACAACGGCGTGGACAAGATCGTCAAGCGCTTTCTGCAGAACGAGGTTCTGCACTCGGTCGACGAGGCCACCAGCCACGTCGACGCGATGACCCACCACGTGTTCGAGGTCGAAAGCCTCGAAGGCAAGAAAGACCTGGTCGAGAAGCTCGCTTCGGGCATGGGCCGCCGCATCCTCTTCACCCGCACCAAGCACCACGCCAAGAAGCTCGCCAAGCAGCTCACCGCTTCGGGCATCCCCGCGGTCGACCTCCACGGCAACCTCTCGCAGGTCGCCCGCGACCGCAACCTCGCCGCGTTCGGCGCCGGGGATGTGCGCGTGCTGGTGGCGACCGACGTCGCCGCCCGTGGTGTCCACGTCGACAACGTGGAGCTGGTCGTGCACGTCGACCCGCCCATGGAGCACAAGGCGTACCTGCACCGTTCGGGTCGTACGGCCCGAGCCGGCAGTGCCGGTGACGTCGTCACCGTGATGCTTCCGAGCCAGCGCTCGGACGTGAAGGTTTTGCTGCGCAAGGCGGCCATCGCCGTTCAGCCGCAGACCGTCGAGGCCACCTCGGCGCCGGTCTCGAAACTCGTCGGAGAGACGGCTGCCTACGTGAAGCCGGCCCCGCGCGACGAGACCCAGCGCGCCGGCGGTGGCGGCGGGCGCTCGCAGGGCGCGAACGCTCAGCGCAAGCGCGCCGCGCGCGACGGTGCCGGCAACGGCGGCGGACGCCGCGGTGACGGCGGGCGTGGCGGCGAGGGCGGCAACGGCACTCGCGGCGGCAACGGCGGCGGGCGCAGCGGCGCGGTGCGCGACGGCGCGGTGCGCGACGGCGGTGCGGGCGGCGGACGTGGCGGCGACAACGCCGGGCGGCCGCGTCGCGACCGGTCCGGGCGTGCGGCCACCGCATCCACCAGCACCGGCTCTTCGGCCGGCGGCTCGGGAGCCAAGCAGGGCGGCGCAGCGCGCGGCGGCAACGGCGGACGCGGTGCCGGTAACAGCGGCAACGGCGGCGGTATGCGCGTCGGAAGCCTCGTCGGCGGCAGCACGCAGCGCGGCAACGGCTCGCGCCGCGCACGCGGCTGACACACGCCGCAGAACAGCTCAGGTGCGGGATGCGTGACTCAGGTCGCGCA
>NZ_JBHVYL010000040.1:0-26392 GCF_042880955.1 Leifsonia sp. NPDC058292
CCCCGGGGCACTCCCGGGGGCAGAGAATCACTAGGAGCATCATGGCAACGTTCGTGGACAACGTGACGTTGCATCTGCGCGCCGGTCACGGCGGCAACGGATGCGTTTCGGTCCGCCGCGAGAAGTTCAAGCCGCTCGCCGGCCCCGATGGCGGCAATGGCGGCAACGGCGGCGACATCGTGCTCGTCGCCGACCCGCAGGTGACGACGCTGCTCGGCTACCACCGCGCACCGCACCGTTCCTCCGACAACGGCGGTTTCGGCATGGGCGACCACCGCTCCGGCTACGCCGGCCCCGAGCTCGAGCTCCCGGTTCCTGTCGGAACCGTCGTCAAGGACGCCGACGGCACCGAGCTGATCGACATGAGCGAGCCCGGTATCCGCTACGTGGTCGCTCCCGGCGGCGTCGGCGGTCTCGGCAATGCCGCGCTCGCGAACCCGAAGCGCAAGGCTCCCGGCTTCGCGCTTCTCGGCACACCCGGCTGGGAGGGTGACGTCCGCCTCGAGCTCAAGACCGTGGCGGATGTGGCTCTGGTGGGCTACCCGTCTGCCGGCAAGTCGAGCCTCATCGCCGCGCTGTCCGCTGCGAAGCCGAAGATCGCCGACTACCCGTTCACGACACTGCACCCGAACCTGGGCGTCGTGCAGGCGGGGGAGACCCGCTACACCGTCGCCGACGTTCCCGGACTCATCGAGGGTGCGAGCGAGGGCAAGGGTCTCGGCCTGGAGTTCCTGCGCCACGTCGAACGCTGCAGCGCGCTGCTGCACGTGCTCGACTGCGCCACGCTCGACCCCGGGCGCGACCCGATCAGCGACCTGGACGTCATCCTCGGCGAACTGGCCGCGTATCCCGTTCCGGATGGTCAGACGCCGCTCCTGGAGCGTCCGCAGCTCGTCGCGCTCAACAAGATCGACGTTCCCGAAGCCCGTGAGCTCGCCGAGTTCGTCCGCGGCGATCTGGAAGCTCGCGGCTACCGCGTGTTCGAGATCTCGACGGTCAGCCACGAGGGCCTTCGCCAGCTCTCCTTCGCCCTCGCCGAACAGGTGGAGAAGGCTCGCGTCGAGCAGATCGCGGCTGAGGCCGAGCGGCCCCGCATCGTGATCCGTCCGAAGGCCGTCGATGACGCGTCGTTCGTCGTCAAGGTGGAGGGCGGTTCGGATGGGCCGGTCTATCGCATCCTCGGAGCCAAGCCCGAGCGCTGGGTCGCTCAGACCGACTTCGCCAACGACGAGGCGGTCGGCTTCCTCGCCGACCGGCTGGCCAAGCTCGGCGTCGAAGAGAAGCTGTTCAAGGCGGGCGCCATCTCCGGCTCGACGGTCGTGATCGGCCGTGGCAGCGGTGTCATCTTCGATTGGGAACCGACCCTGACGTCGACCGCAGAGCTCATCACCTCACCGCGCGGCACCGACGCCCGTTTCGACGGCAACGAGCGCCCCACACGCAACAAGCGTCGCGAGGACTACTTCGACCGCATGGACGCGAAGGCCGAAGCGCGCGCCGAGCTGCTGCGCGAGCGGGAGGCCGGTCTCTGGGTCGACGACCTCGGGGACAATCCTCTTGAGAGTGCGTCCGGCGCTGACGCCACCGGCAGCGACACCAAGGAGACCGACGCGGAATGACCATCGACGACCGTAGCCAGGTGCCCTCCGCGAGACGCGTCGTCGTCAAGGTGGGTTCGTCCTCCATCAGCGGGGAGAACGCCGGGCAGATCGGTCCGCTGGTCGACGCACTCGCCGAGACGCACGGGCGCGATACGCAGGTCATCCTCGTGTCCTCCGGCGCCATCGCCACGGGCATCCCGTATCTGCAACTCGACGGCAGGCCCACCGATCTCGCCACGCAGCAGGCGGCGGCGGCGGTGGGGCAGAACGTTCTCATCTACCGCTATCAGGACAGCCTCGACCGCTACGGGGTCGTGGCCGGCCAAGTGCTGCTGACCGCGGGCGACATGGAGAATCCGACGCACCGGAGCAACGCGAAGCGCGCGATGGAGCGGTTGCTCGACCTGCGCATCCTGCC
Source organism: Leifsonia sp. NPDC058292 (assembly GCF_042880955.1). Classification (NCBI taxonomy): domain Bacteria; kingdom Bacillati; phylum Actinomycetota; class Actinomycetes; order Micrococcales; family Microbacteriaceae; genus Leifsonia; species Leifsonia sp. NPDC058292. The sequence continues at coordinate 2,020 of NZ_JBHVYL010000040.1, forward strand.
CATCGTCAACGAGAACGACACGGTGGCGACGCACGAGATCCGGTTCGGTGACAACGACAGGCTCGCCGCGCTGGTTGCCCTGCTCGTCGAGGCTGATCTTCTGGTGCTGCTCTCGGATGTCGACGCCCTCTACACCCGGCCGCCGCACGAGCCGGGTGCGCAGCGGATCGCCGAGGTCGCCTACGACGACGCTCTCGAGGGCGTGGAGATCGGGGCGACGGGATCGTCGGGTCTCGGAACCGGCGGCGCGCTCACGAAGGTCTCCGCCGCTCGCCAGGCCGCCGAGCGCGGCACGGCGGTCATCCTCACGTCCACCGCCCTCGTGTCGGAGGCCCTGCGGGGAGAGCACGTCGGCACCTGGTTCGCACCCGCCGGCGACGGGCCCCGCACGGCCTAAACTTGGCTCATGTCTCAGACCACGCTGGATCGAGTCTCTCTCGTCGACAAGCTCGCCGCGGCCAAAGAAGCGTCGCTGTCACTGGCCACCGCCACGACAGACGTGAAGAACGCGGCTCTGCGAGCGATCGCGACACGGCTGACCGGCTCCTCCGCCCGAATCCTCGAGGCGAACGAGCTCGACCTCGCGAACGGCCGCGAGAGCGGGCTCTCGACCGGGTTGCTCGACCGGCTCACCCTCAGCGACGCACGCTTGGCGGGGCTCGCGGATGCGGTGCTCCAGATCGCCGCGCTCACCGACCCCGTCGGCGAGGCGGTGCGGGGCAGCTCGCTGCCGAACGGCATCAAGCTCACCCAGGTGCGCGTGCCCTTCGGCGTGGTCGGTGCGATCTACGAGGCTCGCCCGAACGTGACCGTCGACATCGCGGCCCTCGCGCTCAAGAGCGGTAACGCCGCCGTGCTGCGCGGCGGAAGCGCCGCCATCGAGACCAACCGTGTGCTGGTCGACGTGATCGGCGAAGCCGTGGCCGACGCGGGGCTCCCCGCCGGTTCCGTGCAGACGATCGACGAGTTCGGCCGCGACGGTGCAACCCGGTTGATGAAGGCTCGCGGCTACATCGACGTGCTCATTCCGCGGGGGAGTGCCGAACTCATCCGCACGGTGGTCACCGAGTCGACCGTTCCCGTCATCGAGACGGGGGCCGGCGTCGTGCACATCGTTCTCGACGAGAGCGCGCGGGAGGACTGGTCGGTCGACATCGTGCGCAACGCTAAAGTTCAGCGTCCCAGCGTCTGCAACGCCGTGGAGACGCTGCTGGTGCACCGCGGTGCGGCCGAACGAGTGCTGCCCGCCGTGCTCTCCGCACTCACCGAGGCCGGGGTCACCGTGCACGCCGACGAGAGCGCCCGTGCCTTCGCCCCCACCGCTGTTCCGGCGACCGAAGAGGACTGGGCGACCGAGCACATGAGCCTCGACATCTCCGTGAAGGTCGTGGATTCGCTCGACGAGGCGATGGCGCACATCCGGCGCTATTCGACGCAGCACACGGAGTCGATCATCACCAACGACCTGGCGAACGCGGAAAGGTTCCTCGCCGAGGTCGACTCCGCCGTGGTGATGGTCAATGCGTCGACCCGGTTCACCGACGGCGGCGAGTTCGGGTTCGGCGCCGAGGTCGGGATCTCCACCCAGAAGCTCCACGCGCGCGGCCCGATGGGGCTCCCCGAGCTCACCAGCACGAAATGGCTCGTCCGCGGGTCGGGTCAGATCCGCCCGTGAGCCACTACTAAGATGGGGTCTGGCGTTCGCGCCGGGAAAGGAAGAACTCGATGTCACACCTGACGGCCGTGCTGGCTGAGACCGAAGCTCACGTGGAGCTGTTCATGCCGACCTGGGCCTTCGGCGCCATCGCTCTGGCCGTTTTCGCCGTTCTCGGGTTCGTCATCTGGAGCTACCGCGACGTGGCCAACCGCCACAGCCACAAGGCCGGCCCCGGCGCCGCAGACCACGCCGCAGCCCCCGGTGCGACGCACCACGGTTCTGGACACCCCTCGCAGGGACACTGACCCAGCGCGCGTATGGAGCTGACGGAGAAGCGCCGCCCTCGCATCGGTGTGATGGGTGGCACGTTCGATCCGATCCATCACGGGCACCTGGTCGCGGCCAGCGAGGTCGCGCAGTCGTTCGACCTCGACGAGGTCGTCTTCGTGCCCACCGGCCACCCGTGGCAGAAGGGCGATGTCACTCTCGCGGAGCATCGCTACCTCATGACGGTCATCGCCACGGCGTCGAATCCGCGCTTCACCGTGAGCCGCGTCGACATCGACCGCGAGGGCCCCACGTACACGATCGACACTCTCCGGGACCTCCATCACGAGCATCCCGAGGCCGAGCTCTTCTTCATCACGGGGGCGGACGCCATCGCGCAGATTCTCAGTTGGCGAGACGTTCAGGAGCTCTGGGACCTCGCGCACTTCGTGGCTGTGAGTCGTCCGGGACATGACTTGAGTATTTCTGGATTGCCGCAGCAAGACGTAAGCTTGTTGGAAGTTCCGGCCTTGGCGATCTCGTCAACCGACTGCCGGACCAGGGTGAGCAGGGGATTTCCGGTCTGGTACCTGGTGCCGGATGGCGTTGTCCAGTACATCTCCAAACACCATCTGTATCGGAGTGTGGCATGACTTTGTGGCAAGATCCGCCGCAGACACGGCGACAGGCCCGCGAGAACGAACGTTCGGCGGAGCAGAAAGCCGCTGGGCAGGCGTCTCGACGCGCGGGAACGGCTGAGCCGACCCCCGGGGGAGAGATCCCCATCGTCACGACGCCGTACACCTTCTCGGCGGGCAAAGCCGTCGAGAGCGATGAGGCCCAGCAGCCGGCCATCCCGGCGACGGCGTTCGAAGAGCCCGGTGTCACGTCGCCGACGCGCCCGAACCTGCCCAGCTACGGAGCATCGTTCGACGCGCTGCTGAGTCCGCGGTCGACGGATGACGACGGCTCGGATGACGGGAAGCCCTCAGAGCCTGCCTCGGCGCTGTACCACCAGGCTCCCGAGCCCGGCGCCGTCGAGCCCGTGACCACGCCGGTGGCTGTCGTGCCGCCGACCGCCACGCCCTCGGGACAGCCCGAACGCATCCTGACCCGCCGCGAGCTCCGGGCCATGCAGCAGGCGCAGGAGGCCAATCAGCAGGCCGGGCACGTCGAGTCCGTCGTCCCCATCACCTTCACTCAGCCGGAGGAGTCCAAGTCGACCACTCCGGCCGCTCCCAAGCAGGACGCACCGGCTGAGCCCGCCGCCGACGTGTCCTCCTCGAATGCCGGAGCCTGGCCGTTCGCGCCCTTGGTGCCCTCGGCGGCTCCCGCTGCCGCGACACCGCCCGCCGCTCCGGCGGCCGCGCCGTCGCCTGCCCCCACGGAGCGCGTCGAAGAGTCGACCGGCGAGAAGCAGCCGTATCAGCCTCCGGTCGGCCACTGGTCCACTGCCGCAGAGCTCGACGACAAGAACCAGCCGTTCGATCAGATCATCAGCCGGAGCGTCGGCCCCTCGGGGGCGGCCACCACGACGAACGCCCTGATCCTGCCGGTCCTTCCGACCGCGGATGCGACAGGCCCCTTGACCAGTACCGGTGAGATCCTCGTGACGGGTTCGATCGACCTGCCCCGCGGTCTCGGCTCGACCGGGGCGCACCCTGATCGCATCGACTCGTCCGACATCGACCGTCTGCTCGACGGCGAAGAGAACGAGTTCAACACCTCGGAGGTCGCCCCGATCCGCGCCTCCCGAGCCGTCAGCACCCACACCTCGACGCGCGGCGTGATCACGCCGCCGAAGAAGCGTGGCGGCCGGCTTCCCGTCATCCTCATGATCACGGCCGGTGTTCTGGCCGTCGGCGTGATCGGACTCCTCGTGGCCGCGTACGTGCTGAACGTGTTCTGATCATCGTTCACACGCAGCACGCCAACCACCGACCCTTCAGGGAGAACCACCTGTGACCGCATCCGCCCACGCTCGGGAGATCCTTCAGATCGCCGCAAGGGCTGCCGACTCCAAAGCCGGCGAAGACCTGGTGGCACTCGACGTGTCCGGTCCTCTGCCGCTGACCGACATCTTCCTGCTGGTCTCCGGCCGGGTCGAGCGCAACGTGATAGCCATCGCCGGCGAGATCGAAGACCAGCTCAACGACGCCGGTGTGAAGACTCTGCGGCGCGAGGGCAAGTCTGAGGGTCGCTGGGTGCTGCTCGACTTCGGCGACCTCGTCGTGCACGTGTTCCACGACGAAGACCGCATGTACTACTCGCTCGAGCGCCTGTGGAAGGACTGCCCGGTGGTTCCTCTCGAACTGCCTGTCGTCGAGAACGCGGAGTAGCATCTTCGGCGGTTTCCCGGCCGCGCCTGAGGGTTCTCTCAAGCTCGGCTGCTGTACTGATTCGGTTCCCCCGCCCGCGGCACAGCGCCGCGAGCCCCCAACCGAACGGAGCAGCCGATGAAGTGCCCTGACGACGGTGCGACACTCGTGATGAGCGAGCGAAGCGGGATCGAGATCGACTACTGCCCGGAATGCCGCGGGGTGTGGCTCGACCGCGGCGAACTCGACAAGATCATCGATCGAGCCCAGTCGGGTGGTCAGCCTTCTGCGACGCCCGCCCAGCCCGCCTATGGCGCGCCGGCCCCGCAGGGCTATCAGCAGCAGCCGTACCCACAGCAGAACCCCGGTCATCCGGCCAACCATCAGCAGGGCTACGGGCGTCAGCCGTACCCCGCTCGCAAGAAGAAGGAGAACTGGCTCAGCGAGCTGTTCGACTGACGTCGCCAGCCGGCTGAGGCCCGCTCGTTTTTTTCTGCCACCGATCTTGTAGTACGCTGAATGAGTTGTCTTCGAGAGATCGAGAACAGCTTTCTGGGTCTGTGGCGCAGCTGGTAGCGCACCTGCATGGCATGCAGGGGGTCAGGGGTTCGAGTCCCCTCAGATCCACCGAGAAGTCCCGAGACCACTGGTCTCGGGACTTTTTTCGTTGTGCCGCCACCGTTGACGGAGGGACCTCAGCGAAGCTGGATCAATCCGGCGTCCGTCGGAGTGAATCCGCACGCGTCGAAATGGACGTCCCGCAGGTGGCCCTCGAAGTCGACGGGCAACCAGCGGCGATGATCAAACGCTTCAGCGTGCAGGATGTTGATCTGTGTTGGAGAAGGATCCGCGCCACTCCTTGAGGACGGGATCGGGGGCGGGACTGGGCGCTGTGTGGCTCCTTGTGAGTCGGGCCACGCGGACGTGGTCTCAGAGAATGGTGAGGGAACGGCGAGGAATGGTCATCACGAGTCACCTGCGGCTCGGGCGGTTTGCGTCTGCGACGGGCTCGTGACGCGGTCTGTCAGACCGTCGAGAATGAGGGCGAGTCCTGCTTCGAAGGCCGTTGTGTGATCGATCTTCGGCAGGTCGGCCGGTGGTTCGACGCCGGTATCGCTCACGGTTTCCGCTTGTTCTTCGAGGACGCTTCCCACGGTGAAGCGGCTGGCGGTCAGCATAGCCATTTGCGCGTCGAGTTCGGGCACGCCCGATGCGGTCAGGAACCTCATCTTCTGAGTTATCCGGTCGAGGTCGGCGCTGGGGATGAGCCCGGCGTGGAGTCGCGCGCCGTCGCGGCGTGCCAGGAGGGTCCGCCGGAAGCTTCGTGTGTTGTCAAGGAACCATGCCCGCCAGTCCGCGGGCAGTTGCGGGAGCGGAACTGACGTGTGGGGAAGCATCGCAGCCTCGGCCATCGCCGCCAGTAGGTCTTCCTTCTTTCGGAAATGCCAATACAAGGACGGCTGCTCTACACCGAGCCGGGCCGCGAGCCGCCTCGTGCTGACGGCGTCAAGCCCTACTTCGTCGAGCAGGTCGAGCGCTTGCGCGATGACGGTTTCCCGGCTGATTTTGGACACCTTGACAATCTATCACCGATAGGGGAGAGTGCGAAGCAACCTTTCACTGATAGATACGGACGGACAGAATGACTGACCCAGCTGCACCTCGCTCCCTGAAGATCCTGATCGCCGGAGGCGGGATCGCCGGGCAGGCGGCCGCCTTCTGGCTGGCCAGGGACGGCCATCGGGTCACCATCGGGGAGCGATTCCCGGCCCTTCGCGCGGCCGGCGCGCAGGTCGACCTCCGCGGGCAGGGCATCGATGCCGCTCGACGGATGGGGCTTCTCGACACGATTCGCGACCACCTCGTCGACGAAGCCGGTGTCGCGTTCGTGAACGCCAAGGGCAAGCCTCGGGCGACGATCATGGCCAATACTTCTGGAATGGGGCGGCAGACGTTGACCTCGGAGTACGAGATCATGCGAGGGGACCTCGTCCGGATTCTGTACGACGCCACGAAGAACGACGTCGACTACGTCTTCGGGAAGAGCGTCGATAGCTTCGAACAGGACGACGACCGTGTCGTTGCGCACTTCTCCGACGGCTGGGCGGACGAGTACGACGTTCTGATCGGCGCGGACGGTCAGGGCTCCCGGATCCGGCGTGCGATTCTTCCCGAAGGCACCGCGGACCCGTACTGGCGGACGGGGATTCACATGGCGTACTGGTTCATCCCGCGCACCAGCACGGACAGCAACATCCGAGACACCTACATGGTCCCCGGTGGGCGCCAGATCATGCGGCGCAGCCACAACCCCGAAGAGACTCAGGTGTATTTCGTGCTCCGAGAAGAATCGGGGGAAGCGTCAGCCATCCACCGGCGACCGGTCGAGGAGCAGAAGCAGTTCTGGGCCAGCCGGTTCCGTGACGCCGGGTGGCAAACCGAACGGTTCATCGACGGCATGAAGGACGCTCCGTTCTTCTACTCCCAAGAGGTGGTGCAGGTCCGCGCCGACACCTGGTCCAAGGGCCGGGTGGTCTTGGCCGGCGACGCCGCGCACTGCGCCTCGCCGTATAGCGGCATGGGCGTCTCTGGCGGACTCGTGGGCGGCTACGTCCTGGCCGGCGAAATCAATCGGAACTCTGGCGATCTGACAACCGCGTTCGCGAACTACGACCGCACGCTTCGTCCCTTTGTCGATGAGATCCAAGGCACCGTGAAGCCGGCCATCCTGAAACTCGGCCTGCCTAAGACGCAGGCCGCGATCACTGCGTTCCGGACACTCACTGCGGTCGCGACCGGACTCCACATCCCCGAACTCGTCGCCCGCTTCGCCACGGAAGACCGCGGCGGCACGTGGGAATTGCCGGAGTACCCGGGCACGCCTGCCGACTAGGAACCATCCACCGGCCTCGTCCACCGAGAAGGGTCTCAGGGTCGAATCCTCCGGAGACCCTTCGCACTGCGGGTTCGGGACGGGCGCAGCACTCGCGCCCCGAACAGGGCGCGAGTGCTGCGGCTTCCGACACGCGGTCGTACAGTAAACTTCTGCACAATCCCGCCGAACGCAACGCCCGAGGACACTGCCCGATGACCGACCTGCCACGCCGTCACCAGAGGAATCGTGGTGCCGTCGCGGTTCGTCACGGCAGGTTGCCGAGGCGGCGTGCGGTCGGAACGGTCATGAAGATCCTCGCGGCGGCCGTTGCGGTGGTCGTCGTCAGCATCGGTTCGGTCGCGGCGTACGCGGTCTGGGATGTGACCCGCTCCATCAAGCCGAGCATCCACTTGGCGGCCGCTCCCGGGCAGACGTCGCAGGCGGTTCCGAGCGTCGGCGCGATCGAGGGGGGCGTGAATCTTCTCATCGCCGGCACCGACAGTCGCTCCGGTCTCGGCGGCGTCTACGAGACGGGCGATGAGCAGGATGCCAGCTCCGGCGCCGGAAACAACGACGTCACGATGCTGTTGCACATCGCTCAAGACCACAAGAGCGCGATGGTCATCAGCTTTCCGCGCGACCTGATGGTCCGCATCCCCGACTGCCCCGCTCCCGACGGCGACGGCACGATCGACGGCTCCAGCAGGGCGCAGTTCAACACGGCGTTGTCCCGCGGCGGTGTTCCGTGCGTCGCCCTCACCGTCGGGGAGCTCACTGGTGTGCAGGTGCAGTTCGCCGCGGAGATCAACTTCAACGGTGTGAGCGCGATGTCCTCGGCGATCGGGGGAGTGACGGTGTGTCTGGCGACGCCGGTCGAAGACGAGTACACGAATCCGCAGCTCGACCTTCCAGCCGGTTCGAACACCCTCGTCGGCGATCAGGCGCTGTCGTTCCTGCGGTCGCGGCACGGCGTCGGAGACGGCAGCGACCTCGGGCGCATCAGCAACCAGCAGGTCTTCCTGTCGGCGCTGGCGCGGAAGGTGGTCGACGGCGGCGTGCTGGCGAACCCCATCCAGCTCTACGGTCTGGCCAAGGCAGCGACGGCGAACATGACGCTCTCCGACTCGCTGACCCCCACGACGATGGTGCAGATCGGGCTCGCCCTGAAAGACACCGGTCTCGACAACGTGGTGTTCATCCAGTTCCCGTCGGTGACCGACCCGGACAACGTCAACCGGGTCATCCCGAGCGAGAGCGGCGCCGAGGCCCTGAGCGACGCGCTCGTGAAAGACCTGCCCGTGAAGCTCACCGGCACCACCGGCGTCGCCGCCGAGGACCAGACGCCACCGGCCGCCCCGGTGGATCCGGCGGCGCCCCCGGCCTCGACGGACCCGTCGGCGCCGGCTGACCCGTCGGCGACGCCGGCCGATCCGGGCACGGCACCCGCGAACGCTGCGGTCGAACTGCCGTCTTCGGTGACGGGACAGACGGCGGCGCAGCAGACGTGCACCAAGGGCAACAACTGACGACGGCCGCCGTCGCCGCCTTCTTGCGATTCGCCGCGGCGACCCCTTTACTGAGAGCATGACGACCACAAGCACGACGGTGATGCAGCGCAAGGTGCTGATCGTCGCCATCCTGGCGAGCTTCGTCGCGTTTCTGGATGGCGCGGTGATCAACGTCGCACTGCCGGCGATCTCGAAAGAACTGGGCGGCGGGCTTCCGTTGCAGCAGTGGGTCGTCGACGGCTATCTGGTCACGCTCGGTTCGCTCATCCTGATCGCCGGGTCGCTGTCGGATGTGCTCGGCCACAAGCGCGTGCTCTACCTGGGGCTCATCGGCTTCGGAGTCACCTCGCTGCTCTGCGCGTTCGCGCCCAACGGCGTTTTCCTGGTCGTGGCCCGCGCCCTGCAGGGTGTGGCCGGCGCTCTGCTCGTGCCGAGTTCGCTCGCCATGATCATCGCGACGTTCTCCGGCGCGGCGCAGGCCAAGGCGATCGGACGGTGGACGGCCTGGACGGGTGTCGCGATGATCGCGGGCCCCGTGCTCGGCGGCGTGTTCGTCGACACGCTGTCGTGGCGCTGGGTGTTCGTCATCAACGTGGTGCCGATCGCCATCACGCTGCTGCTGCTGGTGACGCTGAAGCAGGAGGACAGCGGCACGGGCGGTCACGTCGACATCCTCGGAGCGGTGCTCGGATCGGTCGGTCTGGCCGGCGCGGTCTACGGTCTCATCGAGCAGGGCGTCTACGGCTGGGGCAGCCCTCAGGTGCTGGTGCCGCTCATCCTGGGGCTCATTCTGCTCGCCGCGTTCTTCTTCTGGCAGACGCGGGCGAAACAGCCCATGCTCCCGCTCGGTCTGTTCCGTGTCCACAACTTCTGGGTGGGCAACATCTCGACGGCCTTCGTCTACGGCGCGCTCTCGTTCGGACCGCTGATGGTGACGCTCTACCTGCAACAGGTGATCGGGTTCGGCGCGACCGAGGCCGGGCTCGTGTTCATCCCGTCCACCCTCTGCATGCTGCTGCTCTCGGGGCTCTTCGGCTCGCTCGCGGGACGCCACGGGCCGCGCTTGTTCATGGCGATCGGCCCGGTGATCGCGTCCGCCGGCTTCCTCTGGCTCCTGATGATGGGCAGGGATGTCGTCTACTGGGTGAGCCTTCTGCCGGCCGTGCTGCTGTTCGGTGTCGGGCTGTCGATCACCGTCGCGCCGCTGACGTCGGCGATCCTCGGAGCGATCCACCCGGCACAGGCGGGCATCGGCTCGGCCGTCAACAACGCGGTCTCCCGCATCGCGGGCCTCATCACGGTCGCGATGGCCGGGCTCATCGTCGGGCAGCAGCTCGACCGGGCGGGTTTCGACCGTGCGCTCATCTGCACGGCCGTGCTGCTGATCGCGGGAGGCGTGGTGTCGGCGATCGGCATCCGCAACCACGAGCCGGCCGCCGAGCCCATTCAGGTGGCGGCGACGGACTGACCGGCCAGCGCAAGCATGATCACGTCGATGAGCGCGCAGGTCATGATGAGCTGCATCAGCAGGCGCGTGGGTGAGGTGCGCAGCACGAGCACGACACCGTGGACGGCGATCGCCATACCGAGCACGAGCCCGGCGACGAGCAGCGGTTGTGGCGGCCATCCCGGACCGAAGGTGATGGCCACGGTCGCCGCCGCGAGGCACGCGAATGCGAGCAGCCCGCTGGGGGTCGCCCCGAGGCGGTGGGGAAGTCCCCGGATGCCGGTCGTGTCGTCGTCTGCCAGGTCGGGAAGTACGTTGGTGACGTGCGCGGCGACTCCGAGAAGCGCGCCCGCGGCGAGCACCCAGGCAGCGGGCCAGGCGGGCTGCGCTTGGCCGAGCGTCGCGATCGCCGGTAGGAGGCCGAAGCTCACCGCGAACGGGAGGAACGAGATCACAGTGGATTTGAGGCCGAGGTTGTAGGCCCAGCCGCCGGCGATGGCCACGAGATGCGCGCCCAGCGCCAGAGGGCCGAGCGCGGCGGTGACCGCGAGGGCGGCCACGAGGGCGACGAACGCCGCCGCGCGCACAGCCCGGATGCCGATCGCGCCTCTCGCTGCCGGCTTGTCGGCGCGGTGCACAGCGGCGTCTCGCGTCGCATCGAGCCAGTCATTCGACCAGCCGATCGAGAGTTGGCCCAGAAGGATGGCGACGATCAGCACGACCAGCCGGGAGAGTGGATAGCCCAGGCCGACTCCGAGCACCGCCCCGACGGCGGTGACGACGACGGTGGGGCCGGGGTGGCTGGCGAGTAGGAGGGATGCCGCCTTGTTCGCCATGCTGGCCATGGTATCCGCCTGAACAGCCGCGGCGAGCCGAGCGGGCGCTGTAAAGAAATTGCGACGGTTTGCAATGAATTGCGTATGCTGAGCGCATGTCGCAACGTCTCGCAGAAGTCGCCCGCAAGGTCGGGGTCAGTGAAGCAACCGTCAGCCGTGTTCTCAACGAGAAGCCCGGGGTGTCGGATGCGACGAGGCAGGCCGTGCTCACCGCGCTCGACGTGCTCGGCTACGAACGGCCGAGCAAGCTGAGAGGCGAGCGCGCTCGGCTGGTCGGGCTCGTGCTGCCGGAGCTGCAGAACCCGATCTTCCCCGCCTTCGCCGAGGTCATAGGCGGCGCACTCGCCCAGAACGGGTACACGCCGGTGCTCTGCACCCAGACCGCCGGCGGCATCTCCGAGGCCGACTACGTCGAGCTCCTCCTGCAGCAGCAGGTCTCAGGAGTCGTGTTCGTGGGCGGTGCGTACGCCCAGCAGGACGCATCGCACGCGCACTACGGGCGCCTCGCCGATCTCCACCTGCCGACGGTGCTCGTGAACGCACCGGTCGACGACCTCGATTTCGCGACCGTCTCCTGCGACGACACGGTCGCGACCGCCCAGGCGCTGACCCATCTGCGCTCGCTGGGCCACACGCGCATCGGTCTGCTGCTCGGGCCGCGCGACCACATCCCGTCCCAGCGCAAGCTCGCCGCCGCGAAGCGCATCCTGGAAGGCTGGGATGTTCCCTTCGACGACGCGCTCGTGGTGCACTCGCTCTACTCGCTCGAGGCCGGGCAGGCCGCGGCGACGCGGTTGCTGAAGGCCGGCGTCACGGCGATCGTCTGCGCCAGTGACCCGATGGCTCTCGGGGCGATCAGGGCGGTGCGGCGGGCGGGACTCAGCGTGCCTCAGGATGTGTCGATCGTCGGCTACGACGACTCCGCCCTGATGAACTGCACGGAGCCACCGCTCACGACCGTTCGCCAGCCGATCGAGCCGATGGGCCGCACGATCATCGAGCTGCTTCTGCGCCAGATCTCGAGCGATTCGGCGATCTCCGACGAGCTCTTCTTCGAGCCGGAGTTGGTGGTGCGCGGCTCGACGGGGCCAGCCCCCGTGTCGTAACTGTTACGCAATTCAGCGCAAATATGCGCAAACGAATTACCTATTGTTGAGTTCTTGCGTGGATCTGTCCTTAACGCTACTTTGAGCCAGATGACGACGGCGTCGATGGTTCGATGACGTCGCTCGCCACGACCGAACCGTCGACCTCGACGGCGGGCCGTGCCACGAAGCCGTGACGGATGATCACGTCGGGCGGGCGGGCGCTGCCGGCGAAGCCGCCCGATCCGAAGGACTCCGAGTGGACCTCCCCGTGCTCGCCGCCCAGCCGCACCCGACGGCGCCGACCGGCGCTGCAGCCGTGCACTCCGACCGTTCCGCGTCGGTCGGCCTCTCCGGCGCCGACCCTCTTTGGTGGCGCAGCGCGGTGATCTACCAGATCTACATCCGGAGCTTCGCTGACGGTAACGGCGACGGCATCGGCGACATCGCCGGAGTGCGCAGCCATCTCGGCTACCTCCGCGACCTCGGGGTCGACGCGATCTGGTTCACCCCGTGGTACGAGTCTCCCCTCGCCGACGGCGGGTACGACGTCGCCGACTATCGCAGGATCAATCCGGCGTTCGGCGACCTCGCCGAGGCGGAGGCGCTCATCCAGGAGGCACTGGCGCTGGGCATCCGCACGATCATCGACGTCGTGCCGAACCACATCTCCGATCAGCACCCCTGGTTTCAGGAGGCACTGGCCTCGCCGCCCGGTTCGCCCGCGCGGGAACGGTTCTGGTTCCGACCGGGGCGCGGCGACGGCGGGGACGAGATGCCCACCCGGTGGCGTTCGAACTTCTCGGGCGAAACGTGGACGCGAACGCGCAACCCCGACGGAACCCCGGGGGAGTGGTACCTGCACCTCTTCACCCCCCAGCAGCCCGACCTGAACTGGAACCATCCCGACGTGCGGGCCGAGCACGAGGAGATCCTGCGGTTCTGGTTCGACCGTGGCGTCGCCGGCGTCCGCATCGACTCGGCGGCTCTGCTCGTGAAGGACGCGACGCTGCCGGAGGTGCCGGAGAATCCGGGCGCGGGCGAGCACCCCACCCAAGACCGCGACGAGCTGCACGACATCTACCGAGGATGGCGCTCCATCGCCGACTCGTATCCGGGCACCCGCGTGCTCGTGGGCGAGATCTGGCTGCCCGAGATCGATCGATTCGCCATGTACCTGCGGCCCGACGAACTGCACACGGCGTTCAACTTCGACTTTCTGGCGCGGCCGTGGGATGCGGCCGAACTGCGCGCATCCATCGACCAGACCCTGCGTGCGCACGCACCGGTGAACGCACCGAGCACCTGGGTGCTCTCGAACCACGACGTGACCCGGCCCGTCACCCGCTACGGCCGCGAGGACTCGTCGTTCGCCTTTCTGAAGAAGCGCGTCGGTACGCAGACCGATGCCGCCCTCGGTCTGCGGCGAAGCCGGGCTGCGGCGCTGTTGACGGCGGCGTTGCCCGGCTCGCTCTACATCTACCAGGGTGACGAGCTCGGGTTGCCCGAGGTGGAGGATCTGCCGGCGGACAGGCTTGAAGACCCGATGCATTTCCGTTCGGGGGGAGTCGACCCGGGGCGCGACGGCTGCCGCGTTCCGCTGCCCTGGCGGGGACTTCACGCACCATTCGGCTTCAGCCCGGATGGCGCGGTCACCGACGCCTGGCTGCCGCAGCCCGAATCGTGGTCGGAGCTCACCGTCGAGGCCGAGCAGAGCGATGCGACGTCGATGCTCTGGCTCTACCGGATGGCGCTCCGCATCCGCCGGTCGGAGGCCGCCCTGGGCGACGGGCCGCTCGTCTGGCGCGACGGCCCGGCCGGCACGCTCGTTTTCGCCCGCGGCGAGCGCTTTCTGAACGTGACGAATCTCTCCCGCACGGCCGTCGAGCTCCCCGAGCACGTGGCCATCCTGCTCAGCAGCAGCCCGCTCGAGAACGGTCTGCTTCCCCCCGACTCCACGGCGTGGCTCAGAACACAGCACTAGCCGCCGGAGGTCGCGCGACGCACCAGCCGCGACACCGCACCACCCGCATCACACCACACCATCGAAAGGAACCGACAATGAGGTCACCAAGAACTGTCGCTGCGTTCGCAGCGATCACGCTAGCCGGTGTCGGCCTGCTCGCCGGATGCGCCAGCTCCGGCGGGGGCGACAGCGCAGACGGCAAGGTGCACATCACCGTCGCCAGCCTGATCCCGGGTAGCGACAAGGCAGCGTTCAAGGCCTTCGACGACCGCGTCAAGGAGTTCGAGAAGGCCAACCCGAACATCGTGCTGAAGACCGAGGAGTATCAGTGGACGGGTCCGACGTTCGCGACCCAGCTCGCCGGTGGCACCCTGCCCGATGTGTTCAACGTGCCGTTCACCGACTCGCAGTCGCTGCTGCAGGCCGGGCAGCTCGCCGACATCACGCCCGAGGTCAAGGCGCTGTCGTACGCGGGCAAGTTCAACGAGAACGTGCTGGCTGTCGCCAAGGACGGCGACAAGATCTACGGCATCCCGTACGGCCCGTACGCCATGGGGCTCTCCTACAACCGAGAGCTCTTCGCGAAGGCGGGGCTCGACCCCGACAAGCCGCCGACCACCTGGGACGAGGTTCGTGAAGACGCGAAGATCATCTCCCAGAAGGTTCCGGGTGTCGCCGGCTACATGCAGATGACGCAGGGCAACACCGGCGGCTGGGAACTCGTCACCACGACGTACGCCCGCGGCGGGCGTGTCGAGACCACGAGCGGCGGCAAGACCAAGGTCACCACGAACAACCCGGAGACCAAGGAAGCGCTGCAGTTCCTGCACGACGTGCGCTGGGAGGACAACGCTGCGGGCACCAACTTCCTGCTCGACTGGAGCGGCATCAACCAGGCCTTCGGCGCCGGCCAGATCGCCATGTACCCCAGCGGTTCTGACGTGCTCACCTCCCTGGTGCAGCAGAACGACGTCGACCCGAAGAACTACGGCCTCACGACGCTTCCGCTGACCGACAACGCCGACGCCGGCGCGCTCGTCGGCGGCAACGTTGCGGCCGTCAGCCCGAAGTCGACGGCGGCCCAGAAGGCCGCGGCCGTCAAGTGGATCGACTTCTACTACATGCAGAAGCTGCTCGACGAGAAGCAGGCGATCGCCGACGCGAAGGTGCTCGCGAAGTCGAACCAGCCGGTCGGCGTTCCGACGCTGCCGGTCTTCGACAAGGCCACGTACGACCAGACGCTCTCGTGGATCAAGCCCGAGGTGAACATTCCGCTCGAGAACGTCGCGCCGTTCACCGACAAGATCTTCGACACCAACCTCGTGCCGGAGCCGAACAAGAACACGCAGGAGCTGTACGGCGCGCTCGACTCGGTGGTGCAGGCCGTGCTCACCGACAAGAACGCCGACGTCGATGCGCTGTTGACGAAGGTCGACGCCGACATCCAGAAGCTGGTCGACTCCAGCAAGTAGCGGAAGGTGCGCTGGAGCCGGCGGGACGCGAGCGCGCTCCGTCGGCTCCGCCGGCACCCCGAACCTTCGATAGACAGCGCAGTTGCACAGGACGAAAGAGCACACCCGATGACAGCGATCGACCGCCGTTCCGAGACGACGAGCAGAGCAGCACCTCCGAGAGCGGTGAGACGGTCGCCCGTCACCTGGTTGCGGGGCGGCGGGCTGAGCAACCTGGTCTTCCTCCTGCCGATGCTCGTCATCTTCGGCGTGTTCTCCTGGTGGCCGATCGTGCGAAGCGTCGTGATGAGCTTCCAGCACACCAACCTGGTGTCTCCGCCGACGTTCGTCGGCTGGGACAACTTCGTGCAGGTCGTGAACGACCCGCTGTTCTGGACGGCCGTCGGCAACACCGGCTGGTTCGCCCTGCTGGCGCTGCTGCTCGGTTACCCCATCCCGCTGATCGCCGCCGTGCTCATGAGCGAGGTCAAGCGAGCCAAGGGCCTGTACAGCGCGCTGGCGTACCTGCCCGTCGTCGTGCCGCCGGTGGTGGCCGTGCTGCTCTGGAAGTTCTTCTACGACGCGAGCCCGACCGGGGTCTTCAACACGATCCTCGGCTGGGTCGGCATTCCGCCGCAGCCGTGGATCCAGGATGCGTCCCAAGCGATGCCGTCGCTGGTCGTCGAAGCGACCTGGGCGGCGGCAGGCGGAACGATCATCATCTATCTCGCGGCCATTACCGGGGTGGCGCCCGAGCTGTACGACGCAGCCGAGGTGGACGGCGCCAACATCTGGCAGAAGATCTGGCACGTGACCATGCCGCAGCTGAGGGGCATCCTGCTGATCACGCTCATTCTGCAGATCATCGGCACGGCCCAGGTCTTCCTCGAGCCGTACCTCTTCACCGGCGGCGGCCCGGTCAATTCGACCGTGACCGTTCTGCTCCTGATCTACCGCTACGCATTCCAGAACAGTCTCGGCGGCGACTACGGCGCCGCGACCGCGCTCAGCCTGCTGCTCGCGCTGTTCCTGGCCGTGCTCTCCCTCGTGTACTTCCGCCTCACCAAGTCCTGGAGCCAGAATTGACGACGTCGACCGAATTCACGCCCGAGGTCATGACCGTCTTGGCCGACGAATTGGAGGGCGCGGCCGGCGCGCCGGGTGGGCCGGCCGGCCGGCGGCGACGTCGAACCAAGCGGCCGAAGCCGAACGCCGACTCCACTGATCGCGGCATCCTGTCGCCGTCGGACTGGCGGCGGCCGGGCATCCGGTGGGGCACGAGGATCACGCACGCCGTTCTGCTGGTGTCGCTGATCGTGGTCGGCCTCGGCCCGCTGCTCTGGCTGGCCAAGTCCGCCATCACCCCGACGCGGGACACCCTTCGCACACCGATGGCGCTCTTCCCGAACGGCGTCGACTGGGCGAACCTCTCGACCGCGTGGTCGACCGTGCACATCGACGTGCAGTTCATGAACACGATCTGGGTGGCGCTGGGCTCCTGGATCATGCAGGTGATCGTGGCGACGACGGCCGGCTACGCGCTCAGCGTGCTGCGACCGAAGTACGGCAAGGTCATCTACGGTCTCGTGCTCGGCACCCTGTTCGTGCCGTCGGTCGTGCTGTTGGTGCCCCTGTATCTGACGATCCTCAATCCGCCGCTGCTCGGCCAGTCGCTCATCAACACCTTCTGGGCGGTCTGGTTGCCCGCGGGCGCCAGTGCGTTCAACGTCGTGCTGATCAAACGCTTCTTCGACAACCTGCCGCGGGAGGTGTTCGAGGCCGCGCGCACCGACGGTGCCGGGCCGTTCCGCCTGTTCTGGTCGATCGTGCTCCCGATGTCGAAGCCCATCCTGGGCGTCGTGTCGGTCTTCGCGATCATCGCCGCCTGGAAGGACTTCCTCTGGCCCTTGCTCGTGCTGCGCGACCCGAACCTCCAGCCGCTCTCCGTGCGGCTTCCCACGCTGCAGTCGGCGATCCAGCTGGACGTGTACCTGGCGGCCCTCGCGATTTCGACCCTGATCCCCATCGCGCTGTTCCTGGTGTTCCAGGGCCTGTTCCTGCGCAGCGCCGGTCTGGGAGGCGCGGTCAAGGGGTAGATTCTCGGTCTCTTGGCCGAGGCGGTTACCATCGGACGGTGATGGGACTGTCGACGGCGCAGGGACGGATCCGTGCCGTCGTGGCGGTCGGTCTGGGGATGCTCGTCGTCGCCGGGGTCTGCGGCTGCGCGCCTTCCGTCGCCACACCGTCGCAGCATCCGTCGCCCAGCGCCTCGGCCACCCCGACGCCGACCGTCGACCCGATCACCGCGTATGCGAGGCAGCGGCTCAGCAGCATGACGCTGCGTCAGCAGGTCGCGAGCCTGCTGATGCTGCATCAGCCGGGCACCGACGGCGTGGCACTGCGGGCGTTCATCGACCGTTACGGGCTCGGCGGCATGATCCTCATGGGCGACAACATCCCGCCCACCCCCGAAGCCCTGACCGCGCAGACGGCGTCGATGGCAGCGGATGCCGGGCTGCCGCCGCTCATCGCCGTCGACGAAGAGGGCGGAGACGTCACCAGGCTCCCGTGGGACGGGCAGCCAGGCGCGGACACCCTGAAGACCATGCCCTCCACCGCGACGACGGCGGCGTTCGCGGCACGCGGAGCTCTGCTCCGTCAGGCCGGCATCACCCTGAACTTCGGAACCGTGGCGGATGTGACCGCCGATCCGAACTCGTTCATCGCCGACCGCGTGCTTGGAACGACGCCCGCCGACGCTGCCGCCCGGGTAGCGGCGTCGGTCACGGGGGAGAGGGGAGCGGTGCTGTCGACGCTCAAGCACTTCCCCGGACACGGCGAGACCGAGGCCGACTCCCATCTCACCGTGCCGTCCACCGCGGCAACCATGGACCGGTGGCGGACGCAGGACGCGCCGCAATTCTCGGCTGGTATCGCCGCCGGCGCCGAGGTCGTGATGTTCGGGCACCTGACCTACAGCGCCGTGGATGCGGCTCCGGCGTCGCTCTCGGGGGCATGGCACCGCATTCTGAGCGATGAGCTGGGGTTCTCGGGCATCACCATCACCGATGACATGCGCATGTTGCAAGACACGGGCCTGGCCGAATACCAGAACCCAGGGGAGAACGCGGTGCGAGCCATCGCAGCCGGCAACACGATGCTGCTGTTCGTGCTTCCGGCAGACCCGGGGTCGATCGGATGCGACCCCGACACCCTCATCGACGCGGTCGTCGCCGCGGTGGGATCGGGCCGGATTCCGGCCAGCCTGATCGAGGCCGACGCGCTGAAACTCCTCGAACTGCGGCGGTCCCTGGCTCCCGAAGAGTGACGCGTCAACTTTCTTTTCGGGATTCGGAATAGATCCACGATCCATACGCTTGCATGTACTCGAGAAGCGTGACGAGCGCCTCGCCCACACACTCTTGAGGAGAAGAAGACATGACGAACACCATCGAGATCCCCGGTTACAAGGCCGGCACCTGGACCATCGACCCCTCGCACAGCGAGGTCGGATTCAGCATCCGTCACCTCATGATCAGCAAGGTGAAGGGCGTCTTCGAGAACTTCGACGCCACCTTCGTCACCGCTGAGAACCCGCTCGACTCGAAGGTCACCGCCAAGGCCGAGGTCGCCTCGGTGAACACCAAGGACAAGAACCGCGACGCGCACCTGCGCACCGGTGACTTCTTCCTCGCCGAGGAGTTCCCGAACATCGAGTTCGTCTCCACCGGCGCCCGCGTCGAAGACGGCGACTTCTTCGTCGACGGAGACCTCACCATCAAGGGCGTGACCAAGCCGGTCACGTTCGAGTTCGACTTCGGCGGCTTCGGCCAGGACCCGTACGGCAACTACAAGGCCGGCGCGACCGCCAAGGCCGAGGTGAACCGCGAGGACTTCGGTCTCACCTACAACGCCGCGCTCGAGACCGGTGGAATGCTGCTCGGCGAGAAGGTGACCATCACCCTCGAACTGCAGGCCGTGCTCACCCAGGACTAGTCCTCGGCAAGACCCGTACGACACTCCTCAGGGACCTCCGGATCGCTCCGGCGGTCCCTGAGTTCGTTCACGGGGCCGCGTGTCAGTGGTGCCTCTTGCGCACGCCTTTCGGACGCGGGGTCCTGAAGCGGTCGAACACCGGATTGAGGAACGAAGCGACGAAGGCGATCGACCCGAGCCACGGGGACAGGGCGACCGTCACCAGGGCGAGTCCGACGGCGATGAGGGAGCCGATCCTCGTCGATCGCACCGCTGCGGGCGTGAGCCCGGAGACGAACGAATGCCGGGCCGAGGTCAGGTGGTACCACTGGATCGCGCTCACGGCGGTGACGAAGAGGAAGTTGAGGGGAAGCAGCGTGCGGCCGGCGAGAAGGTCGTTGTAGTTGCTGATCAGGCTCGTGGTGAAGGGGATGAGCACCACGCCGAGCAGCCGCAGCGTGTTGAGGAACACCCCCATCGAGTCGACCGTCGATACGAACTCGAACTGCCAGACGTGGATGCGCCAGAGCAGCCCGAGCAGCAGGAAGCTGATCACGAAGCTCAATATCCCGAACCCTTGGTCGCCGATGGCCGACCAGAGCGCGACGTCCGAGTGGATGCCGATGGGAAACTTGTCGACGCTCAGATCGAGCACGAGCAGTGTCGCCGCGATCGAGAAGACGCCGTCGGTGAACGCCTCCATGCGCCGCGTCGACACCGGCGTGCCGTCCGGGTCGTCGGTGAGCGGAGGGGCAGTGA
This sequence comes from Leifsonia sp. NPDC058292, assembly GCF_042880955.1. Lineage (NCBI taxonomy): Bacteria > Bacillati > Actinomycetota > Actinomycetes > Micrococcales > Microbacteriaceae > Leifsonia > Leifsonia sp. NPDC058292. Next base: position 22,164 of record NZ_JBHVYL010000040.1, read on the forward strand.
TCTCCTCGTCCATAGGCGGAATGCTAGTGGCTCAGGTGGCTCCGTCACCGGTGATCTCGTCGTGGATGCGGCGCAGGTCTTCCAGCAGCGACCCGAGCAGAATCCAGTGCCGAGGATCGGGCGTCGCGACGACGAGCGGGGCCGTCAGCACGGGGATGCCCTCGGTCTTGGCCTCCGGTTCGGCGGCCGGAGCGTCGGGGTCGCGGGAGAGCAGACGGAGGTCGTGGGCCGAACGGCGCAGCTCGTCGGAGATCGCCTGCAGGGTGGGCTCGCCCGCCAGACTCTCGTCGTAGTGGTCGTGGAAGGCGCGCGTCATGCCGAGCGCGCGAGTGATCAGGGGACGCAGCCGGGCGAACAGCTCGTCGTCGTCGTCGAGAACCCGCCGGTGCCGCACCTGTCGCGGGTTGAGGGTGAGGCTCTCCCTGGCCTGAGCGAGCGCGGCCTCGGTCTTCTTCTCCATCGGGCGCAGAAGCCGTGCCTCCAACAGCAGTTCGTCGAGCTGACTGGCCGACTGCGTGGTCTCCAGAGCGCCGGCGAGACGGTCGAGGGTGGCCGCGATCTCGTTTCCGAGTCGCAGCACCGAAGCGTGGGCCGGTGCGAGCAGCACCGGTGGCACGATGAGGATGTTGACCAGCACTCCGATGATGGCGCCGATGATGGTCTCGACGATGCGCGCGAGCGCGTAGTCGGGATTCGACGCGCCGAGGGCGAGCACCAGCATCGCGGTGATCGGCACCTGGTTCGCCGTGCCGGGCGCGAGCCGGAGCGCCCACGCGAGCACGATGGACACGACGACGGCGAGCAGCACGATCCAGCTGTTGGTGCCGAACGCAAGACCGATCGCATAGGCGATCAGCACCCCGACGATGACGCCGAGGCTGCGTTCGATCGCTTTGCCGACCGACTGGTTGACGCTCGGCTGCACGACGAGAAGCGCGGCGATCGTGGCGAAGATCGGCAGCTCGTTCGGGAGGAACAGGCTGGCGACGAGCCACGCCAGAATCATCGCGATGGCGGTCTTGACCACCTGCAGAAGCGGGAGTCTCGTCGTCGATCGGATGTTCGCAGGGAGTCGCAGAGCCACGCCTCCAGGGTAGCCGGGTCAGGCGAGTCGGCCGGGGACTCCGATGAACCGCGCGTATGCCTTGACGCGTGCCGGAAGGCGCTTCGCCTGGGCCGCGGACAGTTCGCCGAACGGGCGTGGCTCGACCGTGATCTCTTTGCCGCTCTGCGACCGCTTCCAGGTGCCGATGACGCGGCCGCCCGCGACCATGACGGGAGCGAAGACGCCGTTGCCGCCCGGAACCACCTTGAGGAAATCGTCGGGATCGATGGTCAGGTCACGGTTCTGGTAGCCGATGAAGTACTCGTCGAAGGCCGGGAGCAGATGGACAGCACCCGTCTCGGTGGCCGAGCGCACGCGTGCCGCGTCGGCGCCGGCGAGTTCGGCGGTCATCCAGTACTCCGCGCCGTCGACGGTGATGCTGGTGAGCCGGTCGCCGGCGACGGCGATCCCTGTCTTCGCGCCGCCCACCGTGCCCTTCGTCCACCAGACGAAGTCCTTGATCGTCGCGGGTCCGTGGCCGGCGACATACCGCACCAAGAACTCGGCGTGCGCTTCGTCGTCCGCGAGCTTCCGAGGGTTCGGCACCCACTCGTCGAGCAGCACCAGCGACTGCTGCGTCTTGTGTGACGGACCCCAGCAGAGCACGCCGGTCTGCGCCAGATAGTAGATGAGGTGGTAGCCGCGCTGCCCGGCCGTGACGATGCCGCTCTGCTCCCACAGCGCCATGAGATCGGCCCGGCCGATGCTGCCACCACCGGCGATGGCGGCCGTCACGATGTCGCGGGCCCGGTCGAAATCGGCCTGTTCGAGCTCGAGCCGCCGATGTCTCAGGGCGAGGCCGGTCACCATCCGTTCGGTGGTGACCTGAAGCATCCAGCCGAGATCGCGGGGCGGAACGAAATGGAGCGTGCCCCGCATCGGCCAGGAGCGCACGATGCTTCCGGCGTCGAGGGCCGCGATCACGTCTGACTGGGTCATGCCGGGGGAGCGCACGCCGAGCGCCCAGCAGGCCGCACCGAAGTCTTGCGCCTGCACCGCGAGCATCCGCTCGACCACGGCCTGCGGCGTCGTCGCCTGCTCTCCCTCGAGCCCGTGCGCGAGCAGGCGGAACCGGCGTAGGTCGGCGGCACTGGCAGGCATGCGACCCAGTATGTCGCACGCCGGTGACAGCCGTGGCTCGCACCAGGCGCCGACCGCTAGGGCAGGATGTCGAGCGCTTTCAGCTGCTCGCTGAGCCCGGCGCCGTCGGGCGCATAGACCCATGGCGCTCCGCTGAGACTCGTGTGCTTCTCCGCCTTCGACCGGCCACCGGCGAGAACCGCCTCGCGCGTGGAGAGCTGACGGATGGCGACGGCCCGCACGCTCTCGGGGTGCGAGCTGATGAACTCGCGGTAGAGCACCTCGTCGTGCTGACCGTCGTCTCCGATGAGCAGCCACTGCAATCCCGGAAACTCCTCCGCGAGTCGTTCGAGGCTCGACTTCTTGTGGTCCCGTCCGCTGCGGAACAGGCGATCGTGCGTCGGACCCCAGTCGGTGAGGAGCAACGGACCGGCGGGGAAGAGGTTGCGGGAGAGGAAGCGGGTGAGTGTCGGGGCGACGTTCCAGGCGCCGGTCGACAGGTAGACGACGGGGGTTCCCGGATGCGTCGCCGCCAGCCGCTCGAGCAGCACAGCCATACCGGGCGTGGGAACGCGGGCGTGCTCATCCAGCACGAAGGTGTTCCAGGCGGCGAGGAGAGGTCGTGGCAGGGCGGTGACCATCACCGTGTCGTCCACGTCGGAGATGATGCCGAACCTGGTCTTGGGATCGACGATGAAGACCGGCGCCTCGAACACGCGCGCCGACTCGGCCGTGTACAGGCGCACCGTGTGCCATCCCGGAGCGAGCTGCACCGGGATGACCGTGTCGATCACGCCGCCACGGTCGGGCATCACGGTGTGGGTGCTTCCCTCGATCTCGATGGTCACGGGCACGTCGGCGACCGGGACGCTGATGAACGAACGCCAGCCCCGGATGCTCTCCTCGCGCTTGCGGTGCAGCCGCTCGGCCCTGCTGCCCGGCTTCGGGTCGCGGGCGAGCACGACGCGGCCGAGGATTCGGACCCAGGTGGGGGAGCCGTACCCGGTGTACGGAACGACCGTCGCGAGGAAACCGCGCTTGCGGCCCCGCCGTGCGCGGAACTCGTGGAACGCGTCTTCGATGCGCGCAGCGCGATGCATGACGAGTTCCACGTTCGTGCTGCGGGCGTCGGGTGATCCGGACATATCCGTCAAGTTTCTCATGAACCATCGAACGGTTCGCGCGCATCCCCCAGAGTTGGGGGACAGAATTGCGGCGCGTCGTGAGGATTTCCCACCCGTAAGTGAGGTTTCCCCGAATATGATCCGAATTGCGCCCTGCGGAAGGCTGGGCGGGGCTGGGGACCCGGATCAACGTATTGTGGACCTGCAGGAAAGAAGGAGTTGCCCTCGTGCCCATCAATGACCTCGTTGCCGGACAGAATCCTTCGGGCGCACCGCTGGTGCGAACGGAGCCGATTCAGGAAAGGAGCGCGGCGCGGATCGACGCGCTGCTCGACGCGGCGGCCGAAGTGGTCGACGAGATCGGATTCGATCGCCTCACGACCGCCATGGTCGCTGAGCGCGCCGGAGCCTCGATCGGAACGGTCTACCGCTATTTCCCCGACCGCATCGTGCTGTTGCAGGCCTTGCGCGACCGCGCGCTGCAGCGTTACCGGTCCGCCGTCGTCGAAGCCATCCGGGTGCAGAGCCCCGAACACTGGTGGAACGCCGTGGAGTGCGCCATCGACGCTTTCGTGGTGATGTTCCGCTCGGAGCCGGGCTTCCGCATCATCCGGTTCACCGACGCGGAGCGGGTCGGCGTCGCCGATGACGCGCCGGACGAGACCGACGAGTCGTTCGCGCACCGTTTCGCCGAGATCCTCTCCGACGAGTTCGGTCTCCCCGCCGGAGACGAACTGAAGTTCCGTCTGGAGACCGTGGTCGAGATCTCCGACGCGCTGATCAACCGTGCCTTCCTGGCCGACCCGAACGGAGACGAGCGCTTCATCGCCGAAGCGCGTGTCGTCGCTCGCGAGTACCTCGCGAAGCGTTACGGGGACAGCGAGTGACCTCACTCTGACGACGAGCGGCCGGCGTTTCGA
>NZ_JBHVYL010000041.1:0-25395 GCF_042880955.1 Leifsonia sp. NPDC058292
AACGCCGGCCACGACCCCGCCGCGGACGCCGTGGACACCGCCTCCGCGCCCACCGGATTGGTGTTTCTCTGGTGGGAGACGGGGGGTTCGGGAATCCCGAACCGCGCTTTTCGCACGAAAAGACCGCCGCGGCCGAGCTAGGCCGTGGTCGGGGTGGGGCGGTCGGGCTGGCCGTAGAACGAGCGCTCGAAGACGGCTCGCGCCCGGCGGGTGACGGCGAGGTAGTCCTGTTCGAGCTGGCTCGCCGAACCCGGCGGGTATTCGAGCAGACGCGCGACACCGTCGAGCTGCACCCGGTCGGAGGGAAGCACATCCGCCGTCTTGTTGGCCCACAGCGTCATCGCCGAGCGAGCGCGCGAGGCGAAGACCCAGGCGTCGCGCAGCTTGGCGGCGTCCTCCTCGGTGACGAAGCCGTGCTCGGCGGCCTCGGCGAGAGCTCCGAGGGTGGAGGTGGTGCGCAGAGACGGAACAGCGGCCGCGTGCTGCAACTGGATGAGCTGCACGAACCATTCGACGTCGCTCAGCGATCCGCGGCCGAGCTTGAGGTGGCGGGTCGGGTCCGCGCCCTGCGGCAACCGTTCGTTCTCGACCCTGGCCTTGATGCGGCGCACCTCGCGCACCGCCTGTTCGCTGATCCGACTCGGGTAGCGCACCCCGTCGGCCACGGCCTCGAAATCGGCCAGTAGTGCTGCGTCACCGGCCACACCCCGGGCGCGCAGAAGCGCCTGGGCCTCCCAGGTGAGGGACCAGCGCTCGTAGTAGGCGCGGTACGACTCGAGGGAGCGCACCGGCGTGCCGTTCTTGCCCTCGGGCCGAAGCCCTATGTCCAGGTCGAGCGGGAGCACGTTGTCTTCGGTCAGCCGGTTGAGGTCGGAGACGATCGCGAGCGCCGCCTTGTGCGCCGCATCCTGCTCGTCGTCGAGTGCACGGAACACATACATCACGTCGGCGTCCGACCCGAAACCGAGCTCGCGCCCCCCGAACCGCCCCATGCCGATCACGGCGAACTCGAAGCGGTCACGGTCGGGGCGGGATGCGCGAATCGCCTCCAGCACACCGACGATCACGTTCTCGGTCACCGCCGACAGTCCGTCGGCGAGCTGCTCGATCGTCGCGATGCCGAGGATGCCCGAGAACGCGAGCCGCAGGATCTCGCGCCGGCGCGCGGCCCGGAGCGCCGCCGCCGCTGCCTCCGGTGTTCCGTGACGGGCGAGGATGGCGCGGGTCTCCTCCGCGAGAAGCTCCGCCGGTCGCGGCTTCAGGTCGTCTTCCGATCCCAGCCAGGCGACGGACTCGGGGATGCGCCCCAGCAGCTCGCCCGCGTACTTCGAGCCGGAGAGCACGCGCGTCAGACGCTCGGCAGCGCCCGTCGAATCCCGGAGCATCCGCAGGTACCAGTGGGTGGAACCGAGGTCTTCACTCAAACGCCGGAACGTGAGCAGGCCGTAGTCGGGGTCGGCGCCGGCCGCGAACCATTGCAGCATGACCGGCAGCAGGTGACGCTGGATGGTCGCCCGCCGCGACACGCCCCCGGTGAGAGCCGCGATGTGCGCCAGCGCCCCCTTCGGGTCGCGGAAGCCGATCGCCGCGAGCCGTGCCTCGGCCTGCGAGCTGGTCAGTCCGGCCTCGCCGGTGAGCTCGGCGTCTTCGTTGGGCGTCGCCGCCACGGCGCTCAGCAGAGGCCGATAGAAGAGCCGTTCGTGCAGGCCGCGAACGCGGTGCTTGATCTCCGTCCAGCGCTCCAGCAGCTGCGGTGTTCCCGTCGCGAGGCCGGATGCGCGGGCCAGCACCCGCACATCCCCTTCGTCGCGCGGCATGAGGTGGGTGCGGCGCAGGTGACGCAACTGCAGCCGATGCTCCAGCAGACGAAGCGTGCGATAGTCGCGGGAGAACTGCGCAGCCTCCTCGCGCCCGACGTAACCCTGCGCCGCGAGGGCCGCGAGCGCGGGCAGGGTCGCGCGCTGGTGCACGCCGTCGTCGGTCTGACCGTGGACCAGCTGGAGCAGCTGCACGGTGAACTCGACGTCGCGAAGACCCCCCGGCCCGAGCTTCAGCTGATACTCCACCTCGTCGTCGGGGATGTGGTCGGTCACGCGCTCGCGCATCCGTTGCACGGACTCCACGAAGTTTTCGCGGGAGGCGCTGTTCCACACCTTGGGAGCCAGCGCATCCACATAGCGCTGACCGAGTTCGAGGTCTCCCGCGAGCGGGCGCGCCTTGAGGAGCGCCTGGAACTCCCACCCCTTAGCCCAGCGATCGTAGTAGGCGAGATGCGACTCGAGGGTGCGCACCAGCGCGCCGTCTTTGCCCTCCGGGCGCAGGTTCGGGTCGACCTCCCAAAGTCCCGGCTCGACGGCCGGGGCGTCGATCCCGCGCATCATCAGCATCGCGAGCCTCGTGGAGATGTCGACCGCCCGAGCGGGCGAGAGCCCCGTCGCTTCGTCTCCGTCGGCGACGAAGATCACGTCGACGTCGCTCACGTAATTCAGTTCGCCGGCGCCCGCCTTGCCCATCCCGATGACCGCGAACCGGGTCGCCCGCACCTCTGACTCGGGAAAGCGGCCGGGACCGGTGCCGCTCACCTCGCGCCGGGCCACCGCGAGGGAAGCCTCGATGGCGGCGGCGGCCAGATCGGCGAGGGCGGCAGCGACGGCGTCAAGACCGTCGACCGGATCAGGCTGCTCCAGGTCGAAGCTCGCGAGTTGCACCAGTCGTCGGCGGTACCGGATGCGGAGGGCCGTCCACGCCGCTTCTTCCGTCAGAGACGCGAATCCGTCGCGCGCGCCCACCGAGTCGAGCAGGTCGGTGCGCAGCTCGGCCGCGGTCGGCACTCGTTCGACGTGCCGCGCGAGGGCCGCAAGCTCATCCGGCTGCCTCAGGAAGAACTCTGTCGCGCCCTCCGACGCCCCGATGACGCGCAGCAGCCGACGGGCGCTGTCGTCGGCCGCCAGCAGCCGCTTCACGGGGTCGGGCGACCGGCGCAGCAGCGCCAGCACTCCTCTCAGGGCCGTGTCCGGATCTGCCGCGGCGGCGAAGGCAGGGAGCATCGCCTCGATCGACAGGCCGACGACCTGCGCCAGCTCGTCGAGTTCGTTTCGCACCGAGCTCAGCCCGACGAAGCCGGACCGCGCCAGGGTGGTCAGGGAGAGCTGGTCGCGGGTCATCGGTGCTGTCGGGCGCGCCTAGAGGATCTCGAGGTTGGTGCGCAGCTCGTACGGCGTGACCTGGGCGCGGTAGGCCGCCCACTCCTGCCGCTTGTTCAGCAGCACGTAGTTGAAGACCTGCTCGCCGAGCGTCTCGGCGACGAGCTCCGACTCCTCCATCAGCTGGATGGCGTGATCGAGGCTCGCCGGCAGCTGGCTGTAGCCGAGAGCGCGGCGCTCGGCGTCGCTGAGCGCCCAGACGTTGTTCTCCGCTTCGGGCGGCAGCTCGTACTGGTTCTCGATGCCCTTGAGCCCGGCGGCCAGCATGAGCGAGAAGGCGAGGTACGGGTTCGCGGCGGAGTCGATGGCCCGGTACTCCACTCGCGAGCTCTGCCCCTTGTTGGGCTTGTAGAGCGGAACGCGCACCAGAGCCGAACGGTTGTTGTGCCCCCAGCAGACGAAGCTCGGAGCCTCGTCCCCGCCCCAGAGCCGCTTGTAGGAGTTGACGAACTGGTTGGTCACCGCAGTGATCTCGGGCGCGTGGCGCAGCAGACCGGCGATGAAGTGGCGGCCGATCTTCGACAGCTGGTATTCGGCGCCCGCCTCGAAGAAGGCGTTCGTGTCGCCTTCGAAGAGCGACATGTGGGTGTGCATCCCCGAGCCCGGGTGGTCGGAGAGCGGCTTCGGCATGAACGTCGCGTACACGCCCTGTTCGATGGCGACCTCTTTGACGACCGTCCGGAAGGTCATGATGTTGTCGGCGGTGGTGAGGGCGTCGGCGTAGCGCAGGTCGATCTCGTTCTGGCCGGGGCCCGCCTCGTGGTGGCTGAACTCCACCGAGATGCCGAGGTCTTCGAGCATCCTGACCGAACGCCGACGGAAGTCGTGAGCGGTGCCGCCGGGAACGTTGTCGAAGTAGCCGGCCGAGTCGACGGGCTCCGGGCCATCGGGGCCGTACGCCGACGACTTAAGCAGGTAGAACTCGATCTCGGGGTGCGTGTAGAAGGTGAAGCCCAGGTCGGCGGCCTTCTCGAGCGTGCGCTTCAGCACGTTGCGCGGATCGGACACGGACGGGAGCCCGTCGGGCGTGGTGATGTCGCAGAACATGCGCGCGGTCGGGTCGATCTCGCCGCGCCAGGGAAGGATCTGGAACGTGGTGGGGTCGGGATGCGCGAGCAGGTCGGACTCGTAGGCGCGGGTCAAACCCTCGATCGCCGAACCGTCGAATCCGAGACCCTCGCTGAAGGCGCCTTCGACCTCCGCGGGAGCGATCGCCACCGATTTCAGCGTGCCGACGACGTCGGTGAACCACAGCCTCACGAACTTGATGTTTCGTTCCTCGATCGTGCGAAGAACGAAGTCGCGCTGCTTGTCCATCGTGCCCCTTTCGTCAGCCTTCCCAGACTACTGGCTCACCCGGCCGCTCTTCGCACGCGCGAACCGGGTTTCGCGTGTCGCTCACTAGACTGAGCGCATGTCTGAGCAGTCACCGATGCCCTCCGTCTCGCCCTCGATGCAGACCCTCAAGCGGGTGCGGACGAGGCACTTCCAGGCCGCGAAGGAGGAGGGCGCCAAGTTCACCGGCCTGACCAGCTACGACCAGCTCACCGCGCAGATCTTCGACGCCGCCGGAATCGACTTCCTCCTCGTGGGCGACTCGGCCGGAAACAACGTGCTCGGCTACGAGACGACGCTTCCCGTGACGGTCGACGAGCTCATCCCGCTGACCCGCGCCGTGGCGGGCGCCGTCAAGCGCGCGTTCGTGGTGGCGGACATGCCGTTCGGCTCGTACGAGACGGGCGCGCTGGAGGCACTCCACACGGCGGTGCGGTTCATGAAGGAGACCGGCGCGCACGCCGTGAAGCTCGAGGGCGGTGTGCGCAGCGCCGACCAGATCCGTCGCATCGTCGACGCCGGCATCCCCGTGATGGCCCACATCGGCTTCACCCCGCAGAGCGAGCACGGTCTCGGCGGCCACATCATCCAGGGTCGCGGCGATGGCGCCGAGCAGCTGCTCGCCGACGCTCACGCCGTGGAGGACGCCGGCGCGTTCGCCGTGGTGATGGAGATGGTGCCGGCCGACATCGCCGGTCGGGTCACCGCCGAGCTGCGCATCCCCACGATCGGGGTCGGGGCCGGGCCGGATGTCGACGGCCAGCTCCTCGTCTGGACCGACTGGGCGGGCCTCACGACCGGGCGCATCCCCAAGTTCGTCAAGCAGTACGCGAATCTGCGCGGCGTTCTCTCGGATGCGGCGACAGCCTTCAAAGCGGACGTGCAGGGCGGCTCGTTCCCCACCCAGGAGCACAGCTTCTAGTCAGCCACTCCTGGGACCGGCCGAGATGCCACCTACGTGAACCGATTCAAACGTGCGCCAACCGGCATCTCGCCGACGTAGCATCGCCGGCGCGGCGGCTAGCGCTCGTCGCTGGCGTCTTCCTCAGCCCACTTGGCGCTGTTCTCGCGGAGTTTCTCGAGAGCGTGCTCCGCCTCTTCGCGGGTGTCGAAGGGGCCGACCCGGTCGGGAGCGGGGGAAAGGAATCCCTGCTCGACCTTGCCGCTCTTCATGTTGTACCAGTAGCGGTGCTCTGCGTCCTGTTTGATCCCGTATTCGTTCTCGCCGGTCATAAGCTTGATCCTATGCCCAAGGATTCCGCCGGTCACCTGATCCCTGGCCGCATCTCGCCGATGCGGCCCGTCCCTGCCAGCATTCCGCGCCCGGAATATGTGGGGAAGAAGGCACCGGCGCCGTACAGCGGGTCCGACGTCTACTCGCCCGAGGAGGTTGCGCTCATCCGCGAGTCCGGCCGCATCGCCGCGCTCGCGATCGACGCCGTCGGGCGGGCCGTGCGCCCGGGCGTGACGACCGAGGAGCTGGACGCGATCGGTCACGAGTTCCTGCTGGCGAACGAGGCGTACCCGTCGACGCTCGGCTACCGCGGCTACCCCAAGTCGATCTGCAGTTCGGTGAACGAGGTCATCTGCCATGGGATACCGGACGACACGGTGCTCGAAGACGGCGACATCGTCAACATCGACATCACGGCGTACAAGAACGGATTCCACGGCGACAGCAACCAGACCTTCATCGCGGGCGCCGCGTCGCAAGAGGTCGCCCTGCTGGTGGAGCGCACGCGGGAGGCGCTCAACCGAGGCATCAAGGCCGTGGCCCCCGGCCGCCAGGTCAACGTGATCGGCCGCGCGATCGAGTCGTACGCGAAGCGCTTCGGCTACGGGGTCGTGCGGGATTACACCGGTCACGGCGTCGGCGAAGCGTTCCACTCGGGCCTGATCATCCCCCACTACGACTCTGCGCCGCTCTACGACACCGTCATGGAGCCGGGGATGGTGTTCACCATCGAACCGATGCTCACCCTGGGCACCCACGAATGGGACATGTGGGAAGACGACTGGACGGTCGTGACGCGCGACAAGAGCATCACGGCGCAGTTCGAGCACACGCTCGTCGTCACCGAACGCGGCGCCGAGGTGCTCACGCTTCCATGATCGGCCACGCGGACCGGTAGATTCAGTGCCATGAGTTCGCAGAGCACCGCCATCGGAATCGACATCGGAGGAACCGGAATCAAAGGAGGTCTCGTCGACCTCGATTCCGGGGAGCTGATCAGCGACCGGATCAAACTGCCGACGCCCGAGGGCGGCAAGCCCGACGAGATCGTCGAGGTCACCAAAGAGATCGTCGACAAGCTCGCCGCTGAGAATCCGGATGCGCCCGTCGGTGTCTGCTTCCCCGCCATCGTCAGCCACGGCGTCACCCTGTCGGCGGCCAACGTCTCCAAGAAGTGGATCGACCTCCGCGCCGAAGACCTCTTCGAGAAGGCGCTCGGCCGCGACATCCATTTCGTCAACGACGCCGACGCCGCCGGCTACGCGGAGACCCGTTTCGGCGCAGCGAAGGATCGCGACGGCCTCGTCATCATGACGACGCTCGGCACCGGCATCGGATCGGCCTTGATTTACGACCAGGTGCTCATCCCGAACGCCGAGCTCGGCCACCTGGAGATCGACGGCGCCGACGCCGAGTCGAAGGCAGCGTATTCGGCCAAGGAGCGCGACGACCTCTCGTGGGAGAAGTGGGCGAAGCGCCTGCAGAAGTACTACACCACGCTCGAGTTCCTGTTCACCCCCGACCTGTTCATCGTGGGCGGCGGCGTGTCGAAGAACTACAAGGACTTCCTCCCGCTGCTCGACCTGAAGACCGAAATCGTGCCCGCCGTGCACCGCAACAACGCGGGCATCCTGGGCGCTGCGGCGCTGGCGGTGCAAAGGGACCGTTAGGGTTCGCCGCCAGGGCGTTAGGGATGCGTTAGGAGTCGCATCCCGGGCGCCCTGACGGGTGTGGACTCTCTCTGCTGCGACCGGATGGTCGCACGCATCCGAACGGATGGAGAGAGTCTTGATGGACGTCGTCTACCTTCTCGGCATCGTCGTGCTCGCGCTCGTCGTGGGGCTCGTCGGTCGGGGGGTCGAGAAGCTGTGAGCGCTGAGCTACTGACAACCGCAGCGGAGATCGTCAGCGCGGTGCTCGCGGTCGCCGCGATCGCCTACCTGATCGTGGCGCTGGTGCGACCGGAGCGGTTCTGATGACCGCGTGGCTGTTCGTCGCCCAGCTGGCGACGCTCGCGCTCGTTCTCGCCGTCGCCCACCGGCCTCTCGGCGACTACATGGCGCGGGTCTTCACGACCGGGCGGGATCTGAAAGGCGAACGCGGGCTCTACCGGCTCATCGGAGTCGATCCCGCCTCCGAGCAGTCGTGGCCGGCCTACCTGCGCGGGGTTCTCGCGTTCTCGGTGGTCGGCATCCTGATCGTCTACGGTCTCCAGCGGCTGCAGGAGGTGCTTCCGTACTCGCTCGGCTTCCCCGCCGTGCCCGAGGGCCTCGCTTTCAACACGGCGATCTCGTTCGTGACCAACACGAACTGGCAGTCGTACTCACCGGATGCGACCCTCGGCTACGCGGTGCAAGTAGCGGGCCTCGCCGTGCAGAACTTCGTGTCCGCCGCTGTCGGTATCGCCGTCGCAGTAGCCCTGGTTCGAGGGTTCGCCCGAGCCACCAGGGGCACGATCGGCAACTTCTGGGTCGACCTGGTGCGCGCCGCGGTGCGCATCCTGCTGCCTCTGTCGGTGCTCGCCGCGATCGTCTTGATCGCCGGCGGCGCGATCCAGAATTTCGCGGGCTTTCAGGATGTGACGACCCTGACCGGCGCGACGCAGTCGATCCCCGGCGGTCCCGTCGCCTCGCAGGAGGCGATCAAGCTGCTCGGCACGAACGGTGGCGGGTTCTTCAACGCCAATTCCGCGCATCCGTTCGAGAACCCGGCGGCCTGGACCAACTTCGTCGAGGTCGTGCTCATGCTGCTGATCCCGTTCTCGCTCCCCCGCACCTTCGGGACCATGGTCGGCGACCGCCGTCAGGGCTACGCCGTGCTCGCCACGATGGGCGTGCTCTTCGTCGGCAGTCTGGCGGCGATGACGGCGTTCGAGCTGTCGAGCGGGTCGCTGGAGGGCAAGGAGTCGGCGTTCGGCATCCTCGGGTCGACACTGTTCGACACGACGAGCACGGTCACCTCCACGGGGGCGATGAACTCGATGCTCGACAGCTACAGTCCGCTCGGCGGCGGGATGGCGCTCCTCAACATGATGATCGGCGAGGTCGCCCCCGGCGGGGTCGGCGCTGGACTGTACGGCGTGCTCGTCATCGCGATCGTCGCCGTGTTCCTGGCCGGTCTGATGGTCGGACGGACACCCGAATACCTGGGCAAGAAGCTGAGACCGCGCGAGATCAAGCTCGCGAGCCTCTACATCCTCGCCACTCCGACCCTCGTGCTCGTCGGCACGGGGCTGAGTTTCGCGGTGCCGGCCATCCGGGCCGACGTGGAGAAGACCTCGATCTTCAACCCCGGCCTGCACGGTTTCACCGAAGTGCTCTACGCGTTCACATCGGCGGCCAACAACAACGGCTCGGCGTTCGCCGGGCTGACGGCGAACACACCGTGGTTCAACACGGCGCTCGGGGTCGCGATGTTCCTCGGCCGGTTCCTGCCGATCGTGTTCGTTCTGGCTCTCGCCGGGTCGTTCGCCGGTCAGCAGAAGGTGCCGGCCACCGCGGGCACGCTCCCGACCCATCGGCCGCAGTTCGTCGGCCTCCTCGTCGGAACGATCATCCTCGTCTCCGCGCTCACCTATTTTCCCGTTCTCGCGCTGGGTCCCCTGGCGGAAGGGCTGCAGTGACCATGACCGTCTCACATCCGACCAGAACTCCGAAGGGTGCGTTCGACGCGGGCAGGCTCGCCGCCTCCCTGCCGGGCGCTCTCCGCAAACTCGACCCTCGCCTCATGTGGCGCAACCCGGTCATGTTCATCGTCGAGGTGGGCGCAGCGCTCACCACGCTGCTCGCCATCGCTCAGTCGTTCACCGGCTCCCCGGGCGCGACCTCCACGGCGACCAGCCCGCAGACGCTCGCCTTCACCTGGAGCATCGCAGTCTGGCTCTGGCTCACGGTCGTCTTCGCGAACCTCGCCGAATCGGTGGCAGAGGGCCGCGGCAAGGCCCAGGCGGCGAGCCTGCGGCAGACCCGCACCAGCACGCTCGCAGCTCGCGTGACGGGGTACGACCCCGCCGGCGATCCGGATGCGCTCAGCGCCACGATCGAGCAGGTGCCCTCCACCGACCTGCGGCTCGGCGACCTGGTCGTCGTCGTCGCCGGCGAGCTCATCCCCGGAGACGGCGACATCGTCCGCGGCATCGCCTCGGTCGACGAATCGGCCATCACCGGCGAGTCCGCGCCCGTCGTGCGTGAGTCCGGCGGCGATCGCAGCGCCGTCACCGGCGGAACGCGGGTGCTCTCCGACCGCATCCTCGTGTCGATCACGAGCAAGCCGGGCGAGACGTTCGTCGATCGCATGATCCGGCTCGTCGAGGGCGCCTCGCGGCAGAAGACGCCGAACGAGATCGCGCTGAACATCCTGCTCGCCAGTCTGTCCATCGTGTTCCTGGTCGTCGTGCTGACGCTGGGGCCGGCGGCAGGCTTTTCGAACGCCGAACCGGCCGTCCCTGTGCTGATCGCCCTGCTCGTGTGCCTCATCCCGACGACGATCGGCGCGCTGATCTCCGCCATCGGCATCGCCGGCATGGATCGCCTCGTGCAGCGGAACGTGCTGGCCATGTCGGGCCGCGCGGTCGAGGCGGCAGGCGATGTGACGACGCTGCTACTCGACAAGACCGGCACGATCACGTACGGCAACCGCCAGGCGAGCGAGTTCACGCCGGTCGTTGGAACGTCGAGCACCGACCTGGTGAAGGCCGCGGCGCTCTCGTCGCTGAGCGACCCGACGCCCGAAGGCGTCTCGGTCGTGGCGCTGGCCGAACGGATGGGTTACACGCCCGACGCCGACACGAAGGCCGACATCGTTCCGTTCACGGCGCAGACCAGGATGAGCGGCCTCGACTTCGCCGACGGAACGCGGGTGCGGAAGGGCGCGGCGAGCGCCATCGTCGCCTGGGTGAGGGAGGCGCCCGGGGGCTCGGCCTCCGCATCCACCGCCGCCCTGCGCGAGCTGGACACCGAGGTCGAACGGATCTCCTCCCTCGGCGGCACTCCCCTCGCCGTCGCGACGAGCAAAGCCGACGGAACGGCGACGCTGCTGGGCGTCATCTTCCTGAAGGACGTCGTGAAGGAGGGGCTGGCCGATCGGTTCGCCGACCTGCGCCGGATGGGCATCCGAACGGTCATGGTCACCGGCGACAACCCGCTCACGGCCAAGGCGATCGCCGCTGAGGCCGGGGTCGACGACTTCCTCGCCGAAGCGACACCGGAAGACAAGCTGGCCCTCATCCGGCGCGAGCAGGCCGGCGGCAACCTGGTCGCCATGACCGGTGACGGCACGAACGACGCCCCTGCCCTCGCGCAGGCGGATGTCGGGGTCGCGATGAACACGGGCACGTCGGCGGCGAAGGAGGCCGGCAACATGGTCGACCTCGACTCCGACCCGACGAAGCTGATCGACATCGTCAGCATCGGCAAGCAGTTGCTGATCACGCGCGGTGCGCTGACCACGTTCTCGATCGCGAACGACGTGGCCAAGTACTTCGCCATCATCCCGGCGATGTTCGTGGCCTCGTTCCCGGGCCTGCAGGCGCTCAACGTGATGCAGTTGCACTCGCCGGCGTCGGCCATCCTGTCGGCCGTGATCTTCAACGCCATCGTGATCGTGCTGCTGATCCCGCTGGCCCTGCGCGGCGTGCGCTACCGGCCCGCGCGCGCGGCGACACTGCTGACCCGCAACCTGCTGGTCTACGGCGTCGGCGGGCTGATCGCGCCGTTCATCGGCATCAAGCTGATCGACCTGCTGGTCGCTCTCATCCCCGGCTTCTGACCTCCGACGGATTCTGGAAAGGACATCCCGAAATGAACGGACTCCGTGGCGCGTGGCGCCACTACTGGGTCGCCATCCGCGCCATGCTCGTGCTGACCGCACTGCTGGGC
Organism: Leifsonia sp. NPDC058292; assembly: GCF_042880955.1. NCBI lineage: Bacteria > Bacillati > Actinomycetota > Actinomycetes > Micrococcales > Microbacteriaceae > Leifsonia > Leifsonia sp. NPDC058292. The sequence goes on from NZ_JBHVYL010000041.1 coordinate 11,649, forward strand.
GTCGTGTATCCGCTCGCCGTCACGGGCGTCGGACAGCTCGCGCTGCCGGCGCAGTCGAACGACTCCATCGTCACCGCCGACGGTTCGCCGGTCGGTTCGAGCCTCATCGGCCAGAGCTTCACCGACGACGAAGGCAACGCGCTTCCGCAATGGTTCCAGTCCCGCCCGTCGGCGGCCGGTGACGGCTACGACGGCAAGGCGTCGTCGGGCAGCAACCTCGGTCCGGGCAATCCCGATCTCGTGACAGCCATCGACGAGCGGGCGGCAGCGATCGCGAAGGACGACGAGGTCGCGGTCGCCGACATCCCGAACGACGCTCTCACCGCATCCGGCTCCGGACTCGACCCGCACATCTCCCCCGCTTACGCCCTGCTCCAGGTGGCGCGGGTCGCGGATGCCCGTGGCCTCTCCCCGGACAGGTTGCGCGCACTCGTCGAGTCTAGGATTCAGGGACGGGACCTCGGCTACCTCGGGGAACCGACCGTGAACGTGCTCCAGCTGAACCTGGCGCTCGCCGCCTTCGACCGATCACAGAGCGGCCGATAACCGAGTATGGACGACTAGAGATGGCACGAGGCCGCCTGCGGGTCATGCTCGGCGCCGCGCCCGGCGTCGGCAAGACCTACGAGATGCTCGAAGAGGGCCGGCGCCTGCGGTCGCTGGGTAAGGACGTGGTGGTCGCGGTCGTGGAGACCCACGGTCGCGCCGCAACGGCCGCGGTGCTGGAGGGTCTCGAGGTCGTACCGCGTCGGGTCGTCACACACCGTGGCATCGAGCTCACGGAGCTCGACCTGGACGCGGTGCTCGCCCGGGCTCCTCAGATCGCCCTCGTCGACGAACTCGCGCACACCAACGCGCCCGGCTCCGCCAACGAGAAGCGCTGGCAGGATGTCGACGCCATGCTCGACGCCGGCATCGACGTCATGTCGACGGTGAACATCCAGCACATCGAGTCGCTCAACGATGTGGTCGAGCAGATCACCGGAACGCAGCAACGGGAGACGATCCCCGATTCGGTGCTGCGCGGCGCCGACCAGATCGAGGTCGTGGATCTCGCCCCACAGGCTCTGCGCGACAGACTGGCCGACGGCGTCGTGTATCCGCAGGCCCGGATCGACGCCGCGCTCTCGAACTATTTCCGGCTCGGCAACCTCACGGCCCTCCGCGAGCTCGCCCTCCTCTGGCTCGCCGACGAGGTCGACAGCTCGCTGCAGCGCTATCGCGCGGAGCACGGGATCGCCGGCAAGTGGGAGGCTCGCGAACGCGTCGTCGTCGCCCTCACCGGAGGCCCTGAAGGCGACACGCTTCTGCGCCGCGGCGCCAGGATCGCCGCGCGTTCGGCCGGCGGGGAGTTGCTCGCCGTGCACGTGACAGGGCAGGACGGCCTCCGGGAGACGAATCCGGGCGCCCTTGCCGCGCAGCGCTCCCTGGTGGAGCAGCTCGGTGGCAGCTACCACCAGGTCGTCGGCAGTGATGTGCCCCGGGCTCTCGTCGAGTTCGCTCGGGGATCGAACGCTACGCAGCTGGTGATCGGCGTCAGCCGGCGCAGCCGTCTCTCGGCGCTTCTGACGGGCCCGGGCATCGGCTCGACCGTCATCCGGGCCTCCGGAGACATCGACGTGCACATCGTCTCGCACTCGCGGGCGGGCGGGCGGTTCTCGCTCCCCCGCATCGGCGGGGGCCTCACCGTGCGCCGCCGGGTCTACGGCTTCGCGCTCGCGCTCGTCGGCGGCCCCCTGCTGACCTGGCTGTTGGCCAGCGTGAGGTCTCCGGACTCGATGACCAGCGATGTGCTCGGCTATCAGCTGCTCGTGGTGCTCGTCGCCCTGGTCGGCGGCATCTGGCCCGCCCTGTTCGCCGCCCTCCTCTCGGGGGTGACGCTCGACTTCTTCTTCGTTCAACCGCTGTACACGATCACCATCAGCGAGCCGCTGCACCTGTTAGCGCTCATCCTCTTCCTCGTCATCGCTGCCCTGGTCAGCATCGTCGTCGACCAGGCGGCCCGCCGCACACGCGTCGCCCAGCGCGCCGCCGCCGAGGCGGAACTGCTCGCGACGGTGGCCGGCGGTGTCATCCGGGGCGAGGATGCGATCCAGGCCCTCATCACCCGCACCCGCGAAGCGTTCGGGCTCACCGGCGTGCGCTTTCGCGACCAGGGCGAGGTGATCAGCGCGGACGGCGAGCCCTCCGACGCCGCTCACACGCAGACCATCCCTGTCGGTGCCCGCGGGTCGCTCGAACTCTCGGGGCGCGACCTGGCCGCCGGCGACAGGCGTCTGCTCGCGGTCATCGTGAGCCAACTGGATGCCTCGCTCGAGCACCGCGACCTCGCCGCCACCGCCAGCGAACTCGGCCCGCTCGCCGAGACCGACCGGGTGCGCAGCGCCCTGCTCGCGGCTGTCGGGCACGACCTGCGCCGGCCCCTCGCGGCGGCGACGGCAGCGGTCACGACCCTGCGCCAGCGCGACATCCAGCTGACCGAGGATGACCGTGAGGCCCTGCTGGAGACCGCGGAGGACAGTCTCGACGGCCTCGCGGCACTGGTGACCAACCTGCTCGATGTCAGCCGGGTGCAGGCCGGCGTGCTGGCGGTGACACTCGCCCCCACCGACCTCGACGACATCGTGCCATCGGCGCTCGACGAACTCGCCATCGGCCCGGCCGACGTCGAACTCGATCTTCCTGCGGGCCTGCCCCCGGTCGAGACGGATGCGGTGCTGCTGCAGCGGGTGCTCGTGAACCTGCTGAGCAACGCCCTCCGCTTCTCACCACCCGACTCACGCCCGGTTGTCGCGGCGAGCGAGTTCGGCGGGCGGGTGCAGGTGCGCGTGATCGACCATGGCCCCGGAATCCCCGACGAACGCCGCGAGGCCGTGTTCGTGCCGTTCCAACGGCTCGGGGACACCGACAACGACGCCGGCATCGGGCTGGGCCTTGCGCTGTCGAAGGGTTTCGCCGAAGGCATGGGAGCGACACTCGAAACCGAGGACACGCCGGGCGGTGGACTCACGATGGTGGTCTCGCTTCCGGTGGCCGCGACCGCCTCCCGCGGCAACGACGAAGACGCCGACGGGGAGGACGCGGAGTGAAGATCCTGATCGCCGACGACGACCAGCAGATCCTCCGGGCGCTGCGCATCCTTCTGACCGCCCGCGGCTACGAGGTCATCGTGGCGAGCACCGGCGCCGAGGCGCTGAGCCGCGCCGTCGAGCAGCACCCCGATCTGGTCATGCTCGACCTCGGGATGCCCGAGCTGAACGGCATCGAGGTCATCGAAGGTCTGCGCGGCTGGAGTGCCGTGCCCATCCTGGTCGTCTCGGGGCGCACCGACTCCGCCGACAAGGTGGACGCGCTCGACGCGGGTGCGGACGACTACGTGACGAAACCGTTCGCCGCCGATGAGCTGCTCGCGCGGATCCGCGCCCTGACACGGCGTCAGCCCGCTGCCGCCGACCAACCGCTCGTGACCTTCGGCGACATCACGGTCGACCTGGCCGCGCACCTGGTCACTCGACTCACCGGCGACGACATCGCGACGGTGCGGCTCACCCCGACCGAGTGGAACATTCTCGAGGTGCTCGTCCGCAATCCGCGCCGCCTGGTCACGCGTCAGACTCTGCTGACCGAGGTCTGGGGGCCGCAGTACACCAACGACACGGGATACCTGCGCCTCTATCTCGCTCAGCTGCGCAAGAAGCTCGAACCGGTGCCGTCGCGCCCGCGTCATCTGCTGACCGAGCCCGGGATGGGCTACCGTTTCGTTCCCGACCCCGACTGATCGGCGCGGGAAGGAATGGGCCGGCTGTTACGCCGGGTTCTGTCCGGGTGCGTGAAGCACCGTGGACGGCCATCTATCTCGGGACGACGTTGCCGCCGCCCTCTAGCGGTCTACCCGGAAACTCGGCGAGCAGCCTCAACGTTTCCTGTCTGACCTTGCTCCGGATGAGGTTTACCGAGCCGACCGGGTCACCCCGGTCGCTGGTGGGCTCTTACCCCACCGTTTCACCCTTACCGCGGTCGATATCCGAAGATCGACGCCCGCGGCGGTCTGTTCTCTGTGGCACTGTCTCGCGGGTTGCCCCGGGTGGGTGTTACCCACCATCCTGCTCTGTGGAGCCCGGACGTTCCTCGGCGGCCCGCCGAAGCGGACCGACGCGACCGTCTTGCCGGCCCATTCGCCCTCGATCCTACAGGCTCGGCTCAGGCGCGAACTCGGTTCAGAGCCCGGACTCCTCGTTGCGGATGAGGATGGCGCCGCTGTCGGGGCAGAGAACGACCTCGTCGGGAGCGGCCCGGCGGATCACCGACAAGTCCGACTCGTTGAGCTTGACGTTGCTGCCCAGGGAGACGCCGCGCACGAGCAGGGCGGCCCCGATGCCGTAGCGACCGCGCTGCTTCTCGTAGAGCTCGACGAGGTCGGCCGGGATCGCCCCCACGATCGTCGCGCGATCTCTCGCGAGGGCGGTGCGCTGCGCATCGAGCTTGGCGAGCTCTTCGCCGCGAGCGGCCTCCAGTTCGTGCACCCGGGCGTTCAGCTCCGCCTGCTCCGCCTCGACCTCGGCGAGCGACTTCTCGTAGGCTTCGACCCGCTCCATCACGGTCAGCTCGATCTCTTCGAGGTCGTCGCGACGCTTGGTGAGCGAGGCGAGCTCGCCTTCGAGCGCCTGCACATCCTTGGTCGACGACGTCTGCTGCAGGCGTGACGAGTCGCGCGTCATGCGCGTCTCGACGAGTTCCACATCCGATTCCACGCGCTTCAGTTCGGCCCGCGAGTCTTCGAGTTCGCCGGTGCGGGCGATCCACCGCGCACGCAGGGCGTCGACCTCCGGCTGCAGCGCGGCCAGCTGGGCCGTCTGCGGGAGGTTCTTGGCGATGTGGTTGAGCTGGGCGAGACGGGTGTCCGCCGTCTGCAGGCGGAGGAGTTCGTTCTGGTCGGCGGGGCTGGCTTTCACGGTGACTCGGCTCTTTTCGTGGGTCTTGAGGTTCGTTCGGACGAGGATGCTGCGCGCTGCTACTGCAGGATCGCGAAGTCCCACGGGTCGGTGCGCAGCTCGCTCACGTCGACGGTGACATCGGGCAGCGCCGCGCGCAGCTGGGACGCCGCGGTGTCGAGCCACAGCCACTCGCTCGCCCAGTGGGAGACGTTCAGCAGCGCTGGGCCGCCGGCGACGAGCGACTGCTCGCGGGCCTCGGAGGCTGGATGGTGCCGCAGGTCTGCGGTGATGTACACGTCGGCGCCGCGCACGGCATCCGTCGCGAGCAGGGAGTCGCCCGCGCCTCCGCAGACCGCGACGCGCGTGACGGGCTGCTGGTAGTCGCCGGAGGCGAGCACGCCGCCCGCGGTGGGCGGGAGGATGTCGGCGAGTCGGCGGGCGAGGGCACCGAGAGTGGTCGGCTCGCGCAGGTCACCGACCCGGCCGATGCCGGTGACCCCGTCGGCGGCGGGAGCGATCGGCGTGGTGTCTGCCAGCCCCAGCCGATCGGCGAGCACGGCGGAGGTGCCGTCGGCGACGACGTCGGCGTTGGTGTGGGCGGCGATCAGAGCGCAGTCGGCCCGGATGAGGCGGGCGAGGAGCGCCCCCTTGTACCGGTCTTCGGCGACGGCGGTGACCCCGCGCATGAGCAGCGGATGGTGCACGAGCAACAGGTCGGCGTCACGCGCGACGGCCTCGTCGACGGTGGCTGCGACGGCGTCGACGGCGAGGAGGATGCGACGCACCTCGGCCGCCGGATCTCCGGCCACCAGTCCCGGCGCGTCCCAGCTCTCCGCGCCCGACAGCGGCCAGAGTTCTTCGGCGGTTCGGCGGACGGAGTCGAGAGTGTTGGACACGGGACGAGCCTACGGGATGCGCTCGGTGCAGACCTGCTCAGGCGTTCGTCCGCTCCTGCCGCCGGATCTCGGGTATTCCCGAGACGATCGGGGTCAGGATGCCGAGCCCGAGCGCGACGACCACGCCGATATTGCTCGTTCCCAGGTCGCCGTGGGGGTCGACACCGAGCACCGGGTAGAGGAAGCCCTCCCAGCCGAGCCACGGCAGCTCGGAGCTGACGAGCCCGAACCCGATCACGCTGGCCACGATCAACATCGCTATGTTCGGCCACCGCCAATCCGGGTACACCCCTCCGCGCTCGACGAGCGACGGCTGGTGGAGACGGCGGGTGCGCAGCATCATCTCGGCGGCGAACAGCCCCGCCCAGGCCGCGACGGGAACCGCCAGCGTCGTCGGCAGCGCCTCGATCACGATGGACAGGTCGGAGACGCTCGCGGCGAGAACGATCCCGGCCACGGCGATCGCCGCGCCGATCACGACCGTGCTCCATCGCCTGCCCAGTCGCACGCCCATCGCCTCGAGCGTGAACCCGCCCGAGTAGACCGTGAGCACGAGCCCGGAGATGAGGCTCAGCGTCACCGCCAGGAGCAATGGGATGGGATACCACGCCGGCAGCCCCAGTTGCGCGAACGCGGCCACCGGATCGGCGGCGAGGTCGGCGGCGACGGAGGCGTTCGACGCAGCGAGCAGTCCCCCGTACCCGATCAGGACGAACGGCGGGAGCGCCGCACCGAACGTCGCCCAGAGCATCGACGCGGCTCCGGAGGCGCCCCGCCGCTGATAGCGGGCGACCTCTGCGCTGCTGTTGGCCCAGACGAGGCCGAGGTAGCTGAACACGAGAACGGCGCCGGTGACCGTGCGCAGCCAGACCGCGTCCGGCACGGCGAGTGCGGTCGAGATGTGCACCGACGGCCAGGTCGCGACGATCATCACAGCGATCAGGATCGCGGAGGCGATCGTGAGCACGAGCTGCACGCGGGCGACGAGCGAGTAGCCGAAATAGGCGACGGCGAGCGCCACCCCGATCGTCACGACCAGCCCGACGGCCGTCGGCAGCACGGCATCCTGCGACCAGCCTTGCGAGGTGAAGACCGCGCCCACCGCGGCGCCGGCGAGCCAGAGCAGCACGGCGCCCCAGAAGAGACGGGTGATCAGGGCGAGCGCGGCGGGGAGGAGGTTGCCCCGGAGCCCGAACGTCGCACGCGAGACGACCATGGTCGGCTGGCCGCTCCATTTGCCGGCGAGGGTGCCGATGCCGAGCGGCAGGAACGACAGCGCGACGCCGATCAGTGTCGCGACGAGCATCTGCCGCAGGCTCAGACCCAGGGTGAACAGCGTCGCTCCGACTCCGACGCTGATGAGCGACGACGTTCCCGCGAACCAGAGCCAGAACATGCGGGACGCCCAGCCGACCCGGCGATCGAGGGGCGTCGACTCGAGGCCGGACGCCTCGGGCACGAACAGGGGCGCGGCCACCGGTTCGCCGTCGAACAGCACCCGCTCCGACGTGCTGACGCGAGGACTCGCGAGCGGGGCCGAGAGGGAGCCGGTCGGAAGTCGCACGTCGTCCGCGTCGTCGGCGATCTCGGCCTCGGCGTTGGCGGCGGCGAGCCCGGCGCTGAGATCGTGCGCTGCGAGCTGGTCCGCTTCGACGACGGGAAGGGGCACGGAGCCGACGCTGGGCGCATCCGGATGCTCGGTCGGCAGCGGCTCCCTGGGCGCCAGCGGAACCGATGGCACGAGCGGCACGGGTTGAGATTCGCTCGGGGCGGCCTCCTCCGGCACATAGCCGAGCGGCTCGACGCGGGCGGGGGTGTCGTCGGACGCGTCCGCGACGTCGCCGAGAGGCGGATCGGACTTCGCGACGGGGATCGCCTCCGTGGCTGCTGGAGCGATCCAGGCGCTGAAGGTCGGCTCGGGGCCGTGATCGCGGCGCGGCGGAAGGTCGAGATCGTCGAAGCTGATGGCCTGGGTCGGGGTGTCCTCCGGCGGCAGATCGGGCTCGGGCTCGGGCTCCGGCTCCGGCTCCGGCTCCGGCTCCGGCTCCGGCTCCGGCTCCGGCTCCGGCTCCGGCCGGGACTGGACGGGGATGGCGCTGGTCGCCGCGCGGGCGATCAGCACGGTCTCCAGGTGCTGGATGGCGGTGAGCGTGTCGTGCGACGACAGATCGTCGTCGACGAGAGCCGCGACCTGCTCGTCGGTCAGTGAGGCCGCATCCGTGAGCCCGGTCGAACCGACGACCGTGGGACCGGCGATGATCGGGATGGCTGACGTCATGCGCGACACCTGTTCCTCGATGGCGCTCGCAAGCTCGTCGTCGTCGTGTCGTTCGGCTTCGGGGCGCGCCGGAGGAGAGTATGTCACCCGCCTTCTCCCCGGGACAGAGACGATCGGCGGGTCGTTCGCGACCTCATCGCTGTCCATGACCGAATCCTACCGATGAGCCCCCACGGAGGCGCCAGGGGACGTAGCATCGTTTGCGATGAGCGAGACGATCACCACCCCATACGAAGACCTGCTGCGCGATGTGCTCGCGAACGGCTCCCACAAGTCCGATCGCACCGGAACCGGAACGCGCAGCGTCTTCGGCCGGCAACTGCGGTTCGACCTCGCGGAGGGCTTTCCCCTGATCACGACGAAGCGCGTGCACTTCAAGTCGATCGCCTATGAGCTGCTCTGGTTCCTCCGGGGCGAGAGCAACGTCGGCTGGCTGCGCGAGAACGGCGTCACCATCTGGGACGAGTGGGCCGACGAGCGCGGTGAGCTCGGTCCGGTCTACGGCGTGCAGTGGCGTTCCTGGCCCGCTCCAGACGGAAGCCGCATCGACCAGATCGCCCAGGTCATCGAGCAGTTGCGCAGCACCCCGGACTCGCGGCGCATCATCGTGTCCGCCTGGAACGTCGCCGACATCCCCGACATGGCGCTCGCTCCCTGCCACGCGTTCTTCCAGTTCTACGTGGCCGACGGCAAGCTCAGCTGCCAGCTCTACCAGCGCAGCGCCGACATGTTCCTCGGTGTGCCGTTCAACATCGCAAGCTACGCACTGCTCACCCTGATGATCGCGCAGCAGGTCGGCCTCGAGCCTGGCGAGTTCGTCTGGACCGGCGGGGATGTGCACATCTACGACAACCACCTGGAGCAGGTGGCCGAGCAGCTCGGCCGCGACCCGTTCCCCGCCCCCCGGCTGCGGATCGCCCGCAAGCCGGAGAGCATCTTCGACTACGAGTACGACGACTTCGTCGTCGAGGACTACCAGCACCACCCCGCGATCCGCGCAGCGGTCGCGGTATGAGCACCGCCGCCGGCAGCGTCGCGCTGATCTGGGCGCAGGCGAACGGTGGCGTGATCGGCAAAGACGGCACGATGCCGTGGCGGCTGCCGGAGGATCTCGCGCACTTCCGCACCCTCACCGGCACCGACACCGTGGTCATGGGTCGCAAGACCTGGGAGTCCCTGCCCGAGCGGTTCCGTCCGCTGCCCGAGCGCGCCAACGTCGTCGTGACCCGCCAGACCGGTCGGGTGGCGCCGGGTGCTCTCGTCGTCCACTCGCTCGAGAACGCGCTGACGGCATCCCCGACCGAGACCGTGTGGGTGATGGGCGGCTCCGAGCTCTACAAGCTGGCCCTGGATGTGGCCGACCGTCTGGAGGTCACGGAGATCGATCTCCACGTCGAGGGCGACACGTTCGCACCGTCCGTCGACGGGGAGCAGTGGACGGCGGTCGACGCCGATCCGGAGTGGCGCACGTCGAAGACCGGTCTGCGGTACCGGTTCCTCACCTACCTGCGCTGACGGTCAGGTCAGGCCCGCGACGAGGTTCACCGTCGTCGCCAGAATGACCGAGCCGAACAGATACGACAGCAGGGTGTGGCGCAGGATGACCTGCCGGATGGCCGTGTCGCCGATGTTCGTGTCCGAGACCTGAAACGTCATGCCGAGCGTGAACGCCAGGTAGGCGAAGTCGCTGTACTTCGGCGGCTCCTTCTGGTTGAAGTCGACGCCGCCCTGCGTGCCCCGGTAGTAGAGCTGCGCGTAACGCAGTGTGTAGAGCGTGTGCACGAGCGTCCAGGAGAGCGCGACGCTCGCGACCGCCAGGGCGGCGAGCCCCGCCTTCTCGACGCCTTGGGATTGCCGGGCGCCGACCAGGATGACCACGATCGCGACGACGCTGGCGACGCTCGCCACCAGCAGCAGAACGTCCGACACGCTGCGCCCGGGATCTTCGCTCGTCGCGTGCAGCTTCGTCTTGCCCGCGTCGAAGCGCCAGATGATCGCCCACACCCAGACGATGTAGACGATGCAGGCGACGGCCCAGCCGGAGGTCGCCGCGATCGGCCAGTTGCCGAGCATGCCGACCACCACCGCCGCGACCACACCGGCGGCGAAGGCGATCACCATCCGGCGCGTCGAGTGCGGTCTCGGAATGTCGGTCTCAGCGGTCTCGGTGCTCACAGAGCGATGTTCGCACAGTGCCGGCCGCACACCTGCGCGGCGCAGCGGTCGCGGCTACGATCGAAGGGTGACTTCTGCCGCCGTCTCCCCCGCCTCCCCCCTCGCAGACCTCGACCAGCACGCGCTCCGCGCCGTTCACGCCGAGATCTCCGCCGCCTACGACGAGCTGAAGGCCGCCGGCCTGAAGCTCGACCTCACGCGGGGCAAGCCGGGCTCCGACCAGCTCGACCTTTCGAACGATCTCCTCCACCTTCCCGACGGCGAGTTCCGGGATGCCGCCGGCACCGACCTCCGCAACTACGGCGGCGCGACCGGCCTCCCCGAGCTGCGGGCGATCTTCGCGAACGCACTGCGAGTTCCTGTCTCGCAGCTCCTCGCTCTCGGCAACGCCAGCCTCACCGTCATGCACGACGTCATCGTGCAGGCGCTGCTGCACGGTGTGCCGGGCTCCGAGCGCCCCTGGGGCAGCCGGCAGATCAGCTTCCTCGCCCCGGTTCCCGGCTACGACCGCCACTTCTCGATCGCCGAGCGCTACGGCATCCGGCTCATCCCCGTTCCCTTGAACGACGACGGTCCCGACGTCGAGGCCGTTGCGGCGCTGCTCGCGACCGACGACAGCATCAAGGGCATGTGGTGCGTCCCCGTCTACTCGAACCCGACGGGCGCCGTGTACAGCGAAGAGGTCGTGCGCGCCCTGGTGTCGCTGCCCGCGGCCGACGACTTCCGCCTGTTCTGGGACAACGCGTACGCCGTGCACCACCTCTCCGACGAGCGTCCGGCCCCGATCGACGTGCTGTCGCTCGCCGCGGAGGCGGGCAACCCCGACCGCCCGCTGATCTTCGCGTCGACGTCGAAGGTGACCTATCCCGGCGCCGGTGTCGCGTTCGTGGGCGGCTCCGAGGCCAACGTCGAATGGATCGTGCGCAACATGGCGGTGCAGAGCATCGGTCCCGACAAGCTCAACCAGCTGCGGCACGTGCGTCTGCTCCGCGACGAGCAGGGGCTCGAAGCCCACATGGAGAAGCATCGCGCCATCCTCGAACCCAAGTTCGCCGCCGTCGCGGGCGCGTTCGAACGCCGCCTCGCACCGTATGGCGCTGGCACCTGGACCTCGCCCAAGGGCGGCTACTTCGTCAGCCTCGACGTGCTCGACGGATGCGCGAAGCGCGCCATCGAGCTTGCCGCGCAGGCGGGCATAGCGGTCACGCCGGCCGGAGCGACCTTCCCGTACGGCGACGACCCGCGCGACGCGAACATCCGTATCGCGCCGACGTTCCCGCCGCTCGCCGAGCTCGAGACGGCACTGGACGGCCTGTGCACGGCCATCCTGCTCGCGGAGACGGAGTCTCTGCTGGCCGCGCGCGACTGACCTGACGGCATGACCACCTGGCGCGTGCGGCCCAGCGTCGAGGCCGATTGGCGCGCATACCGCGATCTGCGGCTCGAGATGCTGACGGACACCCCCATCGCTTTCCTCGAGACGATCGAGCACGCCCGGCTCCATCCCGACGAGCACTGGCGCGGCCGTGCCGCCAACCGCGGCACGGCGAGCCGGCTGTTCGGCGCCGTCGCCGACGACGGCAGCTGGCTCGGAACGATGGGTGGCTTCCATCCGACGGGCAAGACCGACCCGCTGCTCGTCGGCGTCTACGTCACACCCGCGTTCCGCGGCGCGCGCATCGGTATGACGGATGCGCTGCTCGACGCCGTGATCGGCTGGGCGCGCGGGCGCGGCGAACGTCTCATGCTCGAAGTGCACGAGGAGAACGAGCCCGCCATCCGGTACTACCGCAGACGCGGCTTCGAGCCGACCGGCGTGCGCATCCCCTATCCCCTCGACCGCACGGCCGACGAGCTGGAGATGGCGCTGCCGCTGCGCGTCTAGGTGCACTGACCCGGATCGTTGTCACAGACCGCTCCCGCGCCGCCCGCTCCCGCGCCGCACGTTCGCGAGGGGCGAGTCCTTGCGACCTGAGCCCCTCCCCGGCCCGCAACAACTCGCCCCTCGCGCCCCGGCAAGCACCCACGAGAGCACTATCGTCGAGGTCAGTGCACTTAGTGCGTGCCGACGGGCGCCCCCAGGTCGGCGACCGTCTTGGCCACCCGCCGCTGACGTGTCTCGGCCGCCTTCGCGCCCTCGATCGCGAGCACCAGGCGGCGCTTGTTGCTGTAGTTGAGCGCCGCGAATGCCGCCTCGGCCGCCGGGGATGCCGCGAGTGCCGCCCTGAGGTCGTCCGGCACCTCGACCTCCCGTGGGGCGTCGTCGAGTTCGAGGTCGACCACGATCTCGTCGCCGCCGGCGACTCCGGCGCCCGCGCGAACCTCGGCGCTCACGGGCAGCATCGATCGGCCGCCCATCGAGCCGATGCTCGTCCTGTACTCGTAGCCGTTGATGGTCACCCGTACGGGCGGCCGCTTGCCGCCGCCCAGCGCCTCGACGACATCCGCCGGCACCTCGATACCGGTCGCCGTCTTGCCGGACTGCTCGAGCGTTCCTCGCACCTGCATCATTGCTCCCCGAATCCGCTCTCAACGAGGGCGGCGAGCGCGTCGACCGCCGCTGCGCCCTCCGCGTCGTCGCTCGCGATCTCCGCCGTCTTGCCGGCTGTCAGACCGAGGGACATGATGCCGAGGAGACTCTTCGCGTCCTTGCCGTTCACTGTCACCTTCACGGGGAAGGTGTTCGCCAGCTTCACGAACTCGGCGGCAGGACGCGCGTGGAGGCCGTCCCGGTTGCGCAGCACGACCTCACGCACGTGGCGCCCGGATGCGGCGGCGGGCTCAGCGGTCGCCGTCGCGCCGTCCGTCGCGGTCGCTGCGTCCAGTGCGGCTTCAGTGCTGCCGGAGCCGGACCAGCGGTCCGCTCCATCCCACGCCGCGCGTGCGCCCTCGGCCGCCTCGACGACTCCCGCCAGATCGGCGCCGCTCTCGGCCGCGACGGCCGCCGCCACTCCGCCCTCGACGAACGGCACGTCGACCACGGCGACGGCGGCCCGCTTCTCATCGGGCAGTGTGTCCCAGACGGTCTCGGCGATGAGCAGCGCGGAACCCAGGTCGCTGATGACGACCACGCCCGCGCCACCGTCTGCGACCTCGATCGCTTCGGTGACCTTGACGAAGCTCGTGCCGATGCCGTCGTCGTCGGTTCCGCCCGCCCCCACGAGCGACACCGAAGAGGCCATCTGCCCGGCGAGATCGACGATCCCGTTGGCGATCCGGCTGCTGTGCGAGACGAAGACGATGCCGACGCGCTCAGTCATCGGCGGCCGTCTCAGCAGCGGCACGCAGAATGAGCGCCGTGGACTGGGCACCCGGATCCCGGTGGCCGACGGACCGGTCGCCGAGGTAACTCGCCCGCCCCTTGTGGGCGACGAGCGGCTCGGTCGCGACCGCTCCGGCCTCGGCGGCGTCCGCCGCCTCGCGCAGCACGTCGGCCGCCGAAGCGCCCTCCTCCTGCGCTGAGG
>NZ_JBHVYL010000042.1:0-24186 GCF_042880955.1 Leifsonia sp. NPDC058292
GGGGCCCGCGCGGTGTGGGCCGGTGCCGGGCTATTGGGCCAGCCAACCCGGGCACACTCGACCGGAACGGCCACTCTCGTTGAGGGGGGCACACTCGCCGGCATCGCCGCGAGAGTGCGGCACGTTGGCGACGCGCGTGCGGGGTGGAAGCGGACCACGGTTCGCCACGCACATCCCAGATCCCGGGCGGCCTAGGTCAGCGGCGAATGTGGCACCTGCGGTCGAGTGTGCTAGGTATGCCGGGCACACTCGACCGCAATGGCCACAGTCGTTGAGAACGGCAACCTTCGAGCGCGGCGCGCCGCCGCGCGGCGCGTGGCGGTCAGCGGCGCTGCGGCTTCTTCGGCTCGGGGACGGTGTCCGAGCGGGAGGCGGAAGCCTGGGCGGGCTCGTAGAGCTCTTCGACGTCGAGGGTGGGGTCGCCAAGCTCGTCCTCGAACTCGTCGTCGAGGGGAGAGTCGTCGGCCTCGCCGAAACCGAGTTCGAGCTCCTCGATGTCCACACTCGCGACATCCGCGGGCCCGGATGCAGGCCCGGATGCGGGCGCCGCGTCGCGCGAGCTGCCGCCATCGCGCCCACGGTCACCCGGCGCGACGGCCGCACCCGAGACGACCGCCGCGGCTGTCGGGACCGCCGCGGCCGAAGCCGCGTTCGAAGCCGCGTTCGAAGCCGTTGCCACGGCGGTCGGCACGATCGGAGGAACGTACGGCGCACCCGTCTGGCGCCGGGAGAACATCCGCTTCCACCACGGCTTCGCCGGCTCGGTGGCACGGTAGTAGTACGCGTGGCGGTCTTTGGTGGGCGTCGCGCGGTTGAGCACGAGACCCAGCACGCGCACACCCGACTTCTCGAGGGAATCCATCGTCTGCGACAGCTGGGGCCGGTGCACGCGCGTGCGGTCGGCGACGACGAGCGCGCCGTCGACCATGCGGGCGAGGATGGCGGCGTCGGCGACGGCGCCCATCGGCGCGGTGTCGAAGACCACGACATCGAAGTCGTGCACCAGGCGGTCGACCAGGTCTGACATCACACGGGAGGAGAGCAGTTCGCTCGGGTTCGGCGGAATCGGCCCACTGGCCAGCACGTTCAGGCCGGTGTCTCCCCACGTCTGCAGCACGTCGTCGACGGATGCGCGCCCGACCAGCACCGAGGTGAGGCCCGCCGCGCCCGGGAGGCCGGTGTAGGCGGCGACCATCGGGCGGCGCAGGTCCGCATCCACCAGCAGCACTTTGCGGCCGCCTTCGGCGAGCGCGAGCGCGAGGTTGAGGGCGATGAGCGATTTGCCTTCGCCGGGAACCGAGGAGGTGACGACGAAGCCGAGAGTGTCGGAGTCGACGGCGACGAACTCGAGGTTGGAACGCAGCTGCCGGTAGTTCTCCGCCGCGTTGGAGAGCGGGTCGCGCAGCACGACCGGGCCGGACGCGCGCCGCTTGTCCTTCTCTGCGGTGCCGAGCAGCGGCACCCCGGTGACCGATGTCGCGATGGCGGCGGTGTGCACGCGGGTGTCCAGGAGTTCGCGCAGCACGATGATGAGCGCCCCGGTGAGGAGTCCGAGCAGGAACCCGGCGACCACGTTGAGTTTGGTATTGGGGGAGGACGCGAAATGGGGCGTCACGGCCGGCTTGATGACGCGCACCGCGACGGTGGTGTCACCCGCGACGCTCTTCGGGGCGATCTGCTCGACTTTGTCGCCGAGGCTCGCGGCGACGGCGTTGGCGACCTTGGAGGCTTCGGCCGGGTCGACGCTGGTCACCGCCAGTTCGAGGATCACGGTGTTCTGCGGTGTGCTGACCGAGATGGAGTCCCCGAGCTCCGACGGGGTCTCCCCGAGGTCGAGGCCGTCGATCACCGGCTGCAGCACGATCGGCGACTCGGCGAGCTGGGCGAACGACAGCATCTGGTTCTGCGTGTACGTCGAGCCCTGGTTGAGGTCGTTGGCCGTTCCACCGAAGTTGAGCGAGAAGTAGAGGCTCGCCGTGGCGGTGTAGACGGGCGTCGCGACCTGCGACAGACCCCATCCCCCGACCGCGCCGACGATCGTGGAGATCAAGACGACGTACCAATAGCGTTTGAACGCCGCCAAGTACTGGTGCTGGGTCATTGCAGGGCCTCTCACGTGGTCGGAGGTGGGGCGGGGCGGTTGGATGTGCTTCGAGCGCGGCGGCATGTCAGGGCCGCCTGATGCTCGTGGCGGTCGCGAGTTCTCGCGGCCGTTCGTGTGCCCGGTGGTGTGCGAGCGTGAGCTCGTCGCGGCCTTCGGCGCCACGGCCACGCTGCGCGAGCTGCGTCGAGGCCGCGAGTCCGATGGCGAACCACACGAACACGGAGTACTGGGTGATGAGCGCCACCGTGGCGAACGCCGGGATCTGTGCGACCACGGCGATCGTGGGCGGCGTTGCCCGTCGCGTGATCACGAGCACGATCCCGACGAGCAGGGCGACGACGATGAGGATGAGCGCGATCAGCCCGTTCGAGAGCCCGGTGAGGATGAGCTGGCTGTCGATCGAGCGGAAGTTGCCGAAGTAGACCTGCCCCGTGGAGTCGCGCCGCGCTGAGTCGGCGACCCCCACGAAGTTCATGCTGCCGAGCAGGGAGAGCAGGTCGCCGCGGTATTCGGCGCTCCCGGATGCCTCACTGCCGGCGTCGTCGAACACGGTCGACACGAGCGGGAAGAGCACGGCGGAGGCGGCGACGATGCAGGTCGTGAGCACGACCCGGCTGCGGCGGGAGATCGCATCCCGCATGAACACGATCGAGAGAACGAGCCCGAGCAACGCGGTGATCATTCCGATGCGGCTGAATGTGACCACAGTCGCCACCAGCATGAGCAGCACCATGGCGGCGCGCACCGCGAGAGGGAAGCGGGCGGCCAGGGTGAGCGGGATGGCGATGGCCAGACTCGACCCGAGGGCGATGGAGTGCCCGAACGCGCCTTCCGCCCGCAGCACTCCGCCGCGCTCCTGCAGCTGACCCCAGGTGGCGAACATGGAGTTGTTGGCGTGGATGAGCACGAACGGGTTCCATACGGCGACGAATTCGATGATCGCGAGAACGCTGACGACGGTGAACGCGATGGCGATCGCCCCGTAGATCCAGCTCGGCTCGACGCGCAGCGGCACGACGCGGCCGAGCACGTAGCCGATGACGAAGTAGGTGATGAGGGCGAACGCGAACCCGATGGCGATGGTGGGGCTCTCGGCGATGAGCGACGTGAGGCCGAACACCACGAGAAGCAGCACGAGCCCGTCGAGCAGGCTGAACCGGAACGATTTCACCGGCAGCAGCGACACGGTGACGAGCAGCGCCACCGCCGAGGCCGCCGGGAGGTAGTAGCTTCCGTTGAAGCCGATGTTGAGCCCGATCCACACCGGCACGAAGCACAGCACCACGATCCACACACCGACCGCGAGCTTCGGCGAGCGCCGCAGCACGAGGAACGCAGCCACCGCCGCCAGCAGCCCGACGGCGAGGATCAGCGTGCGATCGACGGTCGGGCCGGTGACGGCGGCGAATGCGGTGGCGGAGAGCATGGTGGGCGGCTCGCCTACTTGAAGACGGTGACGGGGGATCCCGCCGCGTCGGTCATGGTGATCACGGTGGAGTCCTGCTGCGCCTTGGGCACTGTGTAGAGGTAGACCCCGGATGCGGTGGCGCCGTTCGCGAGCGCCCCGACGAGCGGCTTGGCGCCGTCGGTCAGGGAGACTGCAGGAGTGGCCTTGCCGCCGTAGTAGGCGTTCACCGAGAGCTGGGACAGCGAGACGTCCCGTCCTGTGCCGTTGGTGAGCGAGATGGTGACCTTCACGGCGTCGCCGGCGGTCTCCCCCGCACGCACGGCCTTGGCGTCGTCCGCCTCGACGGAGACGACCTTGGCCGTGAGTCCGCCGCTGAGCTTCGCATCCACATCCTGCTTCACGGTCTGGGCCACCTCGGCGCCGTAGCGGGGGTCGACCTTGGGGGTCGCCGTGCCGTCACTGCCGCCTTCGTCTTTACCGTTCGACGACGAGGCCGAGGGCGACGGCGGTGCGGGCGAGCCGCTGGCTCCGGGCACGAGGTTCGCCGCGTCGCCCTGGCCGCCGCCGTTGGTCGCGGCTCCGCGCGCCCCCGCGAGCACCAGCCCGATGACCACGAGGGCCACCACCACGGCTGCCGCGACGATGAGCGCGATCGTGCGGACGCGGTTGCGTGCCGGCGTGCCCCCACCGCCACCGGATGCGGGGCTCGGGATGCTGTCTGCCTTCGTCATCGGAGGCTTCCTTTCTGAGGTGTGGCACTGGGGTCGGGAGTCCAGGACCGGAGCTCGCGGAACCATTTGACGGCCGCGAGCAGGAGGAACGCCGTGGTCGCGGCGAAGATGAGCGTGTAGACCACCACGAAGACCGGAACGGCCCCGAGCAGCACGAACGAGAGGCAGAGAACGCCGTAGTCCATGGGGAGGACCGCGATGGCCCGCACCCACGACGGCCGGCCGGGCTGCTCCGTCGCGAGCGGCACGGCGCCGGCGGTGCGGCGGCGGAGCTGCTCGGTGAGGATCATGCCGAAGAACAGCACGGCCGCCACGATCGCGAACGCGATCGGCAAGAGCAGCCAGCCGCGCGGAACGACGTCGAACCGGTAGAAGCCGATGGCGAGCGCGAGCGGCATCGTCGAGACCTTGGTGGCGTCGACCATGTGGTCGAGCCATTCGCCGGCCGGGCTGCTGGTGCCCTGCAACCGGGAGACCTGGCCGTCGGCCGAGTCGAACGCGTAGCCGATCAGCAGCAGGAGCGCGACGGCGATGCCGAGGATCCAGGTGGGCGGAAACAGGATCAGCAGGGCGATGGCGGCGAACGTGAAGATCGCGCTGATTCCGGTCACCGCGTTCGGCGACAGGCCGGAGCGGTAGGCCCAGGCGGCGATGTACCGGCCGATGCGGCGGTTCACGAAGCGCGAGTACGCCGGCGCCGAACGGGCAGCCGGTTTCTGGGCGGCGCCGAGACGGCGCACGACCCCGAGGTAGGTCTCGGCGGGGGCGGGGGATGCGGTTCCCGCGAGTCCT
The DNA here is from genome assembly GCF_042880955.1 of Leifsonia sp. NPDC058292. Lineage (NCBI taxonomy): Bacteria > Bacillati > Actinomycetota > Actinomycetes > Micrococcales > Microbacteriaceae > Leifsonia > Leifsonia sp. NPDC058292. The sequence goes on from NZ_JBHVYL010000042.1 coordinate 5,036, forward strand.
TCTCCGGTCATGGTGCGGTCACCTCTCCGGTGGTCGGTGCGGGGGATGCGGATGCGGCGGTCAAGCCGGCGGCGGCAGCGGCCGTCGTGCGGGCGGCCCGGCCGGTGCGCTGGGCGAAGAGCGGGCGCTTCGGGCGGCTGAGCTCGCCGGAGACCAGGCGCTCGCACATCCGCTCATACGCATCCGCGACGTCGTCCCAGTCGTAGTCGTGGGCACGCTCGGCGGCGATGCGCCCCCGGTCGGCGACCGCGTCGGGCGCGGCTTCGGCGGCTTCGATCGCGCGGGCGACGCTGTCCGCATCGGTGAAGAAGCTGCCGGAGCCGCGCACGACCTCCCGGTTGAACGAGACGTCGAACGCGATCGTCGGCGTTCCCGCTCCGAGTGCGCGCAGCAGTGACGGGTTGGTGCCCCCGACCGAGTGGCCGTGCAGGTAGGTGTATGCGCCGGCGTACAGCTGGTCGAGCAGCCGCTGATCCCAGACGCCGCCGAGAAACGTCACGCGGTCGTCGGCGAAGCCGTGCACGCGGCGCGTGTAGTCGTCGGCGTACGGAGCGGACCCGACCACGATGAGCGGCTTCGTCGCACCGCTGCGACGGTAGCCGTCGACGATCACGTCGACGTGGTTCTCCGCCTCGAAGCGCGCGACGACGAGGTGGTAGCCGCCCGGTGTCAGGTCGAGGTCGGCGAGCAGGTCTGCCGACGAATCGACCTGGGGCGCACCGTAGGCGATGAGCTCGGTGCCGGCTTCGAATTCGTCCCGGTAGTAGTCGGCGATGCCGTGCGCGTCGGCGATCAGGGCATCCGACCAGCGCACGGCCCACGACTCGGCGAACCGGTAGTAGCTGCGGCCTCCCTTGCCCCACTTGGCGCGGCGCCATTCGAGGCCGTCGACGTGGGTGGCCACGGGGATGCGGGCCGCCCGCAGCAGCGGAAGGTATGGCGAGTTCGCGGCATTGAACACGATCGCCGCATCCGTGCGGTGACGCAGCAGATGGGCGACCGAGAGGCCGGTGTGGCTCAGCGTCTCGAGGGAACGCTTGCGCATCGCTCCGCGGTGCACGAGGCGCATCCCCTGGTAGGTGTCGGGACGGCCGGAAGAGTCGTCGAGCGTTCGGCAGTACACGACGACGTCGTGGCCACGGTCGGCCAGACGCCGGCCGACCTCTTCGACCGCCGTCTCGAATCCGCCGTATCGTGCCGGAACACCGCGCGTACCTACTAACGCGATGCTGAGGCGGTCACCCCCATTGCCCATGTCTTGCTCGCTCTCGGTCGGCTGACGGAACGACGGATCGACCGGAGTGTGGTCCTCTTCTCACGAGACCTGTGAGAAGAACGCTTGATGATCGCACCAGGGTCGGGTCGCTGTTGCTGCCACGAGTCTAATGCGAGATTTCCTCAGTTGTCGCCCCCTCATCCGGGGGTGACTTGTCGGGCTGGCGCGTCAGACCGGGCGCGTCAGACCGGGCGCGTCAGACCGGGCGCGTCAGACCGGGCGCGTCAGACCTGCGACGACAGGCCGGGCGCGTCAGGTCCACGAGGCGGATTCGCCGACCGGCCTGGCCGGGTTGCCCGCCACCACCACGCCGGCCGCCACCGACCGCGTCACCACCGAGCCCGCGGCCACCACAGCGCCGTCGCCGAGAACGACGCCCTTCAGCACGAGCGCTCCCGTTCCGATCAGCACGTGCTCACCGATCACGATGGGGGCGGTGTGCGCTCGCACGCTTCCGTCGGGCGCCGTGATGCGGTGGAAGTCGGTGTCGAGCAGCTGCGCATCCCACGACACCTGCGTGCCCGCACCGAGAGTCACTCCCGATTCCACGTTCACCGTGCAACGAGCGCCGATCGCGCTGCCGCGGGCGAGCCGCAGCGTCGCACCCTCGCCCACCCACAGGCGGGCGCCCTTGCGGATGGCGCTCCCGCGGTCGAGCGCGTAGGTTCCCGGCCCCGACATCCGCACCCCGGCGGCGATGCGCGCCCCGGGATGCCCACGCAGCACCCCGCGCGCCAGCTCCGTGTAGCGACGCAGCTTGCCCCGGATGCTCATGAGCCATTCCTAGCAGAGCCGACGGCACGAGCGCGCAACTCGTCGCGCACGATGCGACGGCCGTCGCGGAGGGCACGCGTCGCCGTCACGAACGGTCGCAGCGACCGCAAGAACTGCCGGCGACCGCCTTGCAGCAGGATCTCCCAAGCGACCGGGGTCGCGGTGCGGCGCCAGGCGACCACGTCGTCGGTCGGCAGGTTGCGGGCGGCGAACAGCAGCCGGTTGCGGATGTTGTAGTAGTAGTAGCCGTCCGATTTGGCCGACGACGCGTGCTCGGCGCCCTCCTGCTGCGTTCCGCCCTCGGCGTGCTCGGCCAGGGCGTCGTCGGCCACGGCGAGAGCGCCGCCGACGGCCAGCACCCGGTGCGACAACTCCACGTCCTCCCAGTACAGGAAGTAGCCGTCGGCGAAACCGCCGACCCTCTCCCACAGCTCGTCGGAGACGCACAGGCAGGCGCCGCTCAGCCACGGCTCCGCGCGACGCTCGGGCGGCTGCGGGCGTTTCGCCGCCGAGCTCATCCGGCCGTCCGCGAGCGAGACGTCGGCGCCCGCGAACCAGGTCGATCCGTCGGGGCGCACGACCTTCGGCGACACGAGGGTGAGCGGCTCGGCGGCGACCCGCCCGAAGAGGCGGGCGGCGTCGGCGGCCTCGATCACCGCATCCGGGTTGAGCAGCAGAAAACGGTCGGCGCCCAGCTCGCGGGCGCGCTCGACTCCCGCGTTGACGCCGAGCCCGAAGCCGAGGTTCGTGCCGGGCAGCGCCGTCGACCAGCCCTCCGCCGCGGCGAGCGCGACCACCGCATCCCGCTCGGACGCGGTGCTCACGTTGTCGACGACGACCACCGTGAGCCCCTCCGCATCACGCGTCAGTCGCACCAGGTTCTGCGACAGCAGCCCCGAAGACGCGTAGTTGACCACGATGACGGCGCAGCCCGCGAAACGTGCTTGCTCTGGCATAGACTTCCGCTCTGACGACCGAGGGGGCGAGATGGTGCGACCGGACGAGCCGGTGAGAGTGACGATAGCCGTGCCGACGTTCCACCGTCCAGCCGAGCTCACCACGCTGCTTCCGATGCTGCTCGCGCACGCCGATCGCGCCGCGGCACTCGGCGGCGCGGACCGCGCGGCGTTCACGGCCGACGTTCTGGTGATCGACAACGATCCCGAGGCGAGCGGCCGGCCGGCCGTCGAAGCGGTGCAGGATGCGCGCCTCCGGTACGTCGTCGAGCCGCATCCCGGAATCTCGGCGGTGCGCAACCGTGCGCTCGACGAGGTCGCCGGCTCGCGGCTGCTCGCGTTCATCGACGACGACGAGCACCCCCACGACGGCTGGCTCGAACACCTGCTCGACACGTGGGAGTCGGCCGGGCATCCCGCCGCCGTCGCCGGGCGCGTCGTCGCCTCGTTCGCCGGCCCGCTCGACCCCTGGCTCGCCGCCGGCCGGTTCTATGTGCGGCGCAGCATGCCCACCGGAACCCCCATCGACGTCGCCGCCGCGGGCAACCTGCTGCTCGACCTCGACCAGGTGCGCGCTTCCGGGGTGCGGTTCGCCGACGACCTCGGGCTGAGCGGCGGAGAAGACACTCTGTTCAGCCGCCAATTGCACGCCTCCGGGCTCCGGATGGTGTGGTGCGACGAATCCGCGATCACCGACCTCGTGCCCCTCGATCGCATGACCCGCCGCTGGGTGCTGAAGCGCGCCTGGAGCCACGGCAACTCGGCGAGCGTGCTGCGCGTGCGTCTCGCGGGCAGCCGGATGCGCGCCATCGTGGCGCGGGTGTCGAGCGTCGTCGGCGGGCTGGTTCGCGTCGTCGGCGGTGCAGTGCGCTGGGCTTTCGGCTCGGTGACGCGTTCCCTGACCCATCAGGCTCGCGGGGCGCGGGCGATCTGGCGCGGCGGCGGAATGGTTCAGGGTGCGGCCGGCGTCGTCTACCAGGAGTACGCCCGCGACGAGGCCGCCGGATGAGCGCGCGCAGCGTCGCCGTCGCCGCACTCCGCCGGGCGACCGCTTTCGCCGGAACGATCGTGGACGTGCGCACCGACGCCCCCGAGTTCGTGCTGACCTACGACGACGGGCCGGTCGCCGGCAACACCGACCGCATCCTCACCGTGCTCGCCGATCGCGGCGCGACGGCGACGTTCTTCATGCTGCTCACCCGGGTGCGCGCCGACCCGGCGCTCGTCGCCGCGGTGGTCGACGCCGGCCACGAGGTCGCCCTGCACGGCGTCGACCACCGCGACATCACCACCCTGCCGCTCGACGATGTGCGGCAGCGGATGCTCGACGGACGCCGCGAACTCGAAGACACCGCCGGGCGCCCCGTTCAGTGGTACCGCCCGCCGTACGGGCACCAGACCTACCGCTCGTGGCGCCACATCCGCGCCGCCGGGCTCACGCCTGTGCTCTGGGGGCCGACGACGTGGGATTCGCGCGGCGACGTCACCCAGGAGCAGCGCGTCGCCGCAGCGCTCCGCGGCGCACGGCGGGGCGGCATCCTGCTCGCCCACGACAGCTACGCCGACCACCACGACGGCGTCGACGACGGCCCGGCCCCCACCGTCGACCGCGTCGACCTGATCGCCCGCGTGCTCGACGGCTACGCCGACCTCGGTCTCGCCGCCCGCTCGCTGGGCGACGCGCTCGTCGCCGGCACCCCCGTTCTCGAGGGCCGCTTCAAGCGCTGACGCGCTCGTGCGCCGCACGCGTCGCCGCGCCGCCCGCGCCGCCCCGCTCGGCTGCGCTGCACTGCGAGCGCGACGCCTTCGATCGAGCGTGGCCGTTCTGATCGAACGTGGCCACTCCGGTCGAACGTGGCCGGCACACCCGGCACACTCGACCGCAACGGCCACACTCGACGCCAGCGACCGGCCTGCAACGCGATCGCGCGCCGGAGGTCACAAGGCGAGCGCCTTTCCGAATGAATGTGGCTGTTCCGATCGGACGTGGCCACTCCGGTCGAACGTGGCCGGCACACCGGGCACACTCGACCGCAACGGCCACACTCGACGGCGGCGGCGCTAGCGGCGGCGGCGGCCGCGCAGCAGCGCGATCGCGCGCCGGTAGGCGGCGACGTGGGCGTGGCCCGCATCGTCCCACTCGCGGTGCGAGAGGTCGGGACGGTCGGCTTCGGGGATGCTCTTCACCGCGGCGAGGGCGGCCTCGAGCGCCGCCGGGGTGAGGTCACCCTCGTAGCGCTGCACCCACTGCTGCCCCACTTCGTCGGCGAGCATACCGTTGACCTCGTTCGACGGCACGAGCACCGGCCGGTCGAGTGACAGCGCGGAGAGCGCACCGCCCGAGTTGTGCATCTCGCGGTACGGCAGCACGACGAGTTCGGATGCGGTGATCGCCGCCACGAGCTCGGCGTCGGTCAAAAAGGCGAGATGCAGGTCGATGCGGCGGTCGCCGGCGGCCAGGCTGTGCAGTTGCTCGACGAGCTCGTCGTTGGAGGGTTTTCCGCCGATTGTCAGCGATGCGCCGGTGCCCGCGAACGCTTTGCGGAACGTCGCCACCAGCGCGTCGACGCCTTTGTACCGGCGCACGAGTCCGACGTAGGCGAGCCGGTCGGGCACCCTCGCGGCCCGGGCGTACGGCGCGTACCACCCGCGGTAGTGGCCGTGCACGATCGTCTCGAACGCCGCATCCGCCGGCAGCGGGGTGAGCGGGTTCAGCCGGATGCGGAGGGTGGTGCGCCGCTCGATGAGCGCCAGCAGCCACCGCTCCCTGCGGGAGATGCCTTGGGGGAGGTCGAGGTTGTGCATCGTGCGCACGATCGGCGTGCGGGTCACCGCGAGCTTGCCGACGAGGATGAGCGTGAGCCCCTGCCGAACGAGCTTCTTCACAGGGCTCTGGCCGGAGACCAGGATCTCGGGCCAGTGAACATGGAACACGTCGAACCGCCGCAGCAGCGCGCCCCGCCAGCTGAACGTGCGCAGCTCGACCCCGGGCAGTTCGCGGATGCTGTCGCGCAGCATCACAAGATACGGGTTCGTGGTCGGTCGCGGTTCGGGAAACGACTGTTGCACGATCAGGTCTGCCAAGTGTCCCCCTCGGTCGGTCGGTGCGCTCCATCTTGGCCCCACCGGGCGGCGAGGCACCGCTGATGCCCCTGAAGTGGGGGCAAGCGGGTGGCGGATCGGGTGGACGCGGCCGACACGCACGTCGCTAAGATACATGAGTAAGTCTCAACTAGAGGCACCCGTACGACGGCTGCCGGGCAAGGCGCGTGAGGGACGCGCCCCGCGCATCCGTTGACCCGACCGCGGAAGTGTTGCCAAATGCGTGTTCTCATTCTCTGGGCCGACGACGCCTCACCCAACTTGGGCGTTCGCGCGCTCGGCTCCGGCACGGCCGAGCTGGTGCGTCGCGTGTGGCCGGATGCGGAGATCGTGTTCCAGAACTACGGGCTCCGCGTGCCCCAGCTCCCGATCGGCAGGGTGCGCTCGCTCGTGAAGGAGCGCCTGCTCGGCAGGCTCGGGATGCAGAAATGGCTCGCCGGTTTCGACCTCGTGATCGACACCCGCTCGGGCGACAGCTTCGCCGACATCTACGGCAGGCGCCGGCTCGTCGTCATGTCGACGGTCGCCGAATTCGCGACCCAGGCCGGCGTGCCCGTCGTGCTCGGGCCTCAGACGATCGGCCCGTTCGACAGCAGGCGCGGCCGCACCATCGGGCGGCACTCGCTGCGACGTGCGGCGCTCGTCATGGCGCGCGACTCGGCGAGCGCCGGTCACGCCGGCGAGCTCGGCCGCACCCCGGACGTTCTCACCACCGACGTGGTGTTCGCGCTCCCCCGCCCCGACGTCGCGAAGTCGCGGGATGTCGTGCTCAACATCTCCGGACTCCTCTGGTTTCCGAATCCGCACGTCGACTCCGCCGCGTATCGCGAGACCGTCACGCGCCTCTACCGCTCGCTCACCGCATCCGGCCGTCGCATCACGCTGCTCGCCCACGTGCTCGAGTCCGACAACCCCGACTCCGACATCGCCGCCATCCGCGAGTTCTCGGCCTCCGTTGCGCCCGACGCCGAGATCGTGTTTCCGACCGGGCTCGGCGACGTGCGCGACACCGTCGCCTCGGCGAACGTCGTCATCGGCTCCCGAATGCACGCCTGCCTCAACGCGCTCTCGGTCGGCACGCCCGCCGTTCCGCTCGCGTACTCCCGCAAGTTCACCCCCCTGCTCGCCGACCTCGGCTGGACGCACACCGTCGACCTCCGCACCAGCGCCGACCCCGTCGCGGACGTTCTGGCCGAACTCGCGTCGCCGACCCTGCGACAGGATGCGGACGCCGCACTCGCCCGAGCCCACCAGACCCTGAGCGTGGCCGAACGGGCCTTGCGCGATCTCGTGCTGAGCGAGGTGACGGTGTGACCGCCGCCACCCGCCAAGCGCCGACGGTGGACTCCGCCGCCGCATCCGCCGCTCTCGACGCCGCGATCACCCGCGTCGTCGACTCGGGAAACTGCTCCGGATGCGGCGCCTGCGCCCTCCTCGACTCCGGCATCGAGATGCGCCGCAACGCCGAGGGCTACTTCCGCCCCGTCCGCGTCGCCCCCGCCCCAGCCCCCGCATCCACCGCCGAGGGGCGAGTTGTTGCGACCGCAGCCCCCGCCCAGCCCGCAACGTCTCGCCCCTCGGCGACGGTGCCGGTGCCGGTGCCGGTGCCGGTGCCGGTGACGGAGGCCACGACGCCCACCGAGACCCGCGTCGACCCGGCGGCGGTCGCCCGCTTCGAGGCCGCGTGCCCCGGCGTGACCGTCTCGGCAGCGCGTCCGGCCGCCGCGAGGCGGCACCCGACCATGGGGCCGGTCGTGCGCGCCTGGAAGGCGTGGGCCACCGACAGCGAGACCCGCCACCGCGGTTCCAGCGGCGGCGCCCTCAGCGCGATCGCGGCGTGGATGCTCGAGACCGGCCAGTCCGCTCGCATGGTCGGCGCCACCGCCGACCCGGCCGAGCCCCGGCGCACGGTCAGCGTCACCATCATGTCGCGCGACCAGGCGATCGCCGCCGCCGGATCCCGCTACGCGCCGACGCCCAGCGCCGCCCAGCCCGCCGCCGTGCAGAACGGCAGTCTGTTCGTCGGCAAGCCGTGCGAGGCATCCGCCGTCCGTTCCCTGATCGCCACCCGCTCGACCGCAGACGCCGATCTGCCGGGCTCCGACCCCGTCATCCTCTCGTTCTTCTGCGCCGGCACCCCCAGCCAGCACGCGACGGATGCACTGGTCACCTCGCTCGGCATCCCCAGCGACGAGCCGCTCAAAGACCTCTGGTACCGGGGGCGGGGCTGGCCCGGACGGTTCACCGCCGTGCGCCGCGACGGGTCGCAGGCCGACGCGAGCTACGAGGAGTCGTGGGGCTCCACCCTCGGCCCGGCCGTGCAGTGGCGGTGCAAAGTCTGCGCCGACGGCGTCGGTGAGAGCGCCGACATCACGGCCGCCGACTTCTGGCAGTCCGACTCGCAGGGCTATCCCGTGTTCGCCGAAGGCGCTGGGCGGAGCGCACTCATCGCCCGTACCGAGCGCGGCTACGACATCGTGCTGCGCGCCGTCGAGGCCGGGGTGATTTCGGTCACCCCCATGGAGGTCGACGACCTCGCCGCCGTGCAACCGCTGCAGACCACCCGTCGCAGCACTCTCGCCGGGCGTCTCCTCGGGGCACGCCTGGCAGGAGGCCGGGTGCCCAAGTACCGCGGCTTCGGGCTCACCCTGCTCGCCGTCCCCCGCCTGCGCGAGACGATCCGGATGGCGCGGGGAACGTTCCGCCGCCGCCGCGCGGCCGCCAGCACCCCCACCATTCCCGCCGCACCCGCCACCGATCCCGACGGGCGCGCCACATCGTGAGCGATCGGCGCACGACCCGAACAAGCGGCCGGCACCGGCACGGACGCCCGGTGTCCGCGGCCGAGGCGGGCGACCCGGAGCCCACGTTGGCGCCCGACCCCGCCACCATCGGCGACGCGGCCGACTTCGCCGCGGCCACCCCGTCAGAGCAGGTACTCCTGGAGGAGGCCGCGGAACTCGCATCCGCCGCCACCACCCCCACCACGACTCCCCGCCTCGGCGCACAGGCCGCCCGCGGAGCGGCCGTGACTCTCGCCGCTCAGGGCGGCAAAGTCCTCGTGCAGGTGGTCTCCGTCGTGGTGCTCGCCCGGCTGCTCAGCCCGCACGATTACGGACTCATCGCGATGGTGCTCGCCATCATCGGCGTCGGCGAACTGTTCCGCGACTTCGGATTGTCGTCCGCCGCCATCCAGGCGACCACCGTCACACGCGGGCAGCGCGACAACCTCTTCTGGGTCAACGCGGCGATCGGCGCGGTCCTCTCCGTGGTCGTGTTCATCGGAGCCGGACTGATCGCCGCCGCGTTCGGCCAGCCCGAGCTCGTGCCGATCTCGCACGCACTCGCCCTCACGTTCTTGATCAACGGCCTCGGCACGCAGTACCGAGCCGATCTGGTGCGCCGTCTCAAGTTCTCCTCGGTGGCGGCCGCCGACATCCTCGCCCCCTTCATCGCCTTGATCGTCGCGATCTGTGGCGCACTGCTCGGCTGGGGATACTGGGCACTCGTCGCGCAGCAGCTCAGTCAGGCGACCATCCTGCTGGTCGTGCTGGTGATCGCCGCGCGCTGGATCCCGGGCCTGCCGAAGCGCCACGAGTCGATCCGCGGGTTCATCCGCTTCGGCTGGAACATGCTCGCGTCGCAACTCGTCAGCTATGTGAGCAACAACGTCGACAACGTGCTCGTCGGCGTGAGGTTCGGCACGATCTCGCTCGGACTGTACAGCCGGGCCTTCCAGCTGCTGATGACGCCGCTCAACCAGGTGCGCATCCCGCTCACCACTGTGGCGCTGCCCGTCTTCTCCCGGCTGAAGGATGAACGCGACCGGTTCGCCGACTGGCTGTGCCGCGGCCAGGTCGCGCTCGGGTACACGATCGTGGCGGGTCTCGCGCTCGTCGCCGGTGCGGCGGAACCGCTCACCGCCGTGCTGCTCGGGCCTCAGTGGCTCGAAGCGGCGCCGGTCCTCCGGCTGTTCGCGGTGGCCGGCATCTTCCAGATCCTCGCCTTCGTGGGCTACTGGGTCTACGTGTCGCGCGCGCTGACCGGGGAGCTGCTGAGGTATTCGTTGGTCAGCGCCGCGATCAAGATCGTCTGCATCGGGATCGGCTCGTTCGGCGGGGTGCTGGGCGTCGCGATCGCCTACGCGATCGCCCCGGCCGTCTCCTGGCCGATCTCCCTGTGGTGGCTGTCGCGCCACACGGACGTGCCGACCGCGCGTCTGTACGCCGGCGCCTCGCGCATCCTCGCCCTCGCCGCGGTGGCTGCGGGGGCGGCGGGCGGCGCGACCTGGCTCGCCGCATCCCTGCCCGACCTCGTGCAGGTCGTCGCCGCCCTGGTCGCCGCTCTCGCGATCTACGCCGTCGCCGCGCTGCTCTTCCGGCCCGTGCGCCGCGACCTCGCGAGCGTGCTCGCCGCCGCGCGCCTCATCCGCCAGCGCTGACCACCCACCCCCACCCCGCCCACCCCGCTCCGTTCGTGCGAAAAGTGCGGTTCCCGCAAGGGGAACCGCACTTTTGGCACGAACTTTCAGGGCCCGGGCAGCGTCAGGGCCCAGGCAACAGGGCTAGCGCGTCGGCCACGCTCCGAGCTGCACGGTACCGGCCGGCTTGCCGGTGAGGCCCGCGATGACGGCCGGGATGGGCTGGGCGATCGAGCCGACCGCCCCCGCGATGGCCGGGAGGAGCTTGATGCCCGAGAGCACCTCGGACCCGTCGACGGCCCGCGACGACTTGTCCTGGCCGGTGGCCGCGGTGAAGTCGGCCAGCGTGTTGTAGACGGCCGGGTTGCCAGCGCCACGGGACCAGACGACCGACCAGGTCGGCAGCGAGGTGCTCGAACGCTGGTAGACGTTGCCGTTCACCGTGATGCCCATCTGGGATGCCGACCGCTCGTGGCTGTAGTCCTCGACGGCCAGGATGGCGTTGCCCGTGCTCTTGGCGAGCACGTTGTTGATCACGGTGATGTTGCCGGTGACCCAGGTGACCGTCGGGTCTGGCAGCGACTGCCGCGGGTCGTGCCCCGCCGTAGAGAGCTGGCTCGCCCGGCGGCTGCCCTGCGTGATGTTGATGTCACGCTGGTTGCCCGAGATCGTGTTGTTGCGGATGTCCACGGTTCCGGTGTCGCTGACGAGGATGCCCGCGATGCCGTTGTTCGCGATCACGTTGTTGGCGATGGCGAACTTGGCTGAGATCTCCGCGACGAGCGCGTTGCCGTCGTTGCCGACGATGTCGTTGTTCGCGACGTTCACGTTGTACACCGACTCGTCGAACCACAGCGCGTTTCCGGCGTTGCTCAAGAAGTTGCTGTTGGTGACGGTGATGTTGCGCGAGCGGGCGACCTTCAGCCCACCGGCCACCGGCGCACGGTTGAAGTGCTCGGTGTTGTTGTCGGCTGCGAGCATCCCGGTGACCTTGAGGCCGTCGGCGTACGTGGCCTGCGCTCCGAGCATCCCGTTGCGGGCGACCGTGACGTTCGTCCAGGTGGTGTTCAGCCCACCCGTGACGAGACCGGTCGTGGCGTTGTCCGTGACGGACATGTTCTCGAGGGTCACGTTGTTCGCGTAGATCTGGAACGCGCCCATGTCGGGAACCGACGGGGAGTACCGGCGCACGCCGAAGCCGCGCAGAGTGCAGCCGTCGCCGAGAACGGTGAACGCCTTGACGGTGTCACTCGACTGAACCTGCTTGCCGCTCGGGTCGGACCCGATCACGAGCTGCTTGGCCGCCGTGTCGACGAAGAACGTTCCGGCCTTGACCGCCGACCGCGAGCCGACCTGGCTGAGCGCTGCTCCGTTGATCCAGATCTGGTCGGGATGCGCGGCCATCGGGTACGTCGGGCTCACGAACGCCCATCCCGGCTCGGTGCCGTCAGGGGCGCCGCGGGTGTAGGTGGGGCTGTCGTCGAAGTCGACGTTCCAGCCGCCGGCGACCCAGGTCGATCCCGACTTGGTCCAGTCGCCGACCGTGCGGCTGCCGTCGAACCAGACGGCCTCCTTCGGGTACGGCTGGATGGTGAGCTGCTTGCCACGGGGGATCATGACCGTCTCGTGGTAGGTGCCGCCTCGCAGCACGATGGTGGAGCCGCTGGGCGCCGCATCCACTGCGTGCTGCACGGACTTCCACGGAGTGGCCTCTGTACCGCGGGCGACGCCGTCCGAACCGCCGGTCGCCACGAAGTAGGCACCGGCCGGCACGGCGTACGACGCGCTGCCGATGACCGGCGAGCCCGTGCTGGAGCGCGCGCCGCTCTGGTCGATCGAGGTGTCACCGGCCGGAGTGGTCGGCGTCGTGGGAGTGGTGGGCGTTGTCGGCTGCGTCGGCGTCGTCGGGGTGGTGGGCGTCGTCGGCGGAGTCGTGGGCTTGGCCGGGTCCGACGGAGTCGGCTTCGGCGTCGTGGTCGTGGGCGGGGTGACCGGCGGTGTCGCCGTTCCACCTCCGACGACCTCTTTCAGAGAGTATGCGGTGACATCGTCGAACGCGACGGATGCCGCGGCGCTGCCACTCGACACGTACGTCCAGAGGCCGACCGCACCGGAGCCGGTGAGGCGCTTGGCGCTCGAGTCGGTTCCCGTGAGCTGCCAGTCGGCCGGGGTCGTCGCCCCGGCGAGCCAGGCTTTCGCGCTGGTGGTGACCGTGTCGGTTCCCGTCACACGGAAGTCGACGGCGATCTTCTGACCGGCTTTCACACCTTCGGCGATGACCTTCTCGCCGACGATGGTCGTCTGGTCAGCGGTGGAGCCGTTGACTCGTGCGATCGAGAGGAGTGCGCGGGCGCGCGAATCCACTCGAACGGTGGCCTGGTAGTAGGAGCCTTTGGCCGAACGGAGCTGCACGCCCGAGTAGACGCCGTTGCCGGTGGTCGGCACGGCGGGGAGGCTGATCGTCGCCGACAGGTCGGCGTCGCCCGCGGTGGCGGAGGGGAGGGATGCGGTGAGCGATGCTCCAGGCCGCGGCACGGCCGCGACGCCCGAGGCACCGTCGGCCGAGAACGCCTGCGGGCTGTTCACGGAGTACTCGCCGCCGACCGGGGCGGAGCCCCAGCCGTTCTTCTGCACCCGGTCGAGGGTGTCGGAGACGATCTTCTTGTCGTTCGCGTAGCTGATCGGTGCGGCGTTGGCCGCGAGAGCGGGGAGGCCGAAGGCGGCCACCGCGACGGCTGTGGCGCCGGCCGCGATTCCGAAACCGAGTCTGCGAGTTGTTCTGGGGGTTGTTGTGAGGCGATGGGAGGGCTGACGGACCATAGGGGGTGTCTGTCCAATGCTGTCGTCGTTGTTGGGGCGGAACAGTAGGTGAGACCAACGACTACTGAATTTCTGCAGGAACGCTAACAGAGTGCGTTCCACAACGCGAACACAAACTCTCAACCTTACCTGAGGCCGAGCATCCTGCCGATAACAATTTGCCCCCCATTAGGGTGCAATAGCGGTGAAAACCCCTGTTCACACGCCGATCGACAGAACCGCGGTTCCGTACAGTATTCAGGATGCACAGAGCGTTCCGCTACGCCTCGCCGCAAAAAGTTCCCAGGTCGCTTACAGGTTTCTGGGCCTCCCTCGCGGGTGGCTCCGCCAGAATGGCGGGATGCCTTCCTCGCAGTCCGCCCAGTTCCGCATCCTGACCGTCTGCACCGGTAACATCTGCCGCTCGCCCGCCGCCGATCTCCTTCTGGCGGCCGACCTCGCCGACGACCCCCGCTTCGCGGTGAGCTCCGCCGGCACGCACGCGATGGCCGGCTGGCCGATCTCGTCGCCGATGGACGAGTTGCTCGCCGACCGCGGCATCGACAGCAGCGCCTTCGTCGCGCGGCAGGCGACGCGCGACATCATCGCCGCATCCGACCTCATCCTCACGGCCACCCGCGAGCACCGTGAGTGGGTGACCGCGCACGACCCCCGGGCCCTGCGTCGGGCCTTCACGCTGACGGAGTTCACGGATGCGGTGCGCGCCCACCCGAACCCGTCCGACGTGTCCGCGACCGAGCTGGTGGCCTGGGCGACCGCGAACCGGCCGAGCGCCCTGGTCACGAGCCGGGGTTCGAGCACGCGGCGCGGGTATGCGGAAGGCGACATCCTCGATCCTTACGGACGCGGCGAGGCTGCTTACATCGCGTCGCTCGCGCAGATCGAACCATTGACGGCCGAGATCGCACGCGTTCTGTCGGCCACCTCCTAGGGCCTGCCGGGCCGGCTTTTACCGCCGGGTGACAAATTCTCACTTATAGGACAGAATAGGTGAGGATCTCTCAACCCGAAGGAGTGGCCCGTGACCCGACGCGTCGGCTATGCCGCGGGGGCGTTCGATCTTTTCCACATCGGACACCTCAACATCCTCAAGCACGCCAAAAGCGAGTGCGACTACCTGATCGCGGGCGTCGTCTCCGACGAGATGCTGCGGCTCACGAAGGGGATCGACCCCGTCATCCCGCTCGCCGAGCGCCTCGAGATCGTCTCCAACATCGGTTTCGTCGATGCGGCGGTCGCCGAGACCGTTCCCGACAAGCTCGACACCTGGCGCGCCCTCAAGTTCGACGTGTTCTTCAAGGGTGACGACTGGCGCGGCACCGAGAAGGGTCTGCGGCTCGAACGCGAGTTCGCCGCTGTCGGCGTCGAAGTCGTGTACTTCCCGTACACGATGTCGACCTCGAGCACCGTGCTCCGCCGCGCGCTCGACGCGCTCACCTCGTCCGCCGCCGCCCAAGCCTGATCTCGGGCGCGGCCGGCCGGCTGGCCCGCTTGCCCGTGCCCGAGCGAGACTCAGGCGACCGGGAACTCGACGCCGCCGACGAGCACGAGCCGCCGCGGCGGCGCAGCCACCAGCGCTTCGGGCACGTTCTCGGCGTCGAGCAGCACGATGTCGGCCGGCGACCCCACCACGAGGTCGTGGGATGCGCGCCCCACGAAGCCCGCAGCGTCACTCGTCGCCAGCCGCACCGCCGCCGTCAGCTCGTCGTCGCGCCGGGCGCCGGAGAGCTGCGCCAGTCGGGTCGCGAGGCGCAGCAGGTCGCCGTCGCCGTACGGTCCCCACAGGTCCCGGATGCCGTCGGTGCCGAGCCCGACAGGAACACCCGCCGCCCGCAGAGCGTCGAGCGGCAGTCGCGGCGCGTTGATCGGCGCGACGGTGGTGATCGAGACGCCGGCCTCGCGCATCCCCTCGATCAGCTTCTGCTGCCGCGCGGGCGCGAGCTCACCGATGGCGAAGCCGTGGGCGACGTTCACCCGACCGGCGAGTCCCGTCGCGAGCGTGCGTTCGATGATCAGCTCGTACTGGAAGGCGCCCAGCTCTCCGCCGTCGTGCAGGTGGATGTCGACTCCGACGCCGCGGCGGTCCGCGATGTCGAAGAGCGCATCCAGCTGCCCCACCGGATCGCGGTCGATCGAGGCAGGGTCGAGACCCCCGACGTGGTCGGCGCCCTCCGCGGCCGCCCGGTCGAGCAGGTCGAGAACGCCGGGGCGCCGAAGAACGCCGTCCTGGGGAAAAGCGACGATCTCGAGCGCGACAGGAACGCCGAGCGCCCCCACCGCATCCCGCACAACCTGGATGCCGTCGAGCCCGACCCCGAGGTCGACGTCGACGTGGCTGCGAAACGCCGTCGTGCCCTGGGCCACCAGGGCGCCCAGCAGTGCCACCGCGCTGTCGACGCTCGGAATCCCGAGCTCGCCGCGGTGCTCGCGCTCGTGGGCGATCCGCCCCAGGGTGGTCGCCTCACCGCCGTAAGACACCCACGGCTTGCCCCACCAGCTCTTGTCGAGGTGCGCGTGCGCGTTCACGAATCCAGGGAGCGCCAGGAGGCCCTGACCGTCGATGAACCGCGTCGCCGGATCGCCCGCAACTGCTGAGTCGGAGGTGCGCGGCGCGATGCTTGCGATCACGCCGTCGGAGATGCGGATGTCTGCCGCCGGCCCGCCCCACGGGCGCACATTCTCGAGAAGGGTCTGCACGGCCGTCGCCTACGCGAACCGGTCGGTGGCTTCGATGAGGGCGTCCAGGATGCCCGGCTCGTCGAACGCGTGGCCCGCATCCGGGATGAGCCGGAAGTCGGCCTCGGGCCACGCCTTGTGCAGTTCCCACGCCGTCATCGGCGGTGTGCACGCGTCGTATCGCCCTTGCACGATCACGCCCGGGATGCCGCGCAGCTTCTCCGCATCGCGGATCAGCTGGCCCTCCTCCCACCACCCCCCGTGCCGGAAGTAGTGGTTCTCGATGCGGGCGAACGCCACCGCGTAGTCCGGCTCGGTGAAGCCCGCCACGACCTCCGGGCGGGGAAGCAGGGTGATCGTCGACGACTCCCAGCGCGACCAGGCGATTGCGGCCGGCCGGTGCACCGCGGGGTCGGGATCGTCGAGCAGGCGGCCGTATGCCCGCACGAGATGCCCCCGCTCCGCTTCGGGCACGGGCTCGAGGAACCCTTCCCACAGGTCCGGGAACAGAGCGGCCGCTCCCCCTTCGTAGAACCAGTCGAGCTCGACCTGCCGCAGGGTGAAGATGCCGCGCAGGATGAGCTCCGTCACGCTGTCCGGATGCGTCTGCGCGTAGGCGAGCGCCAGCGAACTCCCCCACGACCCGCCGAACACCTGCCAGCGCTCGATGCCCAGATGTTCGCGCAACCGCTCGATGTCGGCCACCAGATGCCAGGTCGTGTTCGCGCTGAGGTCTGCCTCGGGGTCGCTGGCGTGCGGGAGGCTCTTGCCGCATCCCCTCTGGTCGAACAGCACGATGCGATACTTCTGCGGATCGAACAGCCGCCGCTGGTTCGGGCTCGTTCCGCCGCCCGGGCCACCGTGCAGGAACACCACCGGCTTGCCCTCCGGATTGCCACTGGTCTCCCAATAGACCTGCTGGCCGTCGCCGACGTCGAGCAGACCGGAGTCGTACGGTTCGATCGCGGGGTAGAAGGTGCGCATGGTCCGTAAGGCTACAGCGACGCGGTCACAGCGACCCGGCTCCGACCCCGAAGGTGTCGCAGGCCTCGGCCCCGTCGGTGAAGCCCCGGCCGAACCAGCGCTGCCGCTGCTCCGACGACCCGTGCGTCCAGGTGTCGGGCTCGACGTGCCCGCTGGACGCCTCCTGGATGTGGTCGTCGCCCACAGCCGCCGCCGCGTTCAGGGCGTCCGCGACCTGCGCCTGGGTGATCGGCTGCAGAAACGCGACGCCGTTCTCGTCTTTCGTCGTCGACGCTGCGCCCGCCCACGCCCCCGCGAAACAGTCGGCCTGCAGTTCGATGCGCACACTGTCGGAGCCGGCACCGCTCTGCTTGCCCGGGTGCGCATCCATGATGCCGCCGATGTTCTGGATGTGGTGGCCCCACTCGTGCGCGACGACGTACATCTCCGCCAGCGGGCCACCACTGGCGCCGAACCGGGTGCGCAACTCGTCGTAGAAGGTGGTGTCGACGTACACCGTCTGATCCGGCGGGCAGTAGAACGGGCCGCTCGCGCTCGACGCGGTGCCGCACTGCGTCTCGGTCTGGCCGGTGAACAGCATGAACTGCGGAGACGAGTACTGGCCGCCGAGAGCCGGCATCTCGTCGGCCCAGTAGGTTTCGAGGGATGCGGCAGCCCCCTTCATGCGGCACTCGATGTTCGCATTGGCATCGGCGCCGGTGCGACAGTTCTCGAGGGTCTCACCCGTCCCGATCTCCTGCGTCTGGCCGGTCGCGCCGCCTCCGACGAACCCGGTGAGGTCGACGCCGAGAAGCTGCGACAGCAACAGCACGGCCACAGCCCCGAGCCCGACGCCTCCGGCGGCGATCCCGGCCGTGCGGCCACGCTTCCTGGTCTTGCCGCCGCTGATGTCGGCGTTCGGGTTGAACGTCATGCCGCTCACGTTATCCCTGCGGCGACCCGCGGAATAGGCTGGCGATGTGAACGCTTCAACCTCCGCATCCCGCCCTCCCGTCACCGTCACCGTCACCGGCGCCGGTGGTCAGATCGGCTACGCGCTCCTCTTCCGCGCGGCCTCCGGCCAGCTGCTCGGGCGCGACGTTCCGGTGAACCTGCGCCTGCTGGAGATCCCGCAGGGCCGGGCGGCGGCCGAGGGCACCGCGCTCGAACTGCAGGACGGCGCGTTCCCCCTCGTGAACGACATCCAGGTCACCGAGGATGCGACGGCCGCGTTCGACGGCGTCAACATCGCTCTGCTCGTCGGGTCTCGGCCGCGCGGCCCAGGCATGGAGCGCGCAGACCTGCTGGAGGCCAACGGCGCCATCTTCAAACCGCAGGGCGAGGCCATCAACGCGGGCGCCGCATCCGACGTTCGCGTGCTCGTCGTCGGCAACCCCGCCAACACGAACGCACTCATCGCGAGCGCGCACGCGCCCGACGTTCCCAAAGATCGTTTCACCGCGATGACCCGCCTCGACCACAACCGCGCGGTCGCGCAGCTCGCCGCCAAGCTGGAGGTGCCGGTGTCGGCGATCGACGGCGTGATCGTCTGGGGCAACCATTCGGCCAGCCAGTATCCCGACATCTGCCATGCCACCGTGAACGGCCGCCCCGTCACCGACCTGGTCGACGAGACCTGGCTCGCCGACGAGTTCATCCCCCGGGTCGCGAAACGCGGCGCCGAGATCATCCAGGTGCGTGGCTCCTCCAGCGCGGCCTCCGCGGCGAGCGCCGCCCTCGACCACGTGCACGACTGGGTGAGCGGCACCGGCGAGCGCTGGACCTCGGCCGGCATCGCGTCCGACGGCTCGTACGGCGTGCCCGCCGGCCTCGTCTCCTCGTTCCCCGTGCGCTCGGTCGACGGCGAATGGCAGATCGTGCCAGGGCTCGACATCGACCCCTTCTCCCGGAGCCGCATCGACGCCTCCGTCGCCGAGCTCCTCGAAGAGCGCGACGCCGTGCGCGCCCTCGGCCTCCTCTAGCGCGCCGCGCCAAGCGCGCCGCGCGCGCGTCGCGTGGCGCGTGCCCCGTGCGGCGCCCGCGAGGGGCGCCCGCGAGGGGCGAGTTCTTGCGAGCTGGGCGCCTCCCCAGACCGCAACAACTCGCCCCGCGCGCGACGGTCCCCGGTGGCCGCCGCCCGGGGCGTGGCGCTCGTGCGGCGGGC
>NZ_JBHVYL010000043.1:0-24037 GCF_042880955.1 Leifsonia sp. NPDC058292
GGCATGGGCCGGGGGAGCGTTTTCGTGCGCAGGGCATACGTCAGAGCGCCGGGGGCTTCAGGTGCGTGGGGATGGCGATGCGATTCCAGACGTTGATCGTCGCGATGGCGAGAATCAGGTCGGCGAGCCCGACGTCGCCGAACTCGGCGAGGGCGCGATCGTACAGCTCGTCGGAGACGCCGCCCTGGATGAGCGTGACCGCCTCGGTGAGTTCGAGCGCCACCCGCTCGCGGGGCGTGAACCACTCCGATTCGCGCCAGGTGATCACCGAGAAGACCTTGCGCACCGGAACGCCGGCCGACTGCAGGTCGACCGAGTGCATGTCGACGCAGAACGTGCATCCGTTGATCTGGGATGCGCGGAGCTTGATGAGGTCGCCCAGCGGCTCCTCCACGTGCTGTGCGGTGTACCCGTCGAGATTGATGACCTTGCGGTAGCCATCCGGAACCAGGGACGAGATGTCGATTCGTTGTGTCATAGCTCGACTGTAAAAGCGGCATTGGACCGGCGTAAGATCCAATTCATACGATTGTGACCAGACCATTGGATGGGAGCACGAGTTGGACGTACACGTGCAGATCGAGGGTCGCGGCGACCGGTCCGACCGGATCTACCGGCAGGTGCGAGACGTCATCCGCGGTGGCCTGCTGCGCCACGGAGAGCGGCTTCCTGCCAGCCGCGACCTGGCCGCGCAGCTCTCGGTCTCGCGCACCACGGTCACCGTCGCCTACGAGCGCCTCACGGCCGAGGGCTACCTCGTGTCGCGGGTCGGCGCGGGAACGTTCGTCGCAGCTCCTTCTGCGCGCCCGTCGTCGACCAGGGCGCGGGATGCCCGCAGTGCTGCGCGGCCTCTCCCGAGGTGGCAGAGCATCCACGATCCGCTCTGGACGGAGCCGCTGCCGATCGCCTACGACTTCAGCATGGGCTCACCCGACGCCGCGCTGTTCCCGCTCGAATCGTGGCGGCGGCTGGTGGCCGCAGAGCTGCGCGGGGGCATCCGCCGGTCGGCGCACTACCAAGACCCGGCCGGGCTCGAACGGCTGCGGGTCGCGCTCGCGAGGCACCTCGGCGTCGCGCGGTCGGTGGATGCGTCGGCCGACGACATCGTGATCACCAGTGGCGCCCAGCAGGCCTTCGATCTCATCGGCCGGGTGCTCTTGGAGCCGGGCGATGTCGTCGCCGTCGAAGACCCGGGGTACCCGCCCGTGCGCCAGCTGTTCGAAAGCCAGGGGGTGCGGGTCGCGCCCGTTCCTGTCGACGACAGCGGGCTGCGCGTCGATGAGCTTCCGGCCGACGCACGGCTCGTGTATGTGACGCCGTCGCACCAGTTTCCGCTCGGCTCGGTGCTGTCGCTCGAGCGACGCTCCGCTCTGCTCGAGTGGGCGTCGTCGCACGACGCTGTCGTCGTCGAAGACGACTACGACAGCGAGTACAGGTTCGCCGACCGTCCTCTCGATCCGCTGCAGTCCCTCGACAGCGAAGGGCGGGTGGTCTACGTGGGCACCTTCTCGAAGACGATGCTGCCCGCCTTGCGTCTCGGATTCCTCGTGGCGCCGACCTCGTTGATCCCGGCCCTCCGGAGCGCCAAGCGGCTGACCGACTGGCACAACGACACGGTCGCGCAGGCGGCGATGGCTCGGTTCGTCGACACCGGCGGATTCGCCCGCCACGTGCGGCAGGCGACGAAGACCTACGCCGCCCGCCAGCGCAGCATCATCGAGCAGGCCGAGGCGCTGCTGGGCGACACCCTGCGCGTGGTTCCGTCGGTCGCCGGGCTGCACCTCTGTCTCGTGCCGGTCGATTCCGGTCGCGCGTTCGACGATGATCGCGTGGCGGCGGATGCCGCGGCTTCCGGCGTCGCCGTGCAGCCGCTCGGCCGGTTCGGAGCCCTCATGCCCAGGGCGAGCGGGCTCATCCTGGGCTTCGGTGCGATCGCGCCGGAGGACGTGCCCGACGGACTGCGCCTGCTGTCACGCGCCATCGCGCGCTCGGCTCACGAGCCGTCCGGCGGCTAACCGTTCGGAAGGATCACCGCGCGGCCGCGGATCTTGCCCTCGTGCAGTCGCTCGTATGCTTTCGGCGCCTCGTCGAGGCTGTAGGTCTCGACCTCCACCTCGACCGCCCCGGCGCGGGCGAGATCGAAGACCTCGATCAACTCGGCCCGCGATCCCCAGTACGGCGTGCGAACGGCGACGTCATAGCCGATGCGGCCGAATCCGACGGGAAGGGAGCCACCGCCGATTCCGACGATCGTCACGTCGCCCTCGGTCGCGGCCATCGCGCCGGCGAGCTCGACGGTCGGCTGCACACCGACGAAGTCGAAGATCGCGTTCGCGCCGCGTCCGCCGGTCAGGTCGCGCACCGCGTCAACGGCGGCCGGGTTGGAGAGGAAGGTGTGCTGGGCGCCGACGTGGGCGGCCAGCTCGAGCTTCTCGTCGTTCACGTCGAGGGCGACGACCGTGGTGGCGCTCAGGGCCCGCAGCATCTGGATGCCGACGTGGCCGAGCCCGCCGGTTCCGATCACGACGGCGGTGGTTCCCGCCCCGAGTTTGGGGAGCGAGTTCTTGATCGCGTGATAGGGGGTGAGCCCTGCATCCGTGAGCGACACGTTCTTCACCGGGTCGAGGTCGCCGAGCGGAACCAGGTGCCGTTCGTTGTCGACGATCATGTACTCGGCCATCGAACCGGGAGCGCCCAGCCCCGGAGGGCGGATGCCCTCGGCCTCGGCGTTCAGGCAGTAGTTCTCCTTGCCCTGCGCGCACATGTGGCATCGGCCGCAGCCCCAGGGGCCGTAGACGGCGACGGAGTCACCCTTCTTGACGCCGGTGACACCCTCTCCGACCGCTTCGACGACACCGGCTCCTTCGTGGCCGAGGGTCAGGGGGAGACCATAGACGTACTGGTCTTGCGGCAGGCTCATGATGAACTCGTCGGAGTGGCAGACTCCGGCGGCGGTGACCTTCAGCAGCACCTGACCGGGGCCGACCTCGGGATCGGGGATGCTGACGACTTCGGGGCGCGAACCGATGGTGCGGTACTGGAGTGCTCTCATGCCCCGACGATACTCTCGCGGCCCGGGCGGTCGCGGGCGTATCGTGTGCCGCATGCCGATCATCGAGTCGTTCCCGCAGGGCACTCCGATCTGGGCCGATCTGCAGAGCCCCGATCCGCAGGGAGCCGCCGGCTTCTACGGGCGCTTGCTCGACTGGGACGTGACGCCGGCCGACTCGGAGACCGGGGGATACGCGCTCGCCAGCCGGCACGGCGTTCCGGTGGCGGCCGTGGGCCCGCTGCCGGAGGCGCCAGGCTCGGGCTCGATGTGGACGACATACTTCGCCGTGGGCGACTGCGACGCCGCCGCGCGCGCCGTGACCGCATCCGGCGGCTCGGTGCTTCTCGAGCCGTCGGAACTCCTGCCCGGTGTGCGGCTCGCGATCGTCGCCGACCCCGCCGGCGCGGTCTTCGGACTGTGGCAGGAGGAGACCGGCTCGCCTTGGCTGCGCGAGGAGCCGGGCGCCGTCGACTGGGTGGAGCTCGTCGAGGCGGGCTGCGAGTCGTCGTTCGACTTCTACGAGACCGTGCTCGGCGTCGGCGTCAGCCAGATGGCGATGGGCGATGCCGCCTACTACCTCTTCGAAGTGGGCGAGAAGAGTGTGGCCGGTGCTCTGGAGCCCGCGGCGGCGCTCCCGGCCCACTGGCTCGTCTACCTGAACGTCGCCGATCTGGATGCGGCGGTCGCCCGTCTCACCGAGTTCGGCGGAGCGACGCTGGGCGAGCAGGCCTCCGCGCCGGGTGTCGGGCGCTGGATCGATGCGGTCGACCCGTTCGGCGCCGCGTTCGCCCTTCTCGAGCCCGAGCCGGAGCCCGCCTGAACGCCAGGCGTCGTCTGGTAAGCTCTACAGGTTGCCGTTTGAACGGCCGCGGATAAAGAGAGCCCGGGCATTCTGCCCAGGGCACCGCGCAACGAGAGAAAGGGGATCCCCTCTATGGCACTTGATGCAGACGTCAAGAAGGCGATCATCGAAGAGTACGCGACCCACCCCGGTGACACCGGATCCCCCGAGGTTCAGGTTGCAATCCTGACCAAGCGGATCAAAGACCTCACCGAGCACCTCAAGGAGCACAAGCACGACCACCACTCGCGTCGTGGCCTGCTCCTCCTGGTCGGTCAGCGTCGCCGCCTGCTCGGCTACCTGTCGGACATCGACATCAACCGTTACCGCGCTCTCATCGAGCGCCTCGGTCTGCGCCGCTAAGGCGCTGTCGAATCCTTCCGGGGCCAAGCCGGTAGCAGCTCTCCGCTGACACCGCGAGCTTCTTGCGAACGGGCCGTCACCTTCGGGTGGCGGCCCGTTCGTCGTTCCTCCGCCTAGAGTTCGTGTCGTGGCCATCCCGTTTCTGCCGTACACCGTCGTCGGCATCCTGCATCTGCTCGCCCTGTTCTTCGGTGCCGAGACGATCAGCACGCTCACGAAACCGCTGTTGATGCCCGCCCTCCTCCTCGCCTTTCTGTTGACGTTGCCGCGGCGGCGCGGCGAGGTCGCCCTGCTCGGGTCGCTCGCAATCCTGTTCGGCTGGCTCGGCGATGTCTCGCTCCTGGATGCGGGAGCGGGTTTCCTGATCGGCCTCGGCTTCTTCCTGCTCGGGCACCTGGCGTACCTGGTTCTCTTCCTGCGCCGGATGCGTCTCCGGCGCCGCCCGCGGTGGTGGGCCGCCGTGTATCTGGTGTGGTGGGTGGCCCTCGTGGGCATCCTGGCACCGCATGCGGGTGTTCTGCTGGCTCCGCTCGCGGTCTACGGGCTGATCCTCGGCGCACTCGCCGCGTGGGGCTCCACGTGCAACCGGTGGATCGCGGTCGGCTCCGCGTCGTTCCTCGCCTCCGACACCCTGCTCGGGCTCGACCGGTTTCTGCCCGACTTCTCGGTCGGGCAGGTCGACTTTCTGATCATGCTCACCTATCTCGCGGGGCAGGCGCTCATGGCCTGGGGCATCGTGCAGACCGCGGCCGTCAGGCCGACGGTGCGACCTGCTTCCCTGAGCGGGCGGCGTGCGCCTGGTCGATGAGCGTCGCGGCGACGAGGGCGGAGGCCACGATGGCTATCCCGGTCACCACGCCACCGAGGCCGATGAGCGGAGATGCGAGGGGCAGAAGCAGCACGAGCGCGACCGCGATCAAGGTCTTGAGCGGCCGGATGACCACCTCGGGCACCAGGGGCGCGTGCAGCACCCAGAGGGCGAGAAGGAAGACCGCGACCGGCACGGCGACGGCGTACTCGACCATCGTGTCCGACGCCTCGGCGTGCGCCGCTCCGCGCTGCACCGCGACCTCCAGCCCGGCTCCGATCGCCGCGAGGGCGGCGAACACGAAATAGTGCCCGTACCCCCAGTAGAAGGAGCGGCCGCGGCGGGTCGAGAGCCCTTCGGCCGCCGGCTCGAGGAAGTAGAGCCACCAGAGCGCGAAGAGCAGCACCAGACCGGCCGCGGCGATGGTGACGAGCTCGGCGCTGAAGCCCGAATCGGCGAGCGCTCCCTGCACGCCGATGCTCGACGCGGCCACCGACTCCCCGAGCACGATGATGGTGAAGAGGCCGTATCGCTCCGCGATGTGATGCGGATGCCACGAGGTCTTCCCGGTGCGCTCCGCCCACAGCGGCACCGACATGTCGAGCACCGCCAGCACGATGAACGTCCACAGGCCCCACGACTCGGGGAGAGCGAGCCTGCTCACCCAGCCCACCTGAACGAGCGCGATGCCCGCCGCGTACCGGAGTGCGGTGACTCGGCCGGCCGGATGCTCGACAGCCGCACGCACCCACTGGCTCACCAGCCCGACGCGCATGATCAAGTAGCCGATCGTGATCGCCGTGTAGTTCTGCTCCTCGAACGCCGAGGGAACACCGGCGGCGAGCACGAGGACCCCGCCCATCTGCACCATCGTCGTCAGGCGGTACGGCACGTCGTCGGTGTCGTAGGCCGAAGCGAACCACGTGAAGTTCATCCAGGCCCACCAGATGGCGAAGAAGACCATGAGGAAGGGGCCGAGGCCGCCGAGCGCATCCCCGGCCTCCGCCTTGTGGGCGAGCTGGCCGGAGACCTGAGCGATGGCGACCACGAACGTGAGATCGAAGAGCAGCTCAAGCGGGCTCGACACCCGATGCGACTCGTCGGTCGCGCGACCGGTCATGCGGATGCGGAACGCCGGGATGCGCACGGGGTGCTCGTTCGTCATAGAGACATTGTGTCGGGCCGCACGCCCGTTTGCGCCACGATAGGAGCATGATCCGTCGCCACCCCGTTCTCAGCGTCGTGACGCTCGTCTATCTGCTGATCGTCGGCTGGATCACGCTCAGCCCGCAGCCGGCGGACGCGACCCAGAACCGATTCATCCGTGACGTCATCGAGGCGATCCACGAGTTTCCGCCGACGTCGTGGGTGACCTACCTCGGTGTCGAGTTCACCGCCAACATCGCGATGTTCGTGCCGATGGGCATCCTCTTCACCCTGCTGCTCGGCGTTCGGCGGTGGTGGCTCGCGCTGCTGATCGGCGTGGCGGCGACCTGCCTGATCGAGGGGATCCAGCTGTTCCTTCCCACGCGCTACAGCGAATGGCGCGATCTCGTCTCGAACACACTGGGCACGCTGATCGGCATCGGACTCGTGGGCGCCGCGGGGGCCTTGAGAGCGCCCGAAGCGGCGCGGGAATAGTGCGGCGCCTGTCGTCGTTGATGCCGATATCCATGCAAACGCATTGAAATGGAGCAGGGAACATGCAGTTCGGAATCTTCAGCGTCGGCGACATCACCACCGACCCCACCACCGGTCAGACCCCGACCGACGCTTCGCGCCTGCAAGACGTGCTGACCATCGCTCAGCACGCCGAAGAGGTCGGACTGGACGTGTTCGCGATGGGCGAGCACCACAACCCTCCGTTCTTCCCGTCGAGCCCGGTCGCGATCAACAGCTACCTCGCCGCGAAGACCAATCGCATCATCCTCTCGACGGCCACCACGCTGATCACGACCAACGATCCCGTGCGCATCGCCGAGGAGTACTCGATGCTGCAGCACCTCTCCGGGGGCCGGATGGACCTGACGCTCGGCCGCGGCAACACCGGCCCGGTGTACCCGTGGTTCGGTGAGGACATCCGCCAGGGCATCCCGCTCGCCATCGAGAAGTACGCGCTGCTCCGTCGCCTGTGGCGTGAGGATTTCGTGGACTGGGAAGGCAAGTTCCGCACGCCGCTGCAGGGCTTCCAGTCGACGCCGCGCCCGCTCGACGACGTCCCTCCGTTCGTGTGGCACGGAAGCATCCGCAGCCCCGAGATCGCCGAACAGGCTGCGTACTACGGCGACGGATTCTTCGCCAACCACATCTTCTGGCCCGCCTCGCACACCCAGCAGATGATCGCCCTCTACCGGCAGCGCTTCGAGCACTACGGCCACGGCACCGCCGCGCAGGCGATCGTCGGGCTCGGCGGTCAGGTGTTCATGCGCAAGAACTCGCAGGACGCGGTGAGCGAGTTCCGTCCGTACTTCGACAACGCGCCCGTCTACGGCCACGGCCCGTCGCTGGAGGAGTTCACCTCCCAGACACCGCTGACCGTCGGCAGCCCGCAGGAGGTCATCGACCGCACGCTCGGATTCCGCGACTACGTCGGTGACTACCAGCGCCAGCTCTGGCTGATGGACCACGCCGGCCTGCCGCTGAAGACCGTGCTGGAGCAGCTGGACATCCTCGGCTCCGAGGTCGTGCCCGTGCTTCGCAAGGAGTTCGACAGGCTGCGCCCGGCGGACGTGCCGGAGGGCCCGACGCACGCCGCGATGGTGGCGGAGCGTGACGCGGCCGAGCTCGCCGCATCCGTCGAGCCGTCGTCCGTCCCGTCCGACACCGATCTCGCCTCGGAGGTGAAATGATGACCACTCGGAAGATCGCTGTCGTCTCGGCCGGGCTCAGCCAGCCGTCATCGACCCGGCTGCTCGCCGACCGGCTCGCCGAAGCGACCTCGCGCCGCCTCACCGAGCAGGGGATCGAGGTGGAGGTGCAGGTCGTCGAGCTGCGGGATGTGGCGCACGACGTCACCAACAACATCCTCGCCGGGTTCCCCAGCCCCGCCCTGGCTGACGTCATCGAGACGGTCACGGGGGCGGACGGTCTGATCGCCGTCACCCCGATCTTCACCACCAGCTACAGCGGCCTGTTCAAGTCGTTCTTCGACGTGATCGACCCGACCGCGCTCGACGGGATGCCCGTGCTGATCGGTGCGACCGGCGGCACGGAACGCCACTCGCTGGCCCTCGACTACGCGTTGCGCCCCCTGTTCACCTATCTGCACGGTGTGGTGGTTCCGACCTCGGTCTACGCGGCCTCGGCGGACTGGGGGAGCGGAGCGGACACCGTCAAGGCGCTGCCCGACCGCATCGAGCGCGCCGCGGGCGAGTTCGCGGCCCTCGTCGCGGCGTCCGATCGCAGCTCGCAGCTGAAGGACCCGTTCGCCCTCGACGGCGACTTCTCCACCCTGCTCGGAGGCTTCTCCGCCGACTGAGCAGTCGCCGCTGGGCCATCGCACTGCGGGTAGCGTCGGAGCATGAGCGACACGGTGGTGAAGGAAAGACGGGAAGCCCCGGAGGGGTTCTTCGAGGCGGAGGCGGCCGGGCTGCGCTGGCTGGCCGCGGCCGGCGGAGCCCGCGTCGTCGATGTGCTGACGGTCGCGCCGGGGCGCATCGAGCTGGCGCGCATCCCCGAAACGCGCCCGAGCCCGCACGCCGCCCGGGTCTTCGGTGCAGCGCTGACGACCACCCACGCGGCGGGCGCGGATGCGTTCGGCGCCCCGCCGGCCGGGTGGACCGGCCCGCTCTTCATCGGCAAGCGCCCGCTGCCGGCGGCGCACGAAACGAGCTGGGGCCGCTTCTATGCGCGAGACCGCGTGCATCCCTACCTCGGAATCGCGATCGATGCGGGCGGAGTCGCACGCGACGACGTGCCCGTCATCCGGGAAGCTCTCGACCGCGTCGAATCGGGTGAGTTCGACGACGACGAACCGCCGGCGCGCCTCCACGGCGACCTGTGGAACGGCAACCTGCTCTGGGATGCGGCAGGCGGCATCCTCATCGACCCTGCGGCCCACGGCGGCCACCGCGAGACGGACCTGGCGATGCTCGCCCTCTTCGGGGCGCCGTTCCTCGACGAGATCCTGGCCGGCTACGAGGAGGCAGCGCCCCTGCGAGCAGGCTGGCGGGACCGCATCCCCTTGCACCAGCTGCACCCGCTCGCCGTGCACGCCGCCTCCTACGGCCCGTCGTACGGCCGCGCCCTGGCCGAGGCGGCCCGCGCCACCCTCGTGCTGTGAAGCCGGCTTGTCGACTTCCACCGTGAAGACGGGTATGCCTGGTAGGATTCGTGAGGTTGGCTGTATGCCGACTTCAACTGAATACAAGCAACAAACGGAGCAGGCTGGCAGGAGCTGGTCCTCGGTGGTGGTATCCGGATGCGCATCGAACGCGAGCGCAACCGTGTATTTCTACTGATGGCCAGACGGGCACCAACCCGCAGCGCCGACATCGGCGCGCGGAATGCCGCACGTACACGCCAGAGAAGCGTGTCAATCTGCCTGTTCCCCTGCTCCGCTGTATGAGTCGCCGCCCACACGGGGTGGCGACGTAAAACAAAGGAGAAAGACCTCTTGGAAGGTCCCGAAATCAAATTCGCCGAAGCCGTTCTCGACAACGGACGCTTCGGCACCCGCACGATCCGGTTCGAAGCCGGACGTCTCGCGCAGCAGGCTCAGGGCGCAGTCGCCGCCTACCTCGACGAGGAGACCATGCTGCTGAGCGCGACCAGCGCGAGCAAGCACCCGAAGGACAACTTCGACTTCTTCCCGCTCACCGTCGACGTCGAAGAGCGCTCGTACGCGGCCGGAAAGATCCCCGGCTCGTTCTTCCGTCGCGAGGGCCGCCCCTCGACCGAGGCCATCCTCGTCTGCCGTCTGATCGACCGCCCCCTGCGTCCGTCGTTCGTCGACGGTCTCCGCAACGAGGTGCAGATCGTCATCACCGTTCTGAGCATCGCTCCCGACGAGTTCTACGACGCTCTGGCGATCAACGCGGCATCCATGTCGACCCAGATCTCCGGCCTGCCGTTCAGCGGCCCGATCGCCGCGGTGCGCCTCGCGCTCATCCCCGGCAACGGTGCGGCTGAAGACCAGTGGATCGCGTTCCCGAAGGCTTCGCAGCTCGAGGAGGCCGTCTTCGACATCGTCGTCGCCGGTCGCGTGATCACCGACGCCAACGGCAACGAAGACGTCGCGATCATGATGGTCGAGGCCGAAGCGACCGAGGGCAGCTGGAACCTCATCAAGGGCGGCGCCACCAAGCCGAACGAAGAGGTCGTGGCCCAGGGCCTCGAGGCCGCGAAGCCGTTCCTCAAGCAGCTGGTCGGCGCGCAGAACGTGCTCGCCGAGCAGGCAGCCAAGGCGATCGCCGAGTACCCGGTCTTCCTGCCGTACACGCAGGAGACCTACGACAACGTCGCCGGCCTCGCCTACGACGACCTGGTGAACGTCTACCAGATCGCCGACAAGATCGAGCGTCAGAACGCCGACGACGCCCTCAAGGAGCGCGTCAAGACCGCGCTCACCGAGAAGGTGGAGGCCGGAGCGCTTCCCGCCGAGGTGCTCACGCAGTTCTCGGCAGCCTACAAGTCGGTGTCGAAGGTGGTCATGCGCGGCCGTGTGCTGCGCGAGGGCATCCGCATCGACGGCCGTGGCCTCACCGACATCCGTCCGCTCGACGCCGAGGTGCAGGTCATCCCGCGCGTTCACGGTTCGGCGATCTTCCAGCGCGGCGAGACCCAGATCCTGGGTGTCACCACGCTGAACATGCTCAAGATGGAGCAGCAGATCGACTCGCTGTCGCCGGTCACCAAGAAGCGCTACCTGCACCACTACAACTTCCCGCCGTACTCGACCGGTGAGACCGGCCGCGTCGGTTCGCCGAAGCGTCGCGAGATCGGGCACGGCTTCCTCGCCGAGCGCGCTCTTGTTCCGGTTCTGCCGAGCCGCGAGGAGTTCCCCTACGCGATCCGTCAGGTGTCCGAGGCGCTCAGCTCCAACGGGTCCACCTCGATGGGCTCCGTCTGCGCCTCCACCCTGTCGCTCCTCAACGCCGGTGTGCCGCTGCGCGCTCCGGTCGCGGGCATCGCGATGGGCCTCATCTCCGACACCATCGACGGTGAGACCCGCTACGCGGCGCTGACCGACATCCTGGGTGCCGAGGATGCTCTGGGCGACATGGACTTCAAGGTCGCCGGCACGAGCGAGTTCGTCACCGCGATTCAGCTCGACACCAAGCTCGACGGCATCCCGTCGTCGGTGCTCGCCGGTGCGCTGAAGCAGGCGAAGGATGCTCGTACGACCATCCTGAGCGTGCTGAACGCCGCCATCGACGCCCCCGACGAGATGGCTCCGACCGCGCCCCGCGTGATCTCGGTGCAGATTCCCGTCGACAAGATCGGCGAGCTGATCGGCCCGAAGGGCAAGACGATCAACGCCATCCAGGACGAGACCGGCGCCGACATCTCCATCGAGGAGGACGGCACCGTGTACATCGGCGCCGTCGACGGACCGTCGGCCGAGGCCGCTCGTGCCCAGGTCAACGCGATCGCGAACCCCACCAACCCGGAGATCGGCGAGCAGTTCCTCGGAACCGTCGTCAAGATCGCCGCGTTCGGTGCGTTCGTCTCGCTGCTCCCCGGCAAGGACGGCCTGCTGCACATCTCCGAGGTGCGCAAGCTCGCCGGTGGCAAGCGCGTCGAGAACGTCGAAGACGTGCTCGGCGTCGGCCAGAAGGTCCTGGTCGAGATCACCAAGATCGACGACCGCGGAAAGCTGTCGCTCGCTCCGGTGATCGCCGAGACCGAGGACGCCGACACGCAGGGCAGCGCCGCTGCCAGCGAAGGCCCCGAGGCTCCCGCCGAAGGCGAGTAGTCCGCAGCATCCCGCTCGACGCGAAGCCCGCGCAGACCTGGTCTGTGCGGGCTTCGTGCATCCCGCCCGGGCTGGAGGGCGACCTCAGCGGGCGAGGAGCGGGTGCAGGCGGTAGGGGATGAGCTCGCCCATGTCGAGCGACGTCTCCGCGCGTTCGACGCCGTCGCAGGACTGGATGGCCCCCGTGATGCGGAAGAGGTCCTCCGCGTCGGTGCACACCACGCGCACGAGCAGATCGGACGGCCCGCTGAGGCCGTGGGCCTGCACGATCTCGGGGATGGTCGCCAGCTGCTCCACGATCGCCGCGAGCTTCTGCTGCTGCACGTGCACCGTCATGAACGCGGCGAGCGGGTATCCCGCGACCCGAGCGCTGATCCTGCGATCGAACGACAGGAACACTCCTGAGCGGTCGAGGGCGGCCATCCGCGACTGCACCGTGTTGCGGCTGAGCCCGAGCCGGTCCGCGAGGGTCACGTTGGTCGCTCTCGGGTCTTCGATGAGCGCGACGAGGATGCGGCGATCGGTGCTGTCGAGGGTGGGCATAGTGCGAAACGTAGCACGGCGCGACACGCCCGAACAGTGCATCCTGCTCATCCGACACGCCGATAGTTGTGCGCGCTGATCGCCCGGCGTAGCGTTCGGGGTAATTCCGGCAAAGAGGCCGGAAGCCGGCTCGCGGTGTCACGAGCACCCGGCCGGATGCGAGAGTGAAGGTTGCGTGAACCGTGACGATCGACAATCAGCCTGCAATCCGAAACCGTGACGACGACAGTCCGATGGACGATGTGCGTCTCGGTGAGCTCAGTCTCGGCGAGATCGACACCGTGCAGCTCCTGACCCCGACCGGGGTGCGGTTGAGCGACGTGCGGTACGACGCCTGGGTGTCCGACATCGGAGACGACCAGTTGCTGTCGCTCTACGAAGACATGGTGGTCGTGCGTCGCATCGACACCGAGGCGACAGCACTCCAGCGTCAGGGCGAGCTCGGACTGTGGCCGCCACTGCTCGGTCAGGAGGCGTCCCAGATCGGCTCAGGCCGAGCGCTCCGCTCCGACGACTTCGTGTTCTCGAGCTACCGCGAGAACGGTGTCGCGTACTGCCGAGGGGCCGGGCTCACCGATCTCGTGCGGGTGTGGCGCGGAACCGCCCAGAGCGGCTGGAACCCTTACGACATCAACATGGCCACACCGCAGGTGATCATCGGTGCGCAGACGCTGCACGCCACCGGCTACGCGCTCGGCATCCAGGCCGACGGCACGGATGCGGTGGCCGTGGCCTACTTCGGCGACGGCGCCACCAGCGAGGGCGACGTGAACGAGGCGATGATCTTCGCCGCCACCTATTCGGCCCCGGTGATCTTCTTCTGCCAGAACAACCAGTGGGCGATCTCGGAGCCGGTGGCGCTGCAGGCGCAGCGGCCGATCGCCGAGCGCGCGCCGGGCTTCGGCATCCCGAGCGTGCGGGTCGACGGCAACGACGTGCTCGCGGTGCTCGCCGTGACACGTGCGGCCCTCGACCGTGCCCGTGCCGGCGGCGGGCCGACCTTCATCGAAGCGGTGACCTACCGGATGGGACCCCACACCACCGCGGACGACCCCACCCGCTACCGCGACCCCGCCGAGTTGGAGAAGTGGAAGGGCAGGGACCCGATCGCCCGCGTCGAGGCGTGTCTGGCCGCCGCGGGCATCCTCACCCCCGAGAACGCGGAAGCGGTCGCGTCGACCGCCGACCGGGTCGCCGCAGAACTGCGCGCGGGCTGCGTCGCGCTGCCCGACCCCGACCCGATGACGGTGTTCGACAACGTGTACGCCGAGGCGCACACCGGGATCACCCGGCAGCGTGATCACTACAGCCGCTACCTGCGCACGTTCGTGGGAGGAGACGGCCGATGACGACCCTCACGATGGCGAAGGCCATCAACGCGGGGCTGCGCACGGCTTTGGCCGGCGACGACAAGGTCGTGCTGATGGGCGAGGACATCGGAACGCTCGGCGGTGTCTACCGGGTGACCGACGGCCTGCAGTCCGAGTTCGGCCCGAGACGGGTGATGGATTCGCCGCTGGCCGAATCGGGCATCCTCGGCACCGCGGTCGGCATGGCCTACCGCGGCTACCGTCCCGTCGTCGAGATCCAGTTCGACGGTTTCATCTACCCGGCGTTCGACCAGATCGTCAGTCAGGTCGCCCGGATGCACTACCGCACGGGAGGGGCGGTGCGCATGCCGATCACCATCCGGGTGCCGTTCGCCGGCGGGATCGGCGCGGCCGAGCACCACTCCGACTCGCCCGAGGCGTACTTCGCGCACGCGGCGGGGCTGCGTGTGGTCAGCCCGTCCGATCCGGCCGATGCGTACACGCTCATCCGGCAGGCCATCGCCTCGGACGACCCGGTGCTCTACTTCGAGCCGAAACGCCGCTACCACGTGAAAGGCGAGGTCGACGAGGATGCGCCGATCGCCGACGCGCGCCCGATGGGCACCGCGAAGATCGTCGCACCGGGCACCGACGTCACGCTCGTGACCTACGGCGGGGTCGTGCAGGTCGCCAAGGACGCCGCCGTCGCGGCCCTGGACGACGGCGTCTCCGTCGAGGTCATCGACCTCCGCTCGCTCTCGCCGCTCGACCTCGACACGGTGAGCGCCTCCGTGCGCAAGACCGGGCGGCTCGTCATCTCGCACGAGGCGCCCCTCTCGGGAGGCATAGGCGCCGAGGTGTCCGCCGCCATCACCGAGCGCTGCTTCTACCAGCTGGAGCACGCGCCGGTGCGCGTCACCGGGCACGACATCCCCTACCCGGCCGCCAAGCTCGAGTCGGCGCACCTGCCCGACCTCGACCGGATCCTCGACGGTATCGACCGGGTGCTCGACCGTCCCAACTCCCTCACCGGGGTGGAGGAGCGATGACCGTCATCAAAGACTTCGCGCTGCCCGACCTGGGAGAGGGGCTCACCGAGTCCGAACTCGTGAACTGGCACGTGGCCGTCGGCGACTCCGTGCGGCTCAACCAGATCATCGCCGAAGTGGAGACCGCGAAAGCTCTGGTCGAACTGCCGGCCCCCTGGACCGGCGTCGTCTCGGCGCTCTACGTGGAGCCCGGTGTGACCGTGTCGGTCGGCGACCGGATCGTCGCGTTCGAGGTGGAAGGGGATGCGGTGCAGAGCGCGGCGCCCGCACCCGATGCCGCGCCCGCCGCGGCTCCTGTCGCCTCTGCTGCAGCGGACGAGCCGGAGCCCAACCTCGTCGGCTACGGCGCAAAGGCCGACTCTGTCACGCGCCCGGTGCGGCGCGCACGCCCCGGCCTCCAGACCTCCGGCACCCCCGTCACCATCGCCGAGGGGTCCCGACACGCCGTCTCCGGCACCTCCGACACGGCGCGTCGAGACCCCTCGGCGGGGTCGAAGACCCCGGGGGAGCGACCCAAGGCCACCCCGCCGGTGCGGATGCTCGCCCGCGAGCGCGGGATCGACCTCGCGTCGGTGCTGGGAACGGGCGAAGCAGGGCTGATCACCCGGCACGACGTCGAGGCGTTCGCGAGCGCGGGCATCGGCTCAGCGGAGCCGGCCGGGCGCGGCGCGGCGGCGGCCGATCGTTCCGCGGATGTGCGCATCCCGGTCAAAGGCGTGCGCAAGGCCACCGCCGAGGCGATGGTGCGGAGCGCCTTCACCGCCCCTCACGCCACGGTCTTCCTCACGGTCGACGTGACGCCGACCACCGAACTGGTCGACCGTCTGCGCGCCGAGCGCGAGTTCGCCGAGAGTCGACCCGGGCTGCTGACGGTCGTCGCGAAGGCGCTGACGATCGCGGTGCGTCGCACGCCGGCCGTCAACGCGCGCTGGGAGGAGGATTCCCACGAGATCGTCGAGTTCGGGTCGGTCTGCCTCGGCATCGCCGCGGCCACTCCGCGCGGGCTGGTCGTGCCGACGATCCCCGATGCCGACCGTCTCTCGCTCGCCGAGCTCGCCACGGCCATCCGGGAGCTCGCCGAGACGGCCCGGGCCGGACGCACCCCGCCGAACCGGATGACCGGGGGCACGATCACGATCACCAACGTCGGGGTCTTCGGCGTCGACGCGGGGACCCCGATCCTCACTCCGGGGGAGTCCGCCATCCTCGCGCTGGGCGCGGTGCGCAGACAGCCGTGGGAGTTCCGCGGTGAGATCGCACTGCGCGACGTGGTCACCTTGGCGCTGTCGTTCGACCACCGGGTGGTCGACGGGGAGCAGGCGGCGCGCTTTCTCGCCGACATCGGTCGCATCCTGGCCGATCCGGCGCGAGCGCTCGCGATGATCTAGGCGGCGAGCGGCGAGCGGCGAGCGGCGAGGTGGAGGCGGTCAGCGGTCAGGCGTGCAGCGCCGCGTTCAGCTCGATGCCGCCTCCGGCGCGCTGCAGCACCTCGACGGCCCCGCTCACGGAATTGCGGCGGAAGAGCAGCCCGGGAACGCCCGAGAGCTCGACGGCCTTGACGGTCTGGGGGCGGCCGTCGGCAGTGGGGGCGCCGCCGACCACGACGACCTTGGTTCCTGCGGTGACGTAGAGCCCCGCCTCGACGACGCTGTCGTCTCCGATCGAGATGCCGATGCCGGAGTTGGCGCCGAGGAGGGCGCGTTCCCCGATCGCGACACGCTGCGTGCCGCCGCCGGAGAGCGTTCCCATGATCGAGGCGCCGCCGCCGATGTCGGATCCGTCACCGACCACGACGCCCTGCGAGACGCGACCCTCGATCATCGAGGTGCCCAGGGTTCCGGCGTTGAAGTTCACGAAACCCTCGTGCATCACGGTCGTGCCGGGCGCCAGGTGGGCGCCGAGGCGAACGCGCGACGCGTCGGCGATGCGCACGCGGTCGGGCGTCACGTAGTCGAGCAGTCGGGGGAACTTGTCGATCCCGGTGACGTGGATGCCCGCCCGCTGCAGCGAAGGACGCAGGCGGTCGAAGTCCGCCGGGTGCACGGGGCCGGCATTCGTCCAGGTGACGATGGGCAGGTGCGCGAAGATGCCGTCGAGGTTGATCGTGTTGGGCGCGGCCAGCAGGTGCGAGAGCAGATGCAGGCGCAGGTATGCGTCGGGAGTGGATGCGGGGGGCGCATCCAGCTCGATGTCGACCGTCACGATGTCGATGCGCACGTTGCGGCGCGCGTCGTCGCCCGCCTGCGCTTCGAGTTCGGCCGGGGCTATCCAGCGGTCGCGGCCGGCAGGGATCGCCCCGAGCTCGGGCTCCGGAAACCACGTGTCGAGCACTGTGCCGTCACCGGCGACCGTGGCGAGGCCGTAGCCCCAGGCGTGTCGGGGGGCGGATGCCGGCGCGGCGGATTCGTCAGGAACATCGGAGGGCATGCCTCTAGATTAGTAGGGTGCCTCTCGACCTCACTGCTTCCTCGATCGACATCACCCGCCAGATCTGCGACATCGAGTCGGTCTCCGGCAACGAGAAGGAGCTCGCCGATCAGATCGTCGCGGCCCTCTCCGGTCTCGATCATCTCGAGATCATCCGCGACGGCGACACGGTCGTCGCCAGAACGAGCCTCGGGCGCGAGCGGCGTGCGGTGATCGCCGGGCACATCGACACCGTGCCGCTGAACGACAACCTGCCGACCCGGTTCGAGACCGAGAACGGCATCGAGTACCTCTGGGGTCGCGGCACGGTCGACATGAAGTCGGGCACGGCCGTGCAGCTGAAGCTCGCCGCAGAGCTCACCGACCCCGCGATCGACGTGACCTGGATGTGGTACGACCACGAGGAGGTCTCGAACGACCTCAACGGGCTCGGCCGTCTCGCGCGCAACAGGCCCGACCTCTTCGTCGGCGACTTCGCCATTCTCGGTGAGCCGAGCAACGGCGTCGTCGAGGGCGGCTGCAACGGAAACCTCCGGGTGGAGGTGCGCACCTACGGACTGCGCGCGCACTCGGCGCGCGGCTGGATCGGCGAGAACGCGATCCACAAGGCGACGGCCATCCTCGACAAGCTCGCGGCTTACCAGGCCCGCGAGGTCGAGGTCGACGGCCTCGTCTACCGCGAAGGGCTGAACGCGGTCGGGATTTCGGGCGGGGTAGCCGGCAACATCATCCCCGACGAGTGCATGGTGCACATCAACTACCGCTTCGCGCCGAGCCGCAGCTCCGAGGAGGCGATCGCGCACATGCACGAGCTCTTCGTGGACTACGACATCACGGTCGTCGATCGAGCAGACGGCGCCCGCCCGGGGCTCGACGCACCGCTCGCCCAGGAGTTCCTCGCGGCCGTCGGCGGCACGGCGAAGCCGAAGTACGGGTGGACGGATGTCGCCCGGTTCTCTGCCCTCGGCATCCCCGCCGTCAACTACGGCCCGGGCGACCCGCTGAAGGCCCACGCCGACGACGAACGCGTCGCCGTCGAGCAGATCACCGCCGTCGAGGCAGGGCTGCGTGCCTGGCTCACCGGTGCCTCCCGCGGCTGACGGCCCGGCGACCCGGTCGGCGACCGGGCCGACGACGGGGCCGGGTCTGATCGAGCGCACGGCCCCCGCAGGCCGCCGCACCGTCTGGTCCCACTGGTGGGTGCGAGTGTTCGCGGTCTACGCCGCGAGCCGTGTCGTGACCACCACATTCCTGCTCGTGCTCGCGAGCGTGCAGGGTCCCAACCCGTGGACTCTCGCGCATCCCGGCCTCTTCGACTACTCCTCGATCTGGGACGGCCGGTGGTACAACATCGTCTCGATCTCGGGCTATCCGGCGACCCTGCCGTTCACCGACGGTCATGTCACCGAGAACGCGTGGGCCTTCCTGCCCGCCTATCCCGGGCTTGTGAACGTCTTGCAGTTCGTGACCCGGATGCCGTGGCCGGTCGTCGCGGTGCTGGTCTCCGTCGGGTTCGGCGCGGGCGCGGCCCTCGTGTTCTACCGGCTGCTGCGACGGGTGCGGCTGTCGCCGTCGGTGAGCCTGTTCGCCGTGACCCTGTTCTGCGTCTCACCGGTGTCACCGCTCTTCCAGCTGGCGTACGCCGAGTCGATGTACATCTTCCTGCTCGTGCTCGCGCTGTACCTGCTGGTCGAACGCCGGTACGCCCTGCTCTTCCCCGTCGTGCTCGTGATGGCTTTCACCCGGCCGAGCGGACTGGCGTTCGCGCTCGCCCTCGTCTTCCACGTCGTCTACCGCTGGGTGCGTCGAGGCTCCGACCCGTTCCCGATGCGGGAGCGCGTACTCAGCGTCTCGCTCGCGGTCTTCAGCGGGCTGGCCGGGCTCGCCTGGCCCGCCATCGCCGGGGCTGTGACCGGCGACCTGACCGCGTACACCGACACGGAGCTCGCCTGGCGGTCCTCATACATCGGCTTCACCGACCTGGTGCCGTTCGCCTCGTGGTTCCAGGGCGCGAACTGGTGGTTCGGCTCGATGCTCGGGGTGCCGGGATGGCTGGGCATCGTCGTTCTGCTCATCCTCATCGCGCTGTTCTGCCTGGCCATGTTCAGCCCGGCCGTGAAGCGGCTCGGGGTGGATCTGCGCTTCTGGGTGGCCGCCTACGCGACCTATCTGCTCGCCGTGTTCTTTCCGCAGTCCAGCACCTTCCGGCTGCTCATGCCCCTGTTCCCGCTGCTCGGCGCGATCGCGCTGCCGCGCGGCAGGGTCTACCGGAGCGCCCTGGTCGTCGTCTTCCTGGCGCTGCAGGTGGGGTGGCTCCTCGTGTGCTGGGGCGTGGACGGTGCGGACTGGTCGCCGCCGTGATCGACGCGGGTAGACACACGATTTCCGCCGTCCGCCGCCGATGACAGATAATAGGAGATACATCCACGAAAGGGGAGCTGCATGGCGGCCATGAAGCCGAGGACCGGGGACGGGCCAATGGAGGCTGTGAAGGAGGGTCGGCTCATCATCGTGCGAGTACCGCTCGAAGGTGGGGGAAGACTCGTCGTCTCTGTGAACGACGCCGAAGCCAAAGAACTGCACGACGCGCTTGCCAGCGTCGTGGCGTCCTCCTAGCAAAAGAATCAAAAGAAAGAACGGGTCCCCGCGGGGACCCGTTCTTTCGCTGTGCTC
Organism: Leifsonia sp. NPDC058292; assembly: GCF_042880955.1. Lineage (NCBI taxonomy): Bacteria > Bacillati > Actinomycetota > Actinomycetes > Micrococcales > Microbacteriaceae > Leifsonia > Leifsonia sp. NPDC058292. The sequence continues at coordinate 19,983 of NZ_JBHVYL010000043.1, forward strand.
CGGCGCTGCTAGGCCGTGAGCTTGGTGATCTGCAGAAGACCGTCGCCGGCGAGCGAGAGCGCGCTGATCACGGCGCCGGATGCGGCCGTCTCGGTGACGAGAGTGCGGAACCCGGTGGCGACGTCGTCGCGCTGGGCGGGATCGGACACGCGACCCTTCCACAGGGCGTGCGCGACCAGAACGGTTCCGCCGGGGCGCGCGAGCCGCAGTCCGTGCTCGACGTACTCGATCACCGACTGGGGGTCGGCGTCGATGAAGACGATGTCGTACGAGTTCTCGTTCATGCGGGGGAGCACATCCAGTGCCCGGCCGGTGATGAGGCGAACCCGGTTCGAGGAGACGCCGGCCTCGGTGAAGAAACCGCGGGCGTGCTGCTGATGCTCGAGCTCGGAGTCGATCGAGGTGAGCTGGGCCTCGGTGCCGCCGGTGAGCAGCCAGAGGCCGGACACTCCGGCGCCGGTGCCGATCTCGACGATGTTCTCCGCCGCTGTGGCGGCGACGACGACGGCCGCTTGAGCGCCGACGCTCGGCGCGATGGGCTCGATGCCGAGTTCCAGCGACTGCTGCCGTGCCCGGGCGATCACGTCGCTCTCGACGATGACCTCGTCGGCGAATTTCCAGTTCGAATCTTTATCTGACACAGTGCTCCCGATGCTCTCGGGCACCAGGATACGGCCAAGCCTCGCGGCTTTCGCGCAGGCGATCCGAGTTACTCTTATCTCGTGTTCGGATTGACCTTCGAGAAGCTGCTGATCCTCGGCGTGATCGCTGCGTTCCTCATCGGTCCCGAACGGCTGCCCCTGTACGCCGGCAAGCTCCGCCAGTTCGTGCGATCGCTGCGCGATTTCGCCGACGGCGCCAAAGACCGCATGCGCGACGAGATGGGCGCAGACTTCGACGACGTCGAATGGAAGAAGCTCGACCCGCGGCAGTACGACCCGCGCCGCATCATCCGCGAGGCCCTGCTCGACGACGGGGAGACCGCTCCGGTGGCCACGGCCATCAAGCCGGTGACCGAGTCGGCGTACGCGCAGCACAAGCGCAAGCTGCAGGCGGGCGCTGTTCCGCCGTTCGACACGGAGGCCACCTAGAGCAACACGCGCTCCGGGGGCCTCGCATCCAATACCATGCGGTAATGATCGCTACGGAGCAATCGCTCACCCGACGAACGATCGCCCGGTACGCCATCGGCTCGCTGGGCACCGGCGGCTTCTCCACGCTGCCCGGACTCGTGCTCGTGTACTACCTCACAGACACCCTGGGCGTCGCCGCGATCGTGGCCGGAGTCGTGGTGACCGCCGCCAAGATCTGGGACGTGGTCATCGACCCGGTGATCGGCGCCCGGTCTGACAGGATGCTCGCCCGGCGCGGCTCCCGGCGGCCCATGATGGTGCTCGGCGCCGTCTCGCTTCCCGTGTTCTTTCTCGTGACGTTCGCTGTGCCGGCGGGAACGCCACCGCCACTCGCGTCGCTGTGGGTGCTCCTGGCTTTCGTGCTCACCGCCACCTCGTTCAGCCTGTTCCAGGTGCCGTACATCGCGCTGCCGGCCGAGCTGGCATCCGGATACGATCAGCGCACGCGCCTGCTCACCTGGCGGGTGGTCGTGCTCACCTTCGCGATCCTGCTGTTCGGCGCCGGTGGGCCGGCGCTCCGCTCGATCGGCGACGATCAGTTCACGGGGTACCTCCTGATGGCGCTCGTGGCCGGTGTCGTCATCGGCGCCGGGATGCTGGTCTCGAGCTTCGTGGCCCCCCGCATGCCCGTCGGCGCCCTACCGGAGCCGGCCCGGGAGAGCGTGCTCGTGACGCTGCGCACGAACTACGCCGCGGGAATCAGGGTGCTGCGCGAGAGCCAGCCTTTCCGCGCGCTCCTGCTCACCTTTCTGCTGCAAGGACTCGCGACGGGAGTGATGCTGGCCGGAGCGAACTACGTGGCGACCTGGGTGCTGCACTCCGAAGACGCCGTGACGTTCCTCTTCGTCGCGCTGATCGGCCCGGCCCTGGTGGTCACCCCGCTCTGGGGTGTGATCTCGCGCCGCATCGGCAAGGAGCGCGGGTTCGCCGTGGCCAGCATCCTGTTCGGCGTCTCGGCCCTGTCGATGATCGCGCTTCTCTGGGCTCCCGGCGCCTGGGTCTATCTTCCGGTCGCGCTGGTGGGTGCGGGCTATGCGGGAATGCAGTCGCTGCCGATGGCGATGCTCCCCGATGTGATCTCGCACGATGCCGCCCGCGCAGGTTCGGGCCGGGCGGGAACGTTCGGCGGCATGTGGACGGCAGGCGAGACGACCGGCATGGCGCTCGGTGCGACCGTGCTCACGATCGTGCTCGCCGTCACCGGTTATGTCGCGCGCACAGCAGACCCGAGCGTGGTCGTGGCCGGCACCGGCCAGCCGGCCAGCGCCGTCGCCGGAATCGTGCTCAGCTTCAGCGTCGTGCCGGCCGCGATCGTCGCGGCCAGCCTCATCCCGCTCGCCCGGTATCGTCTGCGCAAGGAGGACATCGATGGTCGCGTTTGACTCGGCCGCCATACTCGCCCGGCTCGCCGGGCTCAGAGAGGGCGACGCCCCGACCCACGGCGGGCGGGTGCTCAGTTACGTGTACGACTCCGGGATCGCATCCGTCGATCAGCTGGCGGCCGACGCGGTGCGGTTGGTGCAGCCCGTCAACGGGCTCGACCCAACGACGTTCACCTCGGTCGCCGTGATGGAGCGCGAGGTCATCGGATTCGCGCGCGAGCTCTTGCACGGCGCCGACGACGTCGTCGGGTCGGTGACCACGGGCGGAACCGAATCGTGCCTGCTCGCGGTGAAGACGGCCCGTGACCTGTGGCGTGCGTCCGGCGGAACCGGCCGGGCGCGTCTGCTCGTGCCGGTGACGGTGCACGCGGCCTTCCACAAGGCGGCCCACTACTTCGACCTCGAGCTCGACCTCGTTCCGGTGGATGCGCAGTCGGGGGTGCTCGACCCGGCCGAGCTGATCGGTCGTCTGGGGCCCGACGTCGCCCTCGCCGTCGTGTCGGCGCCGTCGTATCCGTTCGCCACGCTCGACCCGGTGGAGGAGGTCGCCGCGGCGTGCGACGAAGCCGGGATCTCCCTGCACGTCGACAGCTGCATCGGCGGGCTCATCCTGCCGTTCTGGCGGAACGCCGACGGGACGCCGCTGCCGCTGTGGGACTTCCGGGTTCCCGGCGTGACCAGCATCTCCGCCGATCTGCACAAGTACGGCTACGCGCCGAAAGGGGCGAGCGTGCTGCTGCAGCGCGGCCGCGATCGCCAGCGGCTGCAATACTTCGCCACCACCGGCTGGCCGGGGTACCCGGTGGTGAACCCGACCATGCTCGGCTCGAAATCGGCGGGGGCGCTCGCGGCGTCCTGGGCGATCGTGCAGGCGCTCGGCGCGCGTGGATTCGCCGAGCTCGCCGAGTCGTGCCGCCGCGCCACCCGGGCGCTGGCCGACATCGTGGGCGACATCGAAGGGCTGACCATCGTCGGCGACCCCGTCGGACCGCTCCTCGCGGTCGCGACGGACGAGAGCCTGCCGGAGGAGCGGCGCGTCGATCCGCACCACTGGGCAGACAGGGTGCGACGCCGCGGCTGGCTGCTGCAACTGCAGCCCGGGCTGGCGCAGTCGAACGGCACCCGGCTGCCGCACACGACCCACCTGACCATCACGCCGGTGACCGAGCAGCGCGTCGACGAGCTCGAGGCGGCTCTCCGCGGAGCCGCCGACGAGGTGCGCGGTGTGCCGCGGTCCGACCCGAGCGCCGTTCTGGTGGCGCTGCCGCCCGGCCTTGCGAGCGGAGAGATCGACTCCGACACGGCCGCCGGCATCCTGCAGGCGATCGGTCTCGGCGGCTCATCCGATTCGACCGGCGCCCGCCTTCCCGAGGAGATGGCGCCTTTCCTCGCGCTGATCGAGGCGCTGCCGCATCCGGTGACCGAGCGCCTCCTGGTGGAGCTGCTCGCGCGCATCGTGGAGCCCGACACCGACTGAGCTTCGGGCCCGTCCGCGTCATCGAGGGGTCCCGACACGCCGTTACATGAGTACCTGTAACGG
>NZ_JBHVYL010000044.1:0-22599 GCF_042880955.1 Leifsonia sp. NPDC058292
CCTCCGCTCGGGGGCGGGCGGACGCCCGGCCGCCGGGCGCCCGCCGACCAAGCGCCCGCCGGGCGCCGCCGCCGCAGACCTCTGGAACGCCGTTCCCTGGACGCTGCCTGCGCTCATCCTGATCTTCGGCGTCGTGCTGTTCCCGGCCGGCTACATGATCTTCAACTCCACCCGCAAGATCTCCGTGGCGGGCGTCGACCACGGATCGGTCGGCCTCCAGAACTACGCGACGATCCTGGCGCGGCCCGAGCTGCCGGGCATCCTGCTCAACACCCTGGTATGGGTGGTGTCAGTCGTTCTGATCACCGTGGTGATCGGGCTGGCGCTCGCGCAGTTCCTCAACAAGAACTTCCCCGGCCGTCAGTGGGTTCGCATGGCGATCCTCGTGCCGTGGGCGGCCAGCGTCGTGATGACCACGACCGTCTTCGTCTACGGCCTCGACCCCTTCTACGGCATCATCAACAAGTTCCTGGTCGACGTGCACATCCTCGCCGAGCCGTTCGGTTTCACGAAGGAGCCGATTCCGGCGTTCGTGTCGTCGATCGCGATCGCGGTGTTCGTGTCGCTGCCGTTCACGACGTACACGCTGCTGGCGGGCCTCGCCGGCATCCCCGGTGACATGCTCGAAGCGGCGAAGGTCGACGGAGCGGGCGCCATGCGCACCTACTTCGGGGTGACGCTGCCGAACCTGCGCAACGCCGTCGCCCTGGCGAGCCTCATCAACATCATCAACGTGTTCAACTCGCTGCCGATTCTGAAACTCATGACAGGTTCGATACCCGGCTACAAGGCGGACACCACGACCACATACGTGTTCAAGCTGTTGCAGGGCGAGCAGCGCATCGACCTGTCGAGCGCGCTCAGCGTGATCAACTTCTTGATCGTGCTCGTCGTCGTCGCCCTCTACCTGTGGATCGTCAAGCCGATGAAGGAGGTCTCGTGACCGCGCCGGCCCCCACCCTCGTCGCTCCGGTGACACCGCAGGTGCGCAAGCGCCGCCCGACCGAGCGCCGCTTCGGCGGCCGAGTCATCGGCCGGATGATCGCCGGGCTCGTCATCGCGCTGGTCTTCGTCATCCCGTACCTGATCATGCTGATCGGCTCGTTCAAGAGCCGCTTCAACATCCTGACCGTGCCGCCGACGTACTTTCCGACCACCTGGCATCCCGAGAACTACCTCACGATGTGGTCGACCCCCGAGACGCCGCTGCCCGAGAACCTCATCTCCACCATCGTCATCTCGGTGTTCGCTACGGCCCTCGTGCTGCTCGTCTGCGTGCCGGCCGCCTACTACACGGCCCGGTTCCGCTTTCCCGGTCGCGGGGTCTTCCTCTTCCTCGTGATCGTGACGCAGATGCTGCAGCCGACGGTTCTCGCCACCGGTCTGTTCAAGGAGATGGTGGCACTCGGGCTGAACGACACCTGGCTCGCGATGATCCTCATCAACGCCGCCTTCAACCTGGCGTTCGCGATCTGGATCATGCACAACTTCTTCGCCGGCGTGCCGAAGGAGGTCGACGAGGCGGCCCAGCTCGACGGCGCAGGCAAGTGGACCGTGCTCTTCCGGGTGCAGCTGCCCCTCGTCTGGCCCGGCATCGTCACCGCGATCATCTACACGTTCGTGGCCTCGTGGAACGAGTTCGCGGCGAGCCTGGTCATCCTCTCGACGGATGCGAACCAGCCGCTGTCGGTGGCGCTCACCAAGTTCGTCGGGCAGTACGACGCGGCGTGGCAGTACGTGTTCGCCGTCTCCGTCGTCGCCGTCATCCCTGTCGTGGTGCTGTTCATGCTCATCGAGAAACGCCTCGTCGGCGGTCTCACGCAGGGCAGCGTCAAATAGAGACGGGAGCCGGGGTGTTCGCGCGTGTGGCGCGATGCGGGCGCCCCGGCTCCGATACCGCCCCGGCCCGATTGTTTCCAGCCCTCCGCCGCATCCCGCATCCCGGCGTACGCTCTCGCTGGAAGAACGTACAGCCCCGACTTGGCAGACTGGATGCATGGGTGTGAGTGATCGACTCGGCGTGCTCGACGCGCAACCAGTGGTCGCGCCGACGCGCATCCGCGTCGCCGGTCGCGACTACCGCTGGTGGGTCGTGGTGCTCGGCGTGTTCGTCGCCTCCCGAGTGGTGACCACCACCCTGATGCTCACGCTCTATGTGGCGGCCACCGCCGGCGGCTGGCACTTCGCGAGCTCGCGCATGGATCCCACGTTCTTCACGTTCTCGGGGTCGTGGGATGCGTCGTACTACCGGCAGATCTCGGAGCACGGCTATCCGTCCTCCATTCCCACGAACGCCGCCGGTGACGTGCAACAGAACGCGTGGGCGTTCCTTCCGCTCTTCCCGTCGATCGTGCGCGGCGTCACGTTCGCCACAGGTCTCGGCTTCTACCCCGCCGGAGTGATCGTCGCGACCTTGTTCGGCGCCGCCGCCACCCTCATGCCCTACCGGCTCGTCGCCGCGCGGGTGGGCGCGACCAGCGGGCTGTGGGCGGCCGTGCTGTTCTGCTTCGGGCCGCTGTCGTTCGTGCTGCAGATCGCCTACGCCGAGAGCCTGTTCTTCTTCCTCATGTTCGCCGCGCTGTCGGCCATGATCGTGCGGCGCTACTGGTGGACGATCCCGTTCGGCGTCGCCGCCGCGTTCACCAAGCCGGGAGAGCTGGCGCTGCCGCTCGCCCTGGCCGTCGTGCTCGTCGTCCGTCTGGTGCAGCACCGGCGCGGCACGGCATCGCTCTCCTTGCGCGAGGGGACGGCCATCACGGTGGCGGGTGCGGTGACGGCCGTTGCCGGGGTCGCCTGGCCGCTCATCGCATCCGCTGTCACCGGCTTTCCCGATGCGTATCTGAAGACCGAGCTCTCCTGGTGGACGGGGTTCGTGGGCCACGTCTCGTTCGTGCCGCTGACGCCGTGGTTCATCTTCACCTGGACCTACGCGGGCGTGTTCGGAACGCTGCTGGTGATCGCCGTGCTGGCCGGATTCGTGTGGCTGCTGACGAAGCCGTCGGTGCGTGCGCTCGGCGTGGAGATCATCGCATTCTCGGCGAGCTACGTGCTCTACCTCTTCGCCGTGTTCCTGCCCCAGCAGAGCCTGTTCCGTCTGCTGATGCCGCTGGCGCCCCTCGGCGGCGCCGCCGGGCTGGCGCACAACCGCCGGGCGCGAGTGATCACGCTCCTCGCCGGAATAGCGTTGCAGCCGGTCGCGCTCCTGCTGCTCTGGTACCTCGGCTACCCCTGACCATCGGTCGTGGCAGCGCGTGCGGGCACCCGTCAGGCACGCACCGACTCGCGCCACGGCACCTCGGGAACGCGGCGGAAGTCCGTGCCTGCCGCCGCCCAGTGCTCGCCGAGCGCGGCCAGTCGCGGAGCGAACTCGTCGAAGTCGCGGGCGGCCACGATCTCCTCGGTGTCCGCCGGTGCGGGGGACCAGCCGATCTCGGCGACGGCGGCCAGACGCGGGAACACCATCCGCTCGACCTCCTCGATCGTCGCGATGGTCTCGGTCCAGACCGGCGCCTCGACGCCCAGCGTGTGCGCATCCCCGAGCCCGGGCACGATCCGCGCCGGATCCCACTCATAGGCCTCACGGATGGTGGTGGGACCGTCGGCCCAGTCCTGGCCGATCTCGTCGCCGTCTTCGTAGACGATGTCGAGGTACGACACGTCCGACGGCGACATGATCACCGCGCCGCCCTGGCGCACGAACGAGAGCGTCTCGTCGGCGGAGGAGCCGCGCGGCGTCGTGAAGTCCCAGTACTGGCCGACCGTGCCATCGGGGAGCTCGGCGCTCTTGCCCATCTCGTGCCACCCGGCCGGCGTCTTCCCGTGCCGCGCGACGGTGGCCGCGGCCTTGGCGATGAACCGCAGGAAGTCTTCGGGGGACGTGCTCAGGCACTCGTCTCCGCCGATGTGCAGGTAGGGGCCCGGGGTAAGGGCTGCGACCTCGCGCACCACGTCGTCGATGAACCGGTCGGTGGTCGCGTCATCGACCAGCAGCGTGCTGAAGCCGACGTCCGACCCCGTGTACAGGGCGGCGGCGACACCGGATGCGTTGAGCTCGGGATACGACGCGAGCGCCGCGTTCGTGTGGCCCGGCATGTCGAGCTCGGGAACGATCGTCACGAACCGCTGGGCGGCGTAGGCGACGATGTCGCGGAACTCGTCCTGCGTGAAGAAGCCGCCGGCGCTGCCGTCGCTCCCGCTGGAGGCGCCGTGGGCGGTGAGGTTCGGCCAGCTCTCGATGTGGATGCGCCAGCCCTGGTCGTCGGTGAGGTGCAGGTGCAGGTGGTTGACCTTCAGCAGCACGATGGCGTCGATGAAGCGCTTGACCTCATCCGGAGTGAAGAAGTGTCGGGCGACGTCGAGCATCGCACCCCGGTAGCCGAAGCGTGGGCTGTCGCGCACCGTCACCGGGTCGATCGTCAGCGGATCGGAGGCGCACTCCACCGGCACCAGCTGGCGCAGGGTCTGCACGCCCCAGAAGGCGCCTGCCGCCGTCGCGGCGCCGATGCGCACGCCTTCGGCGGTCACGGCGAGACTGTAGCCCTCCGCGCTCTGATCTGCGGGAGTCTCGTCGTCGGCGATGACGATCGCGATGTCGCCGTACGCCGGCGGCTCGTGCACGACGGCCGGCTCGCGGCGGCAGTCGGAGGCGAGCTCGGCGACGAGCAGGGCGGCCACGTCGGATGCTCCGGCTCCGGCCACGCTGACGCGTGCGCCGGGAGCGAGGACGAAGGGTGCGCCGCCCGGATGTTCGGTCGACACGGGCCGCGGCACGACGGGCAGAAACTCGCTTGCGGACACGCGTTCTCCTTCTGCTGCTGAGAGCTTGGGGGTGGAGGCCGACGCTGCCCGCCCGCGGGACGACCATCAGCGAGTATTGCAGGGGCCCTAACTAATCGGCAAGGGGGGCGACGTCAGGGCGGGCTTTGCTATGCTGGGCGGCGTCGCGACTGGCGCTCAAATGGTCACCATTGGGGAGCGACACGTTCCTTTGTTGAATGGGATGGATTCGGCCGCGCGCCTGGGTCGATACGCGATTTCCATCCCTGCGATTTAAGGAGCCAGTTTTGACCGACGCACTTCCCACCACTTTCACGGCGCCGCTCGCCGAGGTCGACCCCGAGATCGCCGAGGTGCTCCAGCTGGAGCTCGGTCGTCAGCGGGACTACCTGGAGATGATCGCCTCCGAGAACTTCGTGCCCCGCGCCGTGCTCGAGTCCGTCGGCTCCGTGCTGACGAACAAGTACGCCGAGGGATACCCGGGCCGCCGCTACTACGGCGGCTGCGAATACGTCGACATCGCCGAGCAGCTCGCGATCGACCGGGCGAAGAGCCTGTTCGGCGCCGAGTACGCGAACGTGCAGCCGCACTCGGGTGCGAGCGCCAACGCCGCGGTGCTGTCGGCGATCGCGACCCCGGGCGACACCATCCTCGGGCTCGAACTGGCCCACGGCGGGCACCTGACCCACGGCATGAAGCTCAACTTCTCGGGCAAGCTCTACAACGCGGTCTCCTACGGCGTCGACCCCGAGACCTTCCTCGTCGACATGAACGTCGTGCGCGACAAGGCGCTGGAGCACAAGCCGAAGGTCATCATCGCCGGCTGGTCCGCTTACCCGCGGCACCTCGACTTCGCCGCCTTCCGCGCGATCGCCGACGAGGTCGGCGCCAAGCTCTGGGTGGACATGGCGCACTTCGCCGGCCTCGTGGCGGCGGGCGTGCATCCCTCGCCCGTCCCCTTCGCCGACGTGGTCAGTTCGACCGTGCACAAGACCATCGGCGGCCCGCGCTCGGGCTTCATCGTCGCGCGCGACATGGAGCTCGCCAAGAAGCTCAACTCCAACGTGTTCCCCGGCCAGCAGGGCGGCCCGCTCATGCACGTGATCGCCGCGAAGGCGACCGCGTTCAAGCTGGCGGCGACCCCGGAGTTCCGCGACCGTCAGGAGCGCACCATCCGCGGCGCCCAGATCCTCGCCGACCGCCTGGCCGCCGACGACTCGCGCGCCGGCGGAGTCGACGTGCTCACCGGCGGCACCGACGTTCACCTCGTGCTCGCCGACCTGCGCAACTCGCAGCTCGACGGTCAGCAGGCGGAGGACGTTCTGCACGAGGTGGGCATCACCGTGAACCGCAACTCGGTGCCGTTCGACCCGCGCCCGCCGATGGTCACCTCCGGTCTGCGCATCGGCACGCCGGCGCTCGCGACCCGCGGGTTCGGCGACGCCGAGTTCGTGGAGGTCGCCGAGATCATCGCCGCCGCGCTGCAGCCGGGCGCCGACACGCGTGCCCTCCGCGCGCGCGTCGCGACCCTGACCGACGCGTTCCCGCTCTACCCGGGCCTCACTCCCTCGGGCCAGGACGCCTTCCCCGTCGAGCTCCCCTCCTCGATCTGACATGACCGCACAGATTCTTGACGGCAAGAAGACGGCCAGCGAGATCAAGGCCGAACTGAAGCTGCGGGTGGATGCGCTGCGCGAGCAGGGCGTCGTCCCCGGCCTCGGCACGGTGCTTGTCGGCGACGACCCCGGCTCGCAGTGGTATGTCGCGGGCAAGCACCGCGACTGCGCGGAGGTCGGCATCTCGTCGATCCGTCGCGACCTCCCCGCCGACATCTCGCAGGCCGAACTGGAGGCCGTGGTCGAAGAGCTGAACGGTGACCCGGACTGCACAGGTTTCATCGTGCAGCTTCCGCTTCCGCCGCACATCGACACCGACGCGATCCTCGAGCTCGTCGATCCGGCGAAGGATGCGGACGGTCTGCATCCCACCAACCTCGGCCGGCTGGTGCTCAACGTGAACCGTCCGATCACCACCCCGCTGCCGTGCACGCCCCGCGGCGTGATCGACCTCATGCAGCGGCACGGCATCGACCTGAACGGCAAAGACGTGGTCGTCGTCGGCCGCGGTGTCACCGTCGGCCGGGCGATCGGCTCACTGCTGACACGCCGCGACGTGAACGCGACGGTCACTCTGACCCACACCGGCACCGTCGACCTCGACGCGCACCTGCGCCGCGCCGACGTCATCGTCGCCGCTGCCGGCGTGGCCGACCTGGTCACCGCCGACAACGTCAAGCCGGGCGCGATCGTGCTCGACGTCGGCGTGAGCCGCATCGAAGACCCGCTCACCGGCAAGAGCCGGGTCGCCGGAGACGTGGCCGCGGATGTGGCGGAGGTCGCATCGTGGGTGTCGCCGAACCCGGGCGGCGTCGGTCCGATGACGCGCGCGCTGCTCCTGCAGAACGTCGTGGAGTCGGCCGAGCGGTCTCTGGCAGAGTAGTCGCACGCTCGTTCGCGCGAACGGCGATGGCGAGCGGCGAGCGACGACGGACGGTGAGGATGAGCGAGGCGGATGGCATGAGCGAGACCGATGAGACGCAGCAGGCGGCCGAGCGGTCGCACGTGGGAGTCGAGCGGGTGAAGACCGTCCTGCGGCAGAGCGGCGTCGAGCCGCGCGTGCGGTGGTTCGAGACGGCGACGCCCACGGCGGCGTCAGCGGCGGCCGAGCTCGGCGTCGAGGTCGGAGCCATCGCCAACTCGCTGGTGTTCACGATCGACGGCGAGCCCCTGCTCGTGATGACGTCGGGCGCCCACCGGGTCGACACCGGCTTTCTCGGCGAACGACTCGGTGGACGCATCCGCCGGGCCGATGCCGACACCGTGAAGGCTGCGACCGGGCAGACGATCGGCGGAGTCGCGCCTGTCGGGCATCCGGCCCCTCTCCGCACGGTGGTGGATGTGGCGCTCGCCGACTACCCCGAGGTCTGGGCCGCGGCCGGTCACGCTCACACGGTCTTCCCCACGACGTTCGACGAGCTCCTCCGCCTCACCGGCGGCGACCCTCTCCCTGTGGAGCCCTCAGAGGTCTGACTCCCGCGTGTCTTGCGGGGTGTCGCAACCCATCGAGGGGTCGCGACACGCCGTCTCGAGGGGTGCCGACACGGCGTGTCGGGACCCCTCGATCGCTCGCGGCGCGCGGAGGCGCGCCTAGGCGCCGCGGTGCTCGGCGGTGTGGGTGAGGTAGCCGGCGGCGTTGGCGAGGATGCCCGCTCGCTCCTCCGCGGTGAGCTCGCGGCGCACCTTGCCCGGCACTCCGGCCACCAGCGAGCCGGGCGGGATGACGGCGCCCTCCAGCACGACCGTGCCGGCGGCCAGCAGGGAGCCGGCCCCGACGACGGCGCCGTTCAGCACGGTGGCGTGCATGCCGACGAGCACCCTGTCTTCGATCGTGCAGCCGTGGAGCACGGCGTTGTGCCCGACCGACACGTCCGAGCCGAGCGTCAGCGGGTAGCCGTGGTCGACGTGGCAGGAGACGTTGTCCTGGATGTTGCTGCGTTCGCCGATCACGATGTCTTCGGCTTCAGCGCGAAGCACGGCGTTGTACCAGACGCTGGCCGCAGCGAGCAGGCGAACCCGCCCGACGACGACCGCGCCTGGCGCGACCCAGGCTGTGGCTGCGATCGTGGGTGCGGTGCCGTCGGCCAAGGGGAGGATGCTCATGCCGCCAGCCTAACCACGGCGCCTCAGCTCTCGTCGGCCACGATGAACCGGTCGCGCACGACACGCGGGCCGCGCTCGTCGAGCGCTGCGCGCACCTCGTCGAGGATGCTCGGCGGCAACGGCAGAGGCGCCTCATCGGGCTGGTCGACCGTTCCCGGCGGGTAGTCGACACCCGGCTCCGCCGACATCTCCACGTGCGCACCGAGGATGGTGCGCACTGGCGCGGGGGACGCATCCCGAAACCGGATGAGCCGCTCGATCGTGCGCACGAACTCGTCGCGATCGCGCACGTACAGGTTGCCGGGGCAGACCGTGTCGCCGGTGAACAGGATGCCGGAGGCGCGGTCGAAGAACACGACCGCCGACGGCTCGTGGCCGGGCGCTCCGATCGCGTCGAGGATGCGCCCACCGAGGTCCACCTCGACCACCTCGTCGGGCCACGAGCGGAAGCCGAAGAACGAGATCACCTCCGCGGGAGTGTGACCGACCACGACGGTTCCCGGCCGATCCGCGAGCAGCCGGTCGCCCGCGATGTGGTCGCCGTGGGCGTGCGTGTGGGCGACGACCAGCTCGTACGGGCGCGCGTAGCTCGACGGGTGCCGCCGCAGCCAGCGCTCGATGAGGCGGTCGACCGTTCCCCGCAGCGGAAAGACGGACTCATCGCTCGTCGCGCCGGTGTCGAACAGGATGGCGCGGTCGTGACCGAACAGCAGAAAGAGGAAGGGCGCTTCCCAGTGGGAGGCCTTCGGCTGTCGGAGCTGTGCGGTGTCGTCGTCGAGCCAGGTCACTTCGGCAGCGGTCATACTGTCAATCTTCGCGCTTCGCGCCCTCCGACGGGGTGACGGTGAACACATCCGGCTGACCGAATCCGTTCTCGGCGAAGGCGCCGTCGATGGCGACGAAGACCCGGGAGAGGTTCTCGCTCGGAACGAGGGCGATCGCCGAGCCGCCGAAACCGCCGCCGGTCATCCGTGCCCCGATCGCTCCGTTGGCCTGGGCCGTCTCGACCGCGAGGTCGAGTTCGGGCACCGAGATCTCGAAATCGTCGCGCATCGAAACGTGAGAGGCGTCGAGGAGCTCGCCGATCGCCGTCGGGCCCTGCTCGCGGAGCGTTCGCACCGTGTCGAGCACGCGCTGGTTCTCGGTGACGACGTGGCGCACACGACGGAAGGTCACATCGTCGAGCAGGTCGCGCGCGCGGTCGAGGTCGGCGACGCTCACGTCGCGAAGCGATTCCACGCCCAGCACCCGGGCGCCCTCCTCGCAGGATGCGCGACGCTCGGCGTACCCGCCCGTGGCGTGCGCGTGCTCGACGCCGGTGTCGATGATCACGATCTCGAGGCCGGCGGCCTCCAGCCCGAGCGGCACGACCTCGGAGACCAGCGAACGGCAGTCGAGGAAGACGGCCGCGTCCGCTTGGCCGAGGAGGGAGGCCGACTGGTCCATGATGCCGGTCGGAGCGCCGACGGCCACGTTCTCGGCGCGCTGCCCGACGCGTGCCAATGTCGGCCGGTCGAGTCCGAGCTGCCATGCGTCGTTGAGGGCGACGGCGACCGCGCACTCGATCGCAGCGGACGACGAGAGGCCCGCCCCGACGGGCACGTTGGAGTCGATGAGGATGTCGAAGCCGGGCACCGCATCCAGGTCGACGCCGAACTCGGTGAGCGCCCAGGCGAGGCCGAGCGGGTAGGCGGACCAGCCGCTCAGGTTCTCGGGGGACAGCTCGGAGAGGTCGATCTCGACGAGCTCGTCGGCGAACGAGCTGCCGACGCGGGCCTTGCGGTCGTCGCGCAGTCCGAGCGCGACGAGGGTGCGTCGGTTGATCGCGAACGGCAAGACGAAACCTTCGTTGTAGTCGGTGTGCTCGCCGATCAGGTTCACACGGCCGGGAGCCGACCAGAGCCCGTCGGCTCGACGGCCGAAGATCTCGGCGAAGGTGTCGAGGGTGTCGGTGCGGAGATCGGTCATCGATCGGCCTTTCGGGATGGTGCGGCGGGGGTGTCGGAGGTCAGCCCGGCGATTCCGGCGGGCAGGTCACCCACCGGTGACAGCTCGTCGGCCCGGGCGATGGCCTCGCGCAGGCGGTTGGCCGCCTGCTCCGGGGGGATGTCGCCGATCCAGGCGCCCATGGCGGACTCCGAACCGGCGAGGAACTTCAGCTTATCCGCGGCCCGGCGCGGCGAGGTGATCTGCAGCATGAGGCGGATCTCGTCGCGGCGCACGCCGACCGGCGCCTGGTGCCAGGCGGCGATGTACGGCGTCGGGGAGTCGTAGAGCGCATCCACGCCCCGCAGAACGCGGAGGTAGAAGGTGGCGAGCTCGTCGCGTTCCTCGGCCGACGTCTCGGCGAAGTCGGCGACGTGGCGGTGCGGCAGCACGTGGATCTCGATGGGCCAGCGGGCGGCGAACGGCACGAACGCTGTCCAGTGCTCACCGCTGAGGACGACACGCTCCGAGGCGCGCTCGCGCTCGAGGATGTCGGCGAAGAGGGTGGGGCCGTAGGCGTCGAGCGAGCGGATGAGCGCCGTGGTCCGCGGGGTGATGTACGGGTAGGCGTAGATCTGGCCGTGCGGGTGGTGGAGGGTGACGCCGATCGCTTCGCCGCGGTTCTCGAACGGGAACACCTGGCGCACGCCGGGGAGGGCCGACAGAGTCGCGGTGCGGTCGGCCCACGCCTCGATGACGGTGCGGGCCCGTGACGGCGTGAGACTGCCGAACGAGCCGGTGCTCTCGGGGCTGAAGCAGACGACCTCGCAGCGGCCGACGGAGGTGCGGGTGCGGCCCAGACCGATCTCGGCGAGGTCGTCGAGTCCGGTCGGCGCGTTCGCGTCTTCGAGCAGGGGGCCGAACGAGGGGGACTTGTTCTCGAAGACGGCGACGTCGTAGCGGCTCGGCACCTCGGAGAGGTTGCCCGGCGTCGCCGGCGCCAGCGGGTCGAGCTCGGCGGGCGGAAGGAACACCCGATTCTGGCGGGCCGCCGCGATCGAGATCCATTCGCCGGTGAGCGGGTCCTGTCGCATCGTCGCGGTTGCGGGCCGGGCAGACGGTTCGCGGAGATCGGGCCCGCGCTCGGGATCGAGCGTCGTGTCGGCGTCGTCGTAGTAGATGAGGTCGCGCCCATCGGCGAGCCGGTGCTCACGTTTCGTGATCGGAGACATGTCCGCCTTTCGTTTTCGAAAGCAAATCTAGTCGCCGACTTTCGTATTGACAAGCAAACGCAAGCGGCCCAGCATTGCAGCATGACCGAACCCCTCCCGGCCGCTCTTCGGCGCGAACGGATGCTCGACCTCATCGGGCGCCACGGGTTCGTGCGCGTCGGCGATCTCAGCGAGGCGTTCCAGGTCTCGGACGTGACTGTGCGCAGCGATCTAGACCTCCTCGACCAGCAGCAGCTCATCCGGCGCGTGCACGGTGGCGCGGTGCTGCGCAGCGGCGACGGGATGCGCGAGCCCAGCTTCGAGGAGGCGCTCGAAGCCTCGGCGGAGGAGAAGCGGAGCATCGGGATCGCGGCGGCGGCGATGGTCGAATCGGGCACGAGCGTTCTCCTCGATGTCGGCACGACCACGACCGCCATCGCCCGCGCGCTGGTCGACCGCGACGAGCTCGACGGCGTCACGGTGATCACCAACGGCCTCACGATCGCGCTCGAACTGGAGCGCGCCATCCCTCGGTTCCAGGTGGTCGTGACGGGTGGCACCCTGCGGCCCCTGCAGCACTCGCTTGTGGAGCCGCTCGCGTCGGTGCTGCTCGAGCGGATGCACGCCGACTTGGCGTTCGTCGGTTGCACCGGCGTCGACCCGGTGGGCGGGATCACCAATGTGAACCTTCCCGAAGCCGACCTCAAGCGCGTGATGGTCGGAGCGGCGACTCGCGCGGTGGTGGTCGCGGACGGCTCGAAGCTGGGGCGCATCCATCTCGGCCGCATCGCCGCCGTCGATGAGGTGCACGAGCTCATCACCGGAGGCTCCGCCGACGAGGGGACGGTCTCGTCGTTGCGTTCCGCCGGCCTCCGAGTCGTGGTCGCCTGAGTGCAAGCGGGCATACGCTGAAGACCATGCGAGCACCCACCGGACAGCAGTACGACATCGGCTTCGACGGCTTCACCGCCACCGTGACGCAGGTGGCCGCGGGACTCCGCTCGCTCCGGCTGGGCGGCATCGACCTGACCGAGCCCTTTCCGGTGACGGCCACGCCCCCGTCGGGGTGCGGAATCGTGCTGGTGCCGTGGCCCAACCGGGTGAAAGACGGGGCGTGGGATCACGACGGCACGACCCGGCAGCTCGCGCTCACCGAGCCGGCCCGGGGCAACGCCATCCACGGGCTGCTCCGCTACCGGCCGTACGACCTGGTCGAGCACGACGGATCGTCGGTGACGCAATCCGCGCGCATCTTCCCCGAGCTGGGGTACCCGTTCGAACTGTCGACGACGGTGCGGCACTCGCTCGACGCGACCGGGCTCACGGTCACGCACACGATCGAGAACGTCGGGGATGCGCCCGCGCCCGTCGCCGTCGGATCGCATCCGTATCCCAAGATCGGGGATGTGCCGACCGGTGAGCTGACGGTCACCGTCGCCGCCGGCACGCATCTCGACGTCGACGAGCGCTTGAACGTGGTCGGCGAATCCCCGGTCGACGGAACCGCGTTCGACCTGCGCGCGGGGCGCCGGGTCGCCGACCTCCAGCTCGACGACGGATTCGCGGACGTCGCGATCGTCGACGGCCGCGCCCGCCACACCGTCGCCGCCCCCGACGGGCGCCGCGTCATCGTGTGGGGCGACGAGTCGTTCCGCTACGTGCAGGTGTACACGTCGCGCACGTTCGCCACCGACACCTCGTCAGACGTCGCGATCGCGGTCGAGCCGATGACGGCTCCCGCCAACGCCCTGAACACCGGCCGCGGAGTGCACTGGATCGCTCCTGGCGACGCCTGGACCGCCTCCTGGGGCATCGCCGCCGAAGGCTTCGCGGGCTAGTCCCGGCCGACTCGCGCGCCCGGCCGCCCTTCGGGGGACCTCGCTGTAAGTTGGAGCAATGCGTGCACGGGGCGGGTCGGGCGAGCGTCCCCGCGCGTTCTGGGTGGTACGTTCCCGCGCCCAGGCCGGGGTTCTCGTCGCCACGGCCGTCACCGTTCTCGTCGTCACGTTTCTCGCCACTGCGATGGTCGGCCTGGCCGCCCGGTCGCCCGCGGTCGCGGTGCGGCAGAGCATCGACGCCGGCCCGGCTTCTGCCGTGTCGCTCGCGCTCCAGGCCTCCCTCGACACCGGCACCGACGACCGTGCCGCCGCGGCCGCGCAGGATACGACCGTGCGGTCGATCATCCGGAAGAGCTTTGCGGGCGCCCACGTCGAGGTCGCGCGCACCGCGTCGGTGCCGAGCCTGCCGCTCACCGCGGAGGACGGTTCGGAGCGGTCGGCCCTCGCGCTCGGCGACGACGCTGCTCTGCGCTCGCGGGCGACCATCGTCTCTGGCGTGTGGCCCGGCAACGACGGGAGTGGGTCGCCGTCGTCGCCGATCGGGGTGGCTGTCGACTCCGAGCTGGCCCGCACCCTGTCACTGGCCACCGGTAAGACGTTCAGCGTCGAAGGCTCCGAAGGAACCCTGATCCTGATCGTGACGGGCGTGTGGCGGCCGACGCATCCGGCCGCACCGGCCTGGCTGGGCATCACCGCTGGCAGCGGCGGCATCGACGGGCGGATCGTGGTGGCCCCGGCCGTGCTCGACATCCTGTCGACGACCCCGGCCGTGCAATGGGTGGTGTCACCGGATGCGGAACGCACCACCGCCGGCCAGCTCGGCACCCTGCGCGCCGGGTTCGGGGGCGTCGCGGATGCGCTCACCGAGAGCTCGAACGCGTCGTCGTCGCCGTTCTCCGGCTTGGGTGACGCCGCCGTGACGATGGCAGCGATGCAGCAGTCGATCGGCGCCTTGAGCGCGGTCGTTCCGGTGCCCCTCGCGGTGCTGTCGGTCTGTTCGGCGATCGCGTTCGTGCTGCTCGCCCAGCTGCTCGCGCGGTCCCGGCTGCCGGAGACGAGGGTCTTGCGGGCACGCGGAGCGACGGTCGGAGACCTGGTGCGCGCGGGCGCGATCGAGTCGTCCGTCGTCGCGGTGACCGGCGCGGTGCTCGGCGCAGCACTCGCCCAGGCTGCGCTGGTGCCGCTCGTCGGCCCACCGCGCGGTGCGGTCGAGGTGGCGCTCCCTCCCGTGATCGTGGTGGTGGCCGCACTGGCGGCGGCGATGCTCATCACCGGCCTCTCGGCACGGTCGGCGAGCGGATCGCCCGGCGCCGTCGAGGCAGGCCGCGGTCGCGCGGCCGTGTCGCTCGGACTGGCCGTGCTCGCGGTCGCCGCCGCCGGTGTGACCCTGTGGCGGTTTCTCGCGTTCGGGTCGCCGGTCTCCGCCTCGGGAGGCATCGATCCGGTCGGCGTGATC
The DNA here is from genome assembly GCF_042880955.1 of Leifsonia sp. NPDC058292. Classification (NCBI taxonomy): domain Bacteria; kingdom Bacillati; phylum Actinomycetota; class Actinomycetes; order Micrococcales; family Microbacteriaceae; genus Leifsonia; species Leifsonia sp. NPDC058292. The sequence goes on from NZ_JBHVYL010000044.1 coordinate 14,927, forward strand.
GCTCCGGCGGCGGTGCTGTGCGCGATCGCCATGCTCGGTCTTCTGCTGTTCGGCCCGGCGGCCGCTGCCGTCGAGGTTCTCGCGGCGCGGGGGAGCGGACTCTCGGCCGTGCTTCCGGCGCGCCAGGTCGGGCGCGGCCTCGCGCTGTTCGCGGCTCCGGTGGCACTGGTCGTGCTCACCGTCGGAGCGGCCACGTTCTCGGCCGGCTATGTCGGCACCTGGAGCGGGTTCCTCCGCGATTCGTCCGTGCTGGTGAACGGCTCGGACGTGCGCGCCGACCTCGGGGTCGCGGGAACCGTGCGCGGCCCGGAGGATGCTGCCGGCGCCGCCCGCTTCGGCAGCATCCCTTCGGTGACGGCGGCCGCTCCCGCCCTCGTGACCGACGTCTCCCTCGGACAGGGCACGGTCGGCCTCATCGCCGTGGACGCCCGGCGTCTCGGCGACCTGACCGACGTCGGCGCGTACCTGTTCGACGCGGCCGAGGCAGCGAAGCAGCTCACAGCGGGCGGCTCGCTGCGCGGCGCTCAGCTGCCCTCCGATGCCAAGATCGTTCAGGCGCGCGCGACCGTGGTCGTGCCGGATGCGGATGCCGCCGCCGATCCCGCGCTCGGCATGGCAGCCGCGCCCGCCCTGTCGGTCACCTTCTGGGTGGCTGACGCCGGCGGCGAGCTCGTGCCCCTCACAGCGGCGCCACCCACGGGCGCCGACGCCGGTTCCGCGGGCGGCGCGGGCGTCGTGGAAGCGAGCCTTCCCGAAGGCGGCCCCTGGACCCTGGTGGCCGTCGACACCCACCTCGACACGACTGAGACCGCGACCGCCGCCGACGTGGCGGTCGACGCCATCGGCACCCGCACCTCGTCGTCGTCGGCGCTCGTCGGCGTCACGCTGCCGGCAGGGCAGAAGTGGGCCGCGGCGGCCAAAGCCTTCGGCAGCGCGTTCGCGATCACCGGGCTTCCGAAGGCGACGCTCGGCTACCGCGCGGCGCTCGTGCCGGCCGGCCGTGACAACGCCGTGCGCTTCATGGCCGGCGGCGACGACACCGTGCCCGTGGTGTTCACCCAGACGGCCGCCGGGGCGACCTCGCTCGACCGGGGCCAGGCGATCTCGCTGGAAGGCCCTTGGGTCGACGTGGAGGCCACCGTCGCCGGCACTGTGCCTGCCATCCCCGGCACGACCCAGGAGGCCGCCGCGCTCGTCGATCTGCGAGCGCTCGACAACCAGGTGCTGCGCACGTCGCCGACCGTGCCGCGGCTCGCGTCGGTGTGGCTGGCGACCGACCGCATCGACGCGACGGCCGCGGCCGCGCGGCGGGTGGCCGGGCCGGACGCGGCGGTGAGCACCGCATCCGGAGCCTTCGTCGCCCGGTTCATGTCGAGCGCTGTGCTGAGCCTCTGGCTGGGAACGGCGGGGTGCGCCGCGCTCGCGCTCGTCGCGCTCGGCGCCGCCGTCGCCGCTCTTCTGCGTCGCCGGCGCGGAGAGGTGATCGTGCTCCGGGCCGTCGGGATGGGCGCCCGCCAGCAGGCGCGCAGCCGGCGCAGCGAGATCCTCGGCGTCGTCGCGGCCGCCGGAGTCTTCGGGCTCATCGGGGGCGTCGCGGTGTTCCTGCTCGCCGGGAACACGCTCGCCCGCCTCTCCGTGGTCACCGCACCGAGCACGCTCTCCGTGCAAGGGCGCGTCGACCTGATCGGACTGCTCGTCGCCCTGGCGGCGGTGGCGGCCGCGATCGGGCTGGTGCTGTGGTTCTACGGTCGGGCGGTGCGCCGCCAGGTCGCCGACACCCAGTACCGGGAGGAGACGCGGTGAGCGCGCGCACATCGGTGCTGTCGGCGTCGGGCCTCGCCCGGCGTGCGATGTCCGCTTTCCGGGGCGGCCTCATCCTGCTCGGGGTCGTTGTACTGGTCGCGACGACGGCCGTGTCGGCGTGGCCCCGGTTCTCGAACTCCCTGCTCACCGATGATCTGCAGTACCGGGTCGAGAACGCCACCGCGGTCAACCGTGACCTGATCACCAGGGTCGACGCAGGAACGGGTATCCCCGGCAGCGTCGAAGACCTCGACGCCGCATACTCCGCGATGCCCGCCGCGCTCGCCGCCGTGCGCCGGGGAGCGAAGGAGCCGTTGCGGGCGGTGACCCGGGCGGGCGACTATTCCGCGCGAACGGAGGAGGCCGCGCTGCAACCCGCTGCGGGCGCCCTGTCGAACAGCCGCTACCAACTCCAGTTCGAGGCCTACGCCCGGCTGCGTGACGTGGCCGAACTGGCTGCGGGCGCCTGGCCCGCGCGCGTGCCGGCACGTCCCGCCGACCCCGCGCAGCTGCAGGTCGTGCTCTCGACGACCGCGGCCGAGCTGCTCGGGTGGAAGGTCGGTCAGAGCCGCACGGTCTCGACGGTGCAGGGGTCGACCGCCGCGGTGACGCTGGTGGGCACGGTGCATCCTCGCGACGCCCGAGCGGAGTTCTGGAACCTCGACCCGGTGCGCGATCGCGGCGGCTTCGCGGATGCGGGCGACGTCGGCAAGACGTTCAGCGGCATCGCCTGGATCGACCCCGCATCCTGGAGCCGGCTCACGAGCCTGGCGACCATGACCACCACGACCGGGTGGCTGCCCATGGCGTCGTCCGCCTTCGAGGTGCAAGACCTGCCGGCCGTGCAAGCCGCGCTGGGCAACTTTCTGGCCACGGCGCCCGCGGCGTCGATCGGGGGACAGCCGACCGTGCTCAGGTTCAGCACATCGCTCGGAACGACGCTCGACGATTTCCTGGTCAGAGCGCAGCCCGCGAACACCCTCTTCGCGATTCTCGCTGCGGGACCCCTGGGCGTCGCGCTCGCGGTGCTCGTGCTCGGCGTGCGGCTCGTGCTCGGCCGGCGGCGTGAGTCCCTGGCGCTCATGGCCGCGCGCGGCGGGTCGGCAGGCCGACTGCGTGCGGGGCTCGCGCTCGAAGGCGCCATCGTGAGCTTTCCCGCCGCCGCTCTCGGGCTCGTCGCCGCCGTTCTGCTCACCCCGGCGGGCGGCTCGATTCTGCCGTCGGTCGGGCTGGCGGCGCTGTGCGCGGTCGCTCCACCCGTTGTGCTGGCGGTCGCCGCCGGCGCCCTCGGCCCGCGCGACGACCTGGGCGGCGAACGCGAAGCCCGCCGCCGGTGGGGCTGGGTGGTCGAGGTGCTCGTGATCGGCCTCGCGGTCGTCGGAGTGGTCGCCCTGTTCCAGCGCGGGCTCACGCCGACGGATGCGGGCCTCGGCGTCGACCCGCTGCTCGCCGTCACGCCGATCCTGGTCGCGCTGGCGGCCTGCCTCATCGTGCTGCGGGTCTATGCCTACCCGCTCGCACTGATCGCCCGATCGCTGCGCCGCCGAACGGGAGCGGTCGCCTATCTGGGCGCCGTGAGCGCTCTGCGCTCGCGCGCCGGCGGGCTGTGGCCGGTGTTCGCGATCGTCGTCGGGGTGAGCATCACGGTCTTCTCGGTGAGCATCCTCTCCACCGAGCGCGCGGGAATCGCGGAGGGCGCCCGCGCGACGGTGGGCGCCGATCTCAGCGTGACCGCGGCGACAACCCTCACCGACGAACAGGTCGCCGCGGTGGCGCGCGTTCCGGGCGTCGCGAACACGGCGGTGGTCGAGTGGGCGGGCGGGGTGCGCATCCTGGCCGGGAGCATCAGCGGCACGCCGTCGGTGTATCTCGTCGACCCGGCGCAGCTCGCAAAGGTGCAGCAGGGCATCCCCGAGTCCGCACGGGTGTCGACGGCACTCACCTCGGGGCTCGCCGGGCGCACCGGGGCTGTCATCGGCGGCTGGAACACGCAGATCCCGGTCACCAGCGCGATCCTCTACTCCAGCGGCACGGTGCATCTGGCCGTCACACAGTTCGACTACGCGCCCGGCGTCTACATCTGGGACGAGCAGTGGGCGATCATCGACAAGACGACGCTGCCGGCGGCCTCCGGAGTCTCCGGCACGCCCGCGACGGTGCTGGTGTCGCTCGCTCCTGGAGCCGACGCATCCGCCGTCCACCGGCAGCTTCAGAAGATCGGCGGCGACGGCGCGATCGTCGGCGACGCCGTGGAGGAGCAGGAGACGCTGCGCCAGACACCGCTCGTCGGCGGCCTCGAACTGGTGGCGATGCTCGCGATCGCGCTCGCCGCGATGATGTGCATCGGCGCGCTGCTGCTCACCCTGGTGATGAACACGGCCGCGCGCACGAGACTCGTCGCGACGCTGCGGACGATCGGTTTCACGGCACGGCAGAGTGCCGGGCTGCTCGCCTGGGAGCTCGGACCGATCCTCGTGGTTGGCCTGCTCGCGGGCATCATCGTCGGCGTCGCGCTTCCCGCGATCGTGCTCGCACCGATTGATCTCTCGGGCTTCACCGGCGGCCCGGTCAAGCCCGCCGTGGTCATCGATCCGGTGCTCGTCGCCCTCGCCGCGGCCGGGTTCGCGGTGGTCACGGTTCTCGCAACACTCATCGCACTGACGGGGGCGCGGCGCCGGTCGCCCGCCACCGTTCTGCGGGCAGGAGGAACAGAATGACGGACATGTCCACTCGGGCGGGGTCGTCGGGAGCGGTTCAGGATGCGAGCATCCTCTGCTCCGACCTCGTGCGCATCTTCACCGCCGACGGCGTCGAGGTCCAGGCGCTCCAGGGACTGAACCTGCGCGTTCGCAGCGGTGAGCTGGTGGCGATCGTCGGGGCCTCCGGCTCGGGCAAGTCGACGCTTCTCGGCATCCTGTCCGGTCTCGACAAGCCGACAGCCGGCGCCACCTCCGTCGCCGGGCGCGACCTGCTCGCCCTCACCGCCAAACAGCGCGTCGACTACCGCCGTCACACCGTCGGGTTCGTCTGGCAGCAGACCTCCCGCAACCTTCTGCCGTATCTCACCGCGCGCGAGAACATCGCTCTCACGATGTCACTCGCGGGAACGCCGGGTCGCGGGCCGCGCTCCACCGAACTGCTCGACCTGCTCGAGGTCTCGCACTGCGCCGACCGCCGGCCCACCGAGATGTCGGGCGGCGAGCAGCAGCGGGTGGCGATCGCCGTCGGGCTCGCGAACGACCCGCGCGTGCTGCTGGCCGACGAGCCCACCGGTGAACTCGACGAGGCGACGTCGGCGGAAGTGCTCGAGGCGATGCGCGGAGTGAACCGCGAACTCGGCGTCACGACGCTCATCGTCACCCACGACCCCGCCGTGTCGGAGCACGTGGCGCGCACGGTGCAGATCCGCGATGGGCGCACATCCACCGAGGTGCTGCGCCGCACCGGCGTCACAGCCGACGGCGACGAGCACACGGTCGCCGAGGAGTTCGCGGTGCTCGACCGTGTCGGCAGACTGCAACTGCCGCCCGAATACCTGACCAGTCTGCGGATGCGCGACCGCGTGCGCCTCGCGCTCGAAAGCGATCACGTCGGCGTCTGGCCGCACGAACAGGAGGAGCACGATGACGCCCGCTGAGCCCATCCTGCGAGCCGAGGGGGTCGTGCGCGTCTTCGACTCGGCGGCCGGGGCGGTGACCGCCGTCGACGGGGTGTCGCTGGAGGTGCGCCCGGGCGAGCTGCTCGTCGTGCGCGGCCGGTCCGGTTCGGGGAAGACCACGCTGCTCAACATCCTGGGCGGACTGGATGCTCCCACCGAGGGGCGGGTGTGGCTCGAACAGGCGGAGCTGACCGCCGCGAGCGAGGCGGAACTGCTGGCGATCCGGCGTTCGCGCATCGGATTCGTCTTTCAGGCGTTCGGGCTCGTGCCGGTGCTGTCGGCGGCGGAGAACGTCGAGGTGCCTCTGCGGCTGCTCGGAACGCCGACGGCCGAGCGCGACGCCCGGGTGGCTGAGCTGCTCGACCTGGTCGGCCTCGGCGGTCACGCCAAGCAGCGGCCGACGGAGCTCTCCGGCGGCCAGCAGCAGCGCGTGGGCATCGCCCGAGCGCTGGCCGGCCGGCCCCGAGTGCTCCTCGCCGACGAGCCCACCGGCCAGCTCGACAGCGTCACGGGCGCGGCCATGATGGATCTGCTGGTCGACCTGGTGCACGGAACCGGAGTCGCCGCCGTCGTGACCACCCACGACCCGCTGCTCATGGCCCGGGCCGACCGCATCCTGGAGCTGCACGACGGCCGGCTCCTCACGCCGGACCGCCCCCGCGGCCGGCACGCGGCCGTCGTCGATCCCGCCGCCCCCGCCGCCGTCGAACGCCCGTGAGCGGCGCGGCGCGGCGAGCGTCGGGTCAGTTCGCGACGAGCTGAGGGTAGAGCGCGCGCACGTCGTCGCTGAGCTTCGACTTCACCAGCTGCGCGAAATCTCCGACGATCGCTTCGGCCTCGCCGGCCTGGAGGGCGTCGAGCGCCTCGGTGACGACCTGCTCGGGCGCGACCTTCGGGTCGTTCGTGTGCGCTGCCATGTCGGTGTCGACCCAGCCCACGTGCACGCCGACGACCTCGATGTTCTGCGGCGCGAGTTCGACGCGGAGCGAGTTGCTCGCCGACCAGAGGGCGGCCTTGGTGGCGCTGTACGAGCCGACGCCCACCCAGCTGAGGGCCGAGTGCATGTTCACGAAGGCGCCGCCGCCGTTCGCCGCGATGACCGGGGCGAACGCGCGGGTCACGAGAACCGGCCCCCAGAAGTTGGTGTCGAACTCGCTGCGGATGGCGTCGAGGTCGCCCGAGGCGAACTGCTCACCCACGGCGATCCCCGCGTTGTTCACCACCAGGGTCACGTCGCCGGCCGCAGCCGCCACGGCGGCGACGCTCGCCGCATCCGTCACGTCGAGCGCGATCGGAACGACTCTCGGGTCGGCGGCGTCGATGCTCTCGGGCTTGCGTGCCGCCGCATAGACCTTCGCCGCGCCGCGGGCCAGGAGGTCGGCGACGAAGGCCGCTCCGAGTCCGCGGTTCGCGCCGGTGACGAGTGCGACCTGTCCGGTGATGTCTGTCATGAGGATCCTCTCCAAAAGTAAACCGATCTGTGTACACGACAATACACAGATCGGTTTACTTTTTGCAACGGGATTCGTAGAATCGTCACATGGCCACCGCATCCGTCACCGCAGCACCGAAGCCGAAGCCGCGCGAACGCGTGCTCGGCGCGGCGGCGCGGCTGTTTCTGCGCGACGGCATCCACGCGGTCGGCGTCGACCGGCTGGCCTTGGAAGCCAACGTCTCCAAGCGCTCCATCTACCAGCACTTCGAGAGCAAGGATGCGATCGTCGCCGACATGCTCCGCGAGTACGGCCCGCGCGTGGTCGAGTCGTACTTCGAGACCGCCGACGCTCTGACTCCGCGCGATCGAGTGCTGCACGTCTTCGATGCCCTGCATTCGGCGGCCGAGGCCAGCGACTTCTTCGGCTGCCCCTTCGTGAACGTGGCGACGGAGTTGCGCGACCGGGAGCATCCCGCGGCCCAGGTGGCGCAGGAGTTCAAGCTGAGACTCACCGACTTCTTCGAGCAGCAGGCGGTTCTCGCCGGCGCGTCGAAGCCGCACGTTCTCGCCGTGCAGCTCACCCTCCTGTTCGACGGTGCGTCGGCCAGCGCCGCGATGTGCGGCGGCACCCCTCTCGCCGCCAAACTGGCAGCCGAGGCCCTCTTCGACGCCGCCGTCTCCGTCGACGACGCCGCCGCCGTCGACGACGCCGCCGCCGTCGACGACGCCGCCGAGTTGCGCCAAATGCGGCTTAAGCGGCGCGTTTAAGGCGCATTC
>NZ_JBHVYL010000045.1:0-22530 GCF_042880955.1 Leifsonia sp. NPDC058292
CACAGGCGCTTCTGTGTGTGCGGGGTGATGGTTCTGTTCGTGCGAAAAGTGCGGTTGGAGCGCTCTGAACCGCGCGTTTGGCACGAACAGACAGGGGGGTCAGGCGGGGGAGCGTTGCACGAAGGTCGGCTCGGGCCAGCCGGCGGCGGGCTCGCGGGCGTCGGTCGCGAGCAGCGCGGCCTGCCAGTCGTCGAGGCGGCGGCCGCGCTGGGAACCGCCGAGGCGGCGGGTGCCCTCGAAGCGGAAGCCGGCACGACGGGCGACGGATGCGGAGGCCGCGTTTCCGGTGAAGGCGTGCCACACGACACGCTGCAGGCCGAGCGCTGCGGGCTCGAAGGCGAAGTCGATCACGAGAGAGACGGCCTGACTCATCAGTCCGAGGCCGCGGGCGTCGGGCGCAAGCCAGAAGCCGAGCTCCGCCTCGCCGTCGCCGATGCCGTCGAGCCCGATCATGCCCACGAGCGTGCCCCGCGCTTCGCGCCGGATAGCCCAGGTGCAGCCTGTGCCCTGAGCCCATCCCCGGGTCACCATGCCCATGACGAACGACTCTGCGTCTGCTCGCGTGTACGGTTCGGGCACCGTCGTCCAGGTCGAGATCGCCTCCTCCCGGCACAGCTCGGCGATCCGGTCGATGTCGCGTTCACCGGGGATCGACAATACGACGCTCGAACCCGTCAGCACGACGGGTTCGAGCGGCGCCGCGGTGCTCATCGAGCGGTTCGCAGCAGACCGATGCGGTCGTAGACCTTGCCGAGCGTTGCCTCGGCGATCTGGCTGGCGCGGTCGGCGTTGCGGGCGAGGATGCGGTCGAGCTCCGCCGGGTCGGCGAGCAGCTCGAGCGCGCGCTCGCGAACGGGGGAGAAGGTCTCGACGACGACCTCGGCCAGCCCCTTCTTGAAGTCGCCGTAGCCCTTGCCGTCGAACTCCAGCTCGATGGACTCCACGGTGCGGCCGGTGAGGGCCGAATAGATCGAGAGCAGGTTGGAGATGCCGGGCTTGCCCTCGCGGTCGTACGAGACCACGCCGTCGGTGTCGGTGACGGCGCGCATGATCTTCTTCGCGCTGGCCGACGGCTCGTCGAGCAGGTTGATGAGACCGGCGGCCGAGTCTGCTGACTTCGACATCTTCGCGGTGGGGTTCTGCAGGTCGTAGATGCGGGCGGCGTCTTTCAGAATCATCGCCTGCGGCACCACGAACGTGTCGCCGAACCGGCTGTTGAACCGCTGGGCCAGGTCGCGGGTGAGCTCGACGTGCTGGCGCTGGTCGTCGCCGACCGGCACGACGTTCGCGTCGTAGAGCAGGATGTCGGCCGCCATCAGCACGGGGTAGGTGAACAGGCCGACCGAGGTAGCCTCCGCGCCCTGCTTGGCGGACTTGTCTTTGAACTGGGTCATCCGCGCGGCCTCGCCATACCCGGTGATCGTGCTCAGCACCCAAGCGAGTTCGGCGTGAGCGGGTACGTGCGACTGCACGTACAGGGTCGACACCGATGGGTCGATGCCGGCGGCGATGTACTGCGCGGCGGTGCGGCGCGTCTTTTCGCGCAGCTCGGCCGGGTCTTGCGGAACGGTGATGGCGTGCAGGTCGACCACCGAGAAGAAGGCGTCGTGGTTCGACTGGAGGTCTTTCCACTGCAGCAAGGCGCCGATGTAGTTGCCCAGGTGCAGGGAGTCAGCCGATGGTTGCATGCCCGAGTACAGGCGGGGGAGCTGAGTCATGAGTTTTCTGCCTTAGAAAAGAGAAAGAAGAAGAGAAGGAGGGGGTCAGATGGCGTAGTCGACGACCACAGGCGTGTGGTCGGACCATCGCTCGTCGTAGGCCGCTGCGCGATCGACCGAGTAGCTCTTGGCCGTCGCCGCGAGGGCCGGAGTGGCCAGCTGGTAGTCGATGCGCCAGCCGCTGTCGTTGTCGAACGCCTTGCCCCGCCACGACCACCACGTGTACGGCCCGTCGACCTCGCCGGCGAACTTGCGGCCGACATCCACCCAGCCGAGGCCGGCGCCGGCGTTGTAGTTCGCGTCACTCTCGGCGCCGACGATCCGGTCGAAGTATTCGCGCTCCGCCGGCAGGAAGCCCGCGCGCTTGACGTTGCCCTTCCAGTTGCGGATGTCGAGAGTGCGGTGGCCCACGTTCAGGTCGCCGAGCACCACGGCGTATTCGCTGTGTTTCTGCAACTCAGGGAGGCGGGACTCCATCGCGTCGAGAAACTTGTACTTCTCGACCTGCTTGGGGGTGTCGGCCTCGCCCGAGTGCACGTAGGTGCTGACCACCGTGATCACGGTGCCGTTCACCTCGTAGTCGGCCTCGAGCCAGCGCCCCGCGCTGTCGAAGTCGTCGGGGCCGAGCACGACGCGGTGGATCGATGCGCGATGCCGGCTCGCGATCGCGACCCCGGCACGACCTTTGGCCGTGGCCGGGTCGTGCAGGATGTCCCAGTCGCCGCCGAGGAGCTGCTGGATGTCTTCGGTGGAGGCGCGAACCTCCTGGATCGCGAGGATGTCCACATCCCGCTGATCGAGCCAGGTTCCCATGCCCTTGCGGAAAGCGGCGCGGATGCCGTTCGTGTTGATCGTGGCGATACGCAGGGGCTTTGCAGGCATGGCAACAAGCCTACCGGGGACGACCGACGCCGCCCTCGTCGAGGATGTCGTTGAGCTGGTTCTGAGCCCGTTCGACAGCGTGTTGCGCGCGCAGCCGCCCCAGCCAGCGCGCTTTCGCCAGCGCCGCGTGGGCATCCGCGAGCTCGGCTCTGGCGACGACCACCCTCGCATTGTGCTCGGCGGCGGCCTGTTCGGCGGCGACCTGCTCGGGCGTGACCATCCGTGGGGAGAGACCGCGGTCGAACATCCCGACCGCGATCCACGATGCCGAGAGCAGGATCACTCGTGACACCAGGTTGAACCAGAGCAGCAGACCGATGAAGACGGTGAACGTCGCAAGCAGCGGGTTCTTCGACGTCCCGCCGAGCAGCAGACCGCCGAGGGCGCTCAGCCCGGCCAGAGCCGCGCTCCCGAGCAGTGCCCCGAAGAAGAGGTTGCGCCAGGGGATGGCCACCCGCGCGAGCACGCGGAACATCGCCCCGAGCGTGAAGATGTTGAGGATCACCGACACGAGCAATCCGGACGAGCGTGCGACGAGGTTCGTCCAGAACGAGTCGCTGCTCAACCCGACCAGCTGGAGCACGAGGGTGAGCGCCTGGGTGCTGAGGATGGTGAGCAGAGCCGAGACGACGAGCACGATTCCGAAGGCGAGCGCCAGGCCGAGGTCGCGGATCTTCTGCAGCACGTAGTTCGTGGTGTCGCGGCTCAGGCCGAACACCGCGCGCACGGCCTGCCGGGTGTAGTACAGCCAGCCGATGGCCGTCCAGAGCAGGCCGATCGCGGCGATGATGCCGGCCCAGCCGAACGAGCTGGCCGACTCCAGCTCGGTCGAGTCGATCACGCCCGGGGTGCTGGCCGTCGAGATCAGTCCGGGCACCAGGCGATTGATGAGGGTGACGAGCGCTTTGTAGATGTCGGGGTTGCTGGCGAGCCAGATGCCGGCGACCGAGAAGCCCAGCCAGATGGCGGCGAAGATCGCGAAGATCGACTGGAAGCCCATCCCGGCCGCACGGAGGTTGCCGTCGCTGTGCGAGAAGTTGATGTACACCCGGTACGGGCGGAGGTTCTTCACCCACTTGGCCCACAGGGTCACCCGGGCGACGGGCCTCTCCAGTCGCTCACGGATGGGCTCGGCGGCGTCGATGAAACGTTCCCGCAGAGACTCGTCGGGCTCCACCGTGCCCTCGGCGCGCTGCACCGCAGGATCGGGCTGCGCCGACGGCGCCTCCTTCTGCTTCCTCCGGGCCACGCGCTCAGCCTAGCGAGCGAGGAGCGTGGCGGGAGGCGCCCCGTAGAATCGCCGGCGACCCCATCCGCGACACCGAGAGCGAGCGACCGTGATCACCATCCACCTCCGATACGAGATCGACCCCGACAAGCTGGCGGAGTTCACCGAGTACGGACAGCGCTGGATCCGCCTGGTCGACCGGCTCGGCGGAACCCACCACGGCTACTTCCTGCCGAGCGAGGGCGACAGCGACGAGGCGTTCGCGCTGTTCACCTTCCCGTCACTCGCCGAGTACGAGCAATACCGAGCGGCGGCCGCGGTGGACCCGGAGTGCATCGAGGCGTTCCAGTTCGCGCGGGAGACGCGCTGCATCCGTCGCTACGAGCGCCGCTTCCTCACCCCGCTGTTCGAGTAGCGGGCGCCTTCTACCTTTTTCCCCGCATGATCGCCTGCTTGACCTCGGCGATCGCCTGAGTCACCTGGATGCCACGGGGGCACGCGTCGGTGCAGTTGAAGGTGGTGCGGCAGCGCCACACGCCCTCTTTGTCGTTGAGGATGTCGAGACGCACCTGCGAGTTGTCGTCGCGGGAGTCGAAGATGAAGCGGTGCGCGTTGACGATCGCCGCCGGGCCGAAGTACTGGCCGTCGGTCCAGAACACCGGGCACGACGAGGTGCACGCGGCGCAGAGGATGCACTTGGTGGTGTCGTCGAAGCGAGCGCGGTCGGCGACCGACTGGATGCGCTCCTTGTCCTTCGGCGGGGTCGAGTTGGCGACGAGGAACGGCTGAACCTCGCGGTAGGAGGCGAAGAACGGCTCCATGTCGACGATCAGGTCTTTCTCGAGCGGCAGACCCTTGATGGCCTCGACGTAGATCGGCTTCGAGATGTCGAGGTCTTTGATGAGGGTCTTGCAGGCCAGGCGGTTGCGGCCGTTGATGCGCATCGCATCCGAGCCGCAGATGCCGTGCGCGCAGGAGCGGCGGAACGTGAGCGACCCGTCCTGCTCCCACTTGATCTTGTGCAGGGCGTCGAGGATGCGGTCGGTCGGGAACATCTCGACGTCGAAGTCCTGCCAGCGCGGCTCGGTGTCCACATCCGGGTCGAAGCGGCGGATGATCAGGGTGACGGTGAACGACTGGATGGGCGCCTCGGGTGCGGGCGGGGTCTCGAGTACGGCGTTCGACATCAGTACTTCCTCTCCATCGGCTCGTAGCGGGTCATGACGACAGGCTTCCAGTCGAGACGAATGTGGTCGGCCGCGTCGGACGAGTGCGGGTCGCCCGACAGGTAGGCCATGGTGTGCTTCATGTAGTTCTCGTCGTCGCGCTTCGGGAAGTCGTCGCGCATGTGGCCGCCGCGGCTTTCCTTGCGGTTGCGCGCGGAGAAGACGACGACCTCGGCGAGGTCGAGCAGGAACCCGAGCTCGACGGCCTCGAGCAGGTCGGTGTTGAACCGCTTGCCCTTGTCTTGCACGACGATGTTCTTGTAGCGCTCGCGCAGGCCGTGGATGGTCTCGGTGACCTTGGCGAGGGACTCGTCAGTGCGGAACACCTGAGCGTTCTTGTCCATCTCGTCCTGCAGTTCTTTGCGGATGGCCGCGATGCGCTCCGTGCCGGTTCCCGACCGCAGGTCGCCGATCAGGCCGCGCACGAAGGCTGCGGGGTCTTCGGGCAGCGGAACGGCCGTGGCCGACTTGATGTATTCGACCGCGTTGTTGCCGGCGCGCTTGCCGAACACGTTGATGTCGAGCAGCGAGTTGGTGCCGAGGCGGTTGGAGCCGTGCACGGAGACGCAGGCACACTCGCCGGCGGCGTAGAGGCCCGGAACGACGGTGGTGTTGTCGCGCAGTACCTCGGCGTTGTTGTTGGTGGGGATGCCGCCCATCGCGTAGTGCGCGGTCGGCATGACCGGCACGGGCTCGACCACGGGGTCGACGCCCAGATAGGTGCGGGCGAACTCGGTGATGTCGGGGAGCTTGGTCTCCAGCACCTCGGCGCCCAGGTGGGTGCAGTCGAGCAGCACGTAGTCCTTGTGCGGCCCGGCGCCGCGGCCCTCGGCCACCTCCTGCACCATGCAGCGGGCGACGATGTCGCGCGGCGCGAGGTCTTTGATGGTGGGCGCGTAGCGCTCCATGAACCGCTCACCGCTGGCGTTGCGGAGGATGGCGCCCTCACCGCGGGCGCCCTCGGTCAGCAGGATGCCCAGCCCGGCCAGACCGGTCGGATGGAACTGGAAGAACTCCATGTCTTCCAGTGGCAGCTTCTTGCGCCAGATGATGCCGACGCCGTCGCCGGTGAGGGTGTGGGCGTTGGAGGTGGTCTTGAAGATCTTGCCGAAGCCGCCGGTGGCGAAGATGATCGCCTTCGAGTGGAAGACGTGCAGCTCTCCGGTGGCGAGCTCATAGGCCACGACGCCCGCGGGCTGGTCGACGCCGTCGACCTCGTTCATGATCACGTCGAGCACGTAGAACTCGTTGAAGAAGTTGATGCCGAGCCTGACGCAGTTCTGGAACAGCGTCTGCAGGATCATGTGGCCGGTGCGGTCGGCCGCGTAGCAGGCACGGCGCACGGGAGCCTTGCCGTGGTCGCGGGTGTGGCCGCCGAAGCGCCGCTGATCGATCTTCCCCTCGGGGGTGCGGTTGAAGGGGAGGCCCATGTTCTCGAGGTCGATGACCGCGTCGATCGCCTCTTTCGCGAGGATCTCCGCAGCATCCTGGTCGACCAGGTAGTCGCCACCTTTGACCGTGTCGAAGGTGTGCCACTCCCAGTTGTCCTCCTCCACGTTGGCGAGGGCAGCGGCCATGCCGCCCTGCGCCGCGCCCGTGTGGGATCGCGTGGGGTAGAGCTTCGAGATCACCGCGGTCTTGGCGTGGGGGCCGGCCTCGATCGCCGCCCGCATCCCGGCGCCGCCGGCGCCGACGATGACGATGTCGAACTCGTGGTAGTGGACGCCGTCGATGACGGTGGATTCGTTCGTATCAGTTGTCACAGCTTTTTTCCGTAGTCGTTGGCTACTTGAGAGGAGTTACTTGACCGGGCAGAACGACGGCAGAAGGTCGGCCGGTGCGCCTGCGGGGCACGGTTCGAAGGTGAAGATCACGAGCGTGCCGAGCACGACGAGCACCACTACGGCGGCGGCGATGGCCCACTTGAGGATGCGGTTGACCGTCTTGTTGTACGCGTAGTCGTTGACCAGCGTGCGCATGCCGTTGCCACCGTGGATGAGCGCCAGCCACAGCATCAGCAGGTCCCAGACTTGCCAGAACGGCGTGGCGTACTTGCCGCCGATGAACGCGAAGTCGATCTGCTTGACGCCGTCGCCCATGACGAGGTTCACGAACAGGTGACCGAAGATGAGGATGATCAGCACGATGCCCGAGAGGCGCATGTAGATCCAGCCCCATTTCTCCCAGTTCACGCCTTTGCGGCGAACGGGGCGGGCCGGGCTGCGCGGAGTGTCGATGGTGGTCATGATCAGCCGGCCTCCCCGAAGATGTGGACGAGTTGCACGGGCACGAAGCCGGCCATCAGAACCACCCAGAGCACGATGACGATGTAGAACATCGCCTTCTGGTACTTGACGCCCTTGCTCCAGAAGTCGATGAGGATGATGCGGATGCCGTTGAACGCGTGGAAGATGATGGCGCCGACGAGGGCGATCTCACCCAGCCCCATGATCGGGTTCTTGTAGGTGCCGATCACCGCGTTGTACGCCTCGGGGCTCACCCGCACGAGCGAGGTGTCGAGAACGTGCACGAGAAGGAAGAAGAAGATGGCGACGCCGGTGATGCGGTGAAGCACCCACGACCACATTCCCTCTCGGCCCCGGTACAGTGTTCCGCCCGGCCTGTTCTTGGTCGGTTGCAGGGTTCCTGCCGCTTGGTCTGGCACGAACAACCCTCCCTGGTTGTGATCGCAAAAGAACGCGCGAGAGCGCACAGCCAGTGTATGCCGCGGCGGTCGGATGCGCTGGTTAGGCACCCCTAACTGTCTCGATGTCGAGACAAATCTTGCGCGTCCGTGGGAGGGGCGTACCGTCCCGGTCATGACCCAGAACGAACCGATCATGGACGGAAGCGACGAGGCCGGCCAGGGCGAGAAGGTGCAGGGTCTCGTCGATCAGCTCGCGGCCGACCTGCAGTTGCGCCCGCAGGAGGATGCCGAGAAGCTGCTGCGCCAGCGCCTCGCTGACGCGGACATCCAGCTCGACGACGAGCAGATCTCGCGCATCGTGCAGAGCGTGCACCAAGGGCCGTCGCAGGTGGACTGACCACGAACGGGCGGCTCGGCGCACCTAGAGCGCGGGCGGCCTAGAGCACGTCGGTCGAGCCGGTGAGCTTCAGCGCGTCCACCACCGCTTTCACGCGCTGGGCGTTCTCACTCGTGGTCACCAGCAGCGCATCCGGGGTGTCGACGACCACGATGTCTTTGACCCCGATGAGGCTGATCACGCGGCCGGACTGGCTCACGACGATGCCGCTGGAGGCATCCGAGAGCACGCGGGCGTTCTCGCCGAGGATGGCCAGATCCGACTTGCGGCCACCGGAGTTCAGCTTCGCGAGCGAGGCGAAGTCGCCCACGTCGTCCCAGTCGAAGTAGCCAGGGATGACCGCGAGCTTGCCCTGCGCCGCGGCTGGTTCCGCGACGGCGTAGTCGATGGCGATCTTCTTGAGATCGGGCCAGATGCGGTCGACGGCGGGGCCGCGCTTCGCGGGGTCGTCCCACGCTTCGGCGAGTTCGAGCAGGCCGGCGAGCAGTTCGGGCTCCGAGCGACCGATCTCCTCGAGCAGCCGATCGGCGCGCGAGATGAACATGCTGGCGTTCCAGAGGTAGTTTCCGCTCTCCACGTACGACTCCGCCGTGGCGAGGTCGGGCTTCTCCACGAACTCGGTCACCGACAGGGCGCTCGGAGCGCCGGCGATGTCCAGCGTTCCGGCGGAGCGGATGTAGCCGAACCCGATCGCGGGCTCGGTGGGGCGGATGCCGATGGTGGTGATGAAGCCGGCGTCGGCGGCGGCGACCGCTTCCCGCACGGCCGAGCCGAAGAGTCTCTGGTTCTTGATGACGTGGTCGGCGGCGAACGAGCCGATGATCACTCCGGGCTCACGCCGTTCGAGGATGGCGGCGGCCAGCCCGATCGCGGCCGTCGAGTCGCGGGGCTCCGATTCGAGCACGACGTTCGGGTCGGTCAGCGACGGCAGTTGGGTCTCGACGGCGGCGCGGTGGGCGCGCCCGGTGACGACCATGATCCGCTGTTCGCCCGAGAGGGGCACGAGGCGATCCCACGTGTCGCGCAGCAGCGTCTGGCCCGAGCCGGTCAGGTCGTGCAGAAACTTCGGAGCGTCGGCCCTCGACAGCGGCCACAGCCGGGAGCCGATGCCACCGGCGGGGATGACGCTGTAGAAGCGGTCGATCGGGTTCTGTTGACGAGCCATGTCGAAAGGATACCGAGACGGCCTGGTCACCCGGTGTTCACGACGCGGTCATGCGACGTCCGTAGCGTGACGCACATGCGGATCGCGGTCATCAGCGAGAGCTTCCTCCCCACCGTCAACGGGGTCACGACGAGCGTCTGCCGGGTGCTCGACCATCTGGCCGCCACCGGGCACGAGGCGATCGTGATCTGCCCCGACGCCAGTGCGCCCACCGAGTACGCCGGCTTCCCCGTGCACCAAATGCCGTCGATCGCCTACCGGCAGTTCCCGGTGGGGCTGCCGAGCCCGCAGGTGCAGCGCATCCTGACCCGGTTCGCTCCCGACGTGCTGCACGCGGCCTCGCCGTTTCTGCTGGGAGCGCAGGGGATAGCGGCGGCCAACCGGCTGGGTGTGCCCTCCGTCGCGATCTACCAGACCGACGTCGCCGGGTTCGCCCGGCGCAACGGGCTCGGGATGACGTCGGCCATCGCCTGGAAGTACGTGCGCTGGGTGCACGACGGGGCAGACCTCACGCTCGTCCCGTCGTCGGCGTCCGAATACGACCTCCGCTCGGCGGGCGTGCACCGGCTCGAACGGTGGGGACGCGGCGTCGACCTCGAGCGGTACCACCCCAACAACCGTCGCGGCCGGCGAGCGCGGGACCTGCGCGAGCAACTCTCGCCCGACGGCGAACTCGTGGTGGGCTACGTCGGCCGCATCGCGCCGGAGAAGCAGGTCGAGCGGCTGCGCTCGCTGAAGGGCATGAGGGATGTGCACCTCGCGATCGTGGGCGATGGACCTGCGCGGTCGGCGGTCGCCGCAGCGCTGAGGGGGGTTCCCACCACCTGGCTCGGCCGGCTCGGCGGCGACGACCTCGCGGCCGCGTACGCCGCGTTCGACCTGTTCGTGCACACCGGGTCGGAGGAGACCTTCGGTCAGACCGTGCAGGAGGCGCACGCGTCGGGCATCCCCGTCGTCGCTCCGCGGGCGGGAGGTCCGATCGACCTGGTCGACCACGGCACCGACGGACTGCTCTATCCGAGCGGCGACGACGGCGCCCTGCGCGCGGCGGTCGGGATGCTCGTGGCCGACACCCCGCTGCGACTACGGATGGGCGAGGCCGGCCGTCGAGCGGTGCTCGGCCGGTCGTGGGACGTCGTGTGCGACCAACTGCTCAGGCACTACGAAACCGTCATCCTCGACCGTGTCGAAGCGGTTCAGCGGTTCGACATCGAGCGCGCGTACAGTTGAGGCGCCCTTCGCGAAGGGACGAGACAACACACGCACACCACCGGAGGTGACCCATGGCCCCCAACAGCAACCGTCGCGGCATCCAGATGCCCTTCGTCGCCAGAACCCGCCGGGTGGACCCTCCCTCATCGCCGGTCACCGAACAGACGACCCCGCGCGACCAGCGGCCGAGCATGGTCGACAGCGCCATCTACTCGCAGGGGCGGCGGGTGGCGTCTCCGCGCTCGCTGTCCGAGACGTACCGCGCTCTCGACGCGACACCGGACGGCGTCGCGTGGATCGGCCTCTACCGGCCGAGCGCCCAGGAGCTCATGTCGCTCGCCGACGAGTTCGGGCTGCACCAGCTGGCCATCGAGGATGCGATCGTCGCCCACCAGCGACCGAAGCTCGAGCGATACGACGGCGTTCTCTTCGTCGTGCTCAAAGCGGCCAACTACCTCGACGTTCCCGAGGAGGTCGACTTCGGCGAGCTGCACCTCTTCGTCGGGCCGAACTTCGTCATCACGGTGCGCCACAGCGAGTCGCCCGACCTCTCGCACGTGCGGCAGCGGATGGAGCGGGAGCCGGAGCTGCTCGCCCTGGGCACCCAGGCCATCCTCTACGCCATCATCGACGCGGTGGTGGATGCGTACAGTCCGGTCGTCGCCGGCCTCGCCAACGACATCGACGAGATCGAGACGCAGGTGTTCGGCGGTGACGCACTGGTCTCCCGGCGCATCTACGAGCTGTCCCGCGAGGTCATCGAGTTCCAGCGCGCGACGCATCCGCTCACCTCGGTCATGATCGCTCTGGAGCACGGGTCGGAGAAGTACGGCGTCACGCAGGAACTGCAGAGGGCACTGCGCGACGTCTCCGACCACCTCATCCAGGTGAACGAGCGTGTCGACGGATTCCGGCAGCTGTTGCGCGACATCCTCACGGTGAACTCGACGCTCGTCTCCGAGCGCCGCAACGAGGAGATGGCGAGGCTCGCGCACTCCACGCACGAGCAGGGGGAGCAGGTCAAGAAGATCTCGTCGTGGGCTGCGATCCTCTTCGCGCCGTCGCTCGTCGCGGGCATCTACGGGATGAACTTCACCCATATGCCCGAGCTGGAGTGGACGTTCGGCTATCCGCTCGCGGTGCTCGCGATGCTCGGTCTGAGCAGCGTGCTCTACGTCGTGTTCCGCAAGCGGGGCTGGCTCTAGAGGAGACGGTGTCCCCCGGGTGAGTGACACCTGCTCAAATGAGCAGGTGTCATTCACCGGCGCATTTGTAACGCTTACATGAAGAAGCCGGATTTCGGACAAGGCCGTTCGACACATTCGGTAACGTGAAACGCATAACGGCCTCACCCGTAGGCCATCTTCTTGGAGGACACCACCTTGACAACCACAGCACGTAAGGCCGGCCTGCTCGGTCTCGCGGCGATCGGCGTAATGTCGCTGCTCGCCGCCTGCTCGGCGGCCCCATCGGACTCCTCGTCCAGCGGCGGCGCGAAGAGCGACTTCCTGCCCTGCATGGTCTCCGACTCCGGCGGATTCGACGACCACTCGTTCAACGAACTCGGGTTCAACGGTCTCACGCAGGCGTCCGACAAGCTCGGCGTGAAGTACAAGAAAGCAGAGTCGAAGAGTGAGAACGACTTCGCTCCGAACATCCAGAGCATGGTCGACGCCAACTGCAACCTCGTCGTGACCGTCGGCTTCCTGCTCGCCGATGCCACGAAGAAGGCTGCGACCGCGAACCCCGACATCGACTTCGCCATCATCGACGACAGCTCGATCCAGGCGAAGAACGTCAAGCCGATCATCTTCGACACCGCCCAGGCCGCGTTCCTCGCGGGCTACGCGTCGGCCAGCTACTCGAAGACCGGCATCGTCGGCACCTTCGGTGGCATGCAGATCCCGACCGTCACCATCTTCATGGATGGCTTCGCCGATGGAGTCAAGTACTTCAACGAGCAGAAGAGCAAGTCGGTCAAGGTCGTCGGCTGGGACGTCGACGCTCAGAACGGCGCCTTCACCGGCGGCTTCGACGCCAACGAGACCGCGAAGAACACCGCTCAGGGCCTCATCGACCAGAACGCCGACGTCATCATGCCCGTCGGTGGACCGATCTACCAGAGCGCCGCACAGGCGATCAAGGACTCGGGCAAGCCGATCGCGATGATCGGCGTCGACGCCGACGTCTACCTCTCCGACCCGAGCGTCAAGGATCTGCTCCTGACCTCGGTCATGAAGGGCATGAAGCCCGCCACCAACGACGTCGTCACCGACGCCGCGAACGGCAAGTTCTCCAACACCCCCTACGTGGGAACGCTGAAGAACGACGGCGTCGGCCTGGCCCCGTTCCACGACTTCGAGTCGAAGGTCGACTCGGGTCTGCAGGGCGAGCTCGACAAGATCAAGGCCGGCATCATCGACGGGTCCATCAAGGTCACGTCGCCGTCGTCGCCCAAGTAGTCGCACCACCGCAGCACCACAGCCGGGGAGGTCAGCAGCGCTGGCCTCCCCGGTCTTTTGGCCCGTGCTCGACGCAGTTGTCCCGACGCTCAATTGAGCACACACTGACATATGTGCAAAAGGTTAGGGTGTAGACGCGCACTGCGGCCCACCTCCCGTCCCGCGCGCTTTCGCTCCACCCGGGCGAGTAGAGAAGGAACCCCACCCGAATGAAGCTCGAACTTCGCGGCATCACCAAACGGTTCGGTGCCCTGGTCGCCAACGACCACATCGACCTCACGGTCGAGCCAGGCGAGGTCCACTGTCTCCTCGGAGAGAACGGCGCCGGCAAGTCCACACTCATGAACGTGCTCTACGGCCTGTATCGGGCCGAGGAGGGCGAGATCCTGCTCGACGACGTCGTCCAGCGCTTCGCCGGACCCGGCGACGCCATGAAGGCTGGCATCGGCATGGTGCACCAGCATTTCATGCTGATCCCCGTGTTCACCGTGGCCGAGAACGTCATGCTCGGTCACGAGCAGACGAAGTTCGGCGGGCGCCTCGACCTCGCTGCGGCGCGCAAGCGAGTGCGTGAGATCTCGGCCCGTTTCGGATTCGATGTCGACCCGGATGCGCTCGTCGAAGACCTACCGGTCGGCGTCCAGCAGCGGGTCGAGATCATCAAGGCCCTGTCGCAGAACGCGAAGGTGCTCGTGTTCGACGAGCCGACCGCGGTGCTCACGCCGCAGGAGACCGACGAACTGATGGGCATCATGCGCCAGCTCAAAGAGCAGGGCACAGCCATCGTCTTCATCACGCACAAGCTGCGCGAGGTGCGCGAAGTCGCCGACAAGATCACCGTGATCCGTCTCGGCAAGGTCGTCGGCGAGGTGGCACCCACGGCGTCGAACACGGAGATGGCATCGATGATGGTCGGTCGCGCGGTCTCTCTCACCGTTGAGAAGACCCCCGCCGACCCTGGCGCTCCGGCGCTCGTGGTGCGCGACCTGTCCGTCATCGACCCGATCGGTCAGCTCGTGGTCAACCGCGTGAGCTTCGACGTCAAGGCGGGCGAGATCCTCGCCATCGCCGGGGTGCAGGGCAACGGCCAGACCGAGCTCACGGAGGCGATTCTCGGCCTGCAGCCGCGGGTCGAGGGCGAGATCGAGCTCGACGGAAAGAGCATTCAGGGGCACAGCGTGCGCAGAGTGCTCGACTCGGGCGTGGGTTTCGTTCCCGAAGACCGCAACGAAGACGGCCTCGTCGGCGAGTTCACGATCGCGGAGAACCTCATGCTCGACCGCTCGAGTGGAGCACCCTTCGTGAAGGGGGCGAACCTCCAGCTCGGCTATCTCAACGAGTTCGCCGAGGAGAAGGTGCGGGAGTTCGACGTGCGCACCCAGGGGATCGACACGAAAGTCGGTCGTCTTTCGGGAGGAAACGCCCAGAAGGTCGTTCTTGCCCGCGAACTGAGCCGGGAACTCCGGCTCTTCGTCGCCGCCCAGCCCACCCGCGGACTCGACGTCGGCTCGATCGAGTTCGTGCACAAGCGCATCGTCGAGACCCGGGATTCGGGCATCCCGGTGATCGTCGTGTCGACCGAACTCGACGAGGTCGCCGCCCTCGCAGACAGGATCGCGGTGATGTACCGCGGAGGAATCGTAGGAATCGTGCCGGGTAACACGTCGCGCGACGTGCTCGGCCTCATGATGGCCGGCGAGCTGCCGGCAGATGCAGGAGTCGCAGCATGACCGGGACCGAGACGGCCCCAGGGCTCGCTCAGCAGAAGACGCCCGGCGAGGAGCCTTCACGCTGGAGCAAGGCCGCCCGCGAGATCATGGGCGGGAGCGTCGTGATCTCGATCCTCGCTGTCGTCATCGCACTCGTCGTCGGCGCGATTCTGATCGCGATCACCGACCCGGAGGTTCAGAAGGCCGCGGGCTACTTCTTCGCGCGACCCGGTGACACGGTCGTGGCCGTCTGGAACTCCGTCTCCAGCGCATACACGTCGATGTTCCAGGGCGCGATCTACAACTTCCGTCGCCCCACGTTCGAAGCCGGCATCCGGCCACTCACTGAGACCCTCACCTTTGCGACGCCGCTGATCGTCAGCGGTCTCGGCGTTGCGCTCGCATTCCGTGTCGGCCTGTTCAACATCGGTGGCCAGGGACAGATCCTCATCGCAGCGGCCTGCGCCGCCTGGGTGGGCTTCTCGTTCAACCTGCCGCCGGTCGTGCACCTCGTGGTCGCGGTCGCCGCCGGCATCGCCGGTGGCGCGGTCTGGGCAGGTATCGTCGGCCTGCTCAAAGCGAGAACGGGCGCCCATGAGGTGATCGTGACGATCATGCTCAACTACATCGCCTTCTACCTGATCTCGTTCATGCTGCGCACACAGGGTCTGCTGCAGGCTCCGGGGTCGAACAACCCCAAGGCGCCCCCGATCAAAGACACCGCGATCTTCCCGCCTCTCTTCGGGCCGCAGTACAACCTCACCTGGGCGCTGATCGTCGTCATCGGCGCGACGGTGTTCGTGTGGTGGCTGATCAACCGCTCCAACCTCGGCTTCCGGTTCCGCGCCGTCGGTGAGAACCCGAACGCGGCTCGCGTCGCCGGCATCAACGTCAAGAACATGTACCTCTACGCGATGCTCATCGCCGGTGGCCTGATCGGCATCGCCGGTGCGAGCCAGGCGCTCGGCGTCTTCCCGGCCGGCATCAGCTCGGGCGTGGACGCCGGCATCGGCTTCGACGCGATCACCGTCGCCCTGCTCGGGCGTTCGCGCCCGTGGGGCGTGTTCGTGGCCGGCCTGTTGTTCGGCGCGCTGAAGGCCGGTGGCTACACGATCCAGGCGGCCAACGACATCCCGATCGACATCGTGCTCGTCGTGCAGTCCCTCATCGTGCTGTTCGTCGCCGCGCCGCCGCTCGTGCGCGCGATCTTCCATCTGCCGACGCCGGGGCAGTCGCCTCGGAGACCGCGTCCCATCGTCACGAAGGAGGTGGCGGCGAAATGAGCACCGCGACACCCGTCATCCCCGATTCGTCCCCCATCGTGCTCGAGAAGGCAACGATCCGCAGCTGGAAGGCCCCGATCGCGTTCGGCGCCTTCGTCGTTCTCAGCCTGATCCTCTTCTTCGGATTCTCCCGCCACGGTGCGAGCACGTTCCGCTTCAGCGACAAGAGCGACAAGATCGTGCTCCCGAACCTGGTGGTCGACACCTTCAGCACCACGATCATCGTGACGATCCTGCTCGCCATCATCGCGGCCGGCAGCTTCTACCTGTCGTCGCAGGCCCGCAAGACGCCGATCTGGGCGGTCATCCTCTTCGCCCTGATCTTCATGTTCGGCTTCCTCGCGTGGGCCGGCTCCGGCGAGCTACCGGTTCCCGTCACCGGCCTGCTGCTCGGAACGGTCAGCCTGTCCGTGCCGCTGGTGTTCGGCGCGCTCGGCGGCGTGATCTCCGAGCGCGGCGGCGTCGTCAACGTGGCGATCGAAGGCCAGCTCCTGGCCGGTGCATTCGTCTCGGCCATGGTCGCGACGCTGACCGGAAGCTGGGTCGTCGGCCTCTTCGCGGCGGTCGTCGCCGGTGTGCTCGTCTCGTTCGTGCTCGCGGCCTTCGCGATCAAGTATCTCGTCGACCAGGTGATCGTCGGTGTCGTGCTCAACGTGCTCGTCACCGGTCTCACGAGCTTCCTGTACTCGAAGGTGCTCGCGGCCGACCCGACAGTGCTGAACCACCCGCCCCGCCTGCCCGAGTGGCCCATCCCGGTGCTCAGCGACATCCCGATCATCGGCCCGGTGCTGTTCCACCAGACGATCATCGAATACCTGATGTACATCGCCGTGTTCGCCGTGTGGTACGGACTGTTCCACACCCGGTGGGGTCTGCGCCTGCGGTCGGTGGGCGAGCATCCCGAGGCCGCCGACACGGTCGGCATCAAGGTGAACAGCACCCGGTTCTGGAACGTCTCCCTCGCGGGCGCCGTGGCCGGTCTCGGTGGCGCGTACTTCACGCTCGGGTCGGTGGGAGCCTTCTCGAAGGAGATGACGGCGGGTCAGGGCTTCATCGCCCTCGCCGCTGTGATCTTCGGACGGTGGGACCCCATCCGGGCCACCCTCGCGGCACTGCTGTTCGGCTTCGCGTCGAACCTGCAGAACGTGCTCGGCATCATCGGGTCTCCCGTGCCGAGCGAGTTCATGCTCATGCTGCCCTACGTCGTCACGATCTTCGCGGTCGCCGGCCTGGTCGGGCTCTCCCGGGCGCCCGCGGCCGACGGTAAGCCGTACATCAAGTCATGAGCGCCCTGACACCCGAAGCGCCTGCTGCCATCGACTGGGATGCGCTGCGAGCGGCAGCGGCCGAGGCGATGACCCACGCCTACGCGCCGTACTCCAACTTCCCGGTGGGCGTGGCGGCGCTGGTCGACGACGGCAGGGTGATCACCGGCTGCAACGTGGAGAACGCCAGCTACGGCGTGACTCTCTGCGCGGAGTGCGGCCTGGTCTCCGCCCTGCACCTGACCGGCGGTGGCCACCTCGTGGCCTTCACCTGCGTCGACGGGCACGGCAACATCCTGATGCCCTGCGGGCGCTGCCGACAGCTGCTCTACGAGCACTCGGCCGAGGGGATGCTGCTGGAGACCGTTTCCGGCATCCGCACGATCGACGAGGTGCTGCCGGATGCGTTCGGCCCGCGCACCCTCGCCGCCTACGCCGACGAGAAGTAAGGAACCACCCGTGACCACCACCCCTGGCGCTGTCGAGGCGTTCGACGCCGTCGACCTCATCCATGCCAAGCGCGACCGCGGCGAGCTCTCGACGGCCGAGATCGACTGGCTGATCGACGCGTACACGCGAGGCTACGTCGGCGACGAGCAGATGGCCGCGATGACGATGGCCATCTTCATCAACGGCATGACCCGCCGCGAGATCAAAGACCTCACGATGGCGATGATCGCGTCGGGGGAGCGGATGAGCTTCGCCGGCCTCGGCAAGCCGACCACCGACAAGCACTCCACCGGCGGCGTCGGCGACAAGATCACCCTGCCGCTGATGCCCCTGGTCGCGACGTTCGGCGTCGCCGTGCCGCAGCTCTCCGGCCGTGGGCTCGGCCACACGGGCGGAACGCTCGACAAGCTGGAGAGCATCCCCGGCTGGCGCGCCAACCTCACCAACGAGCAGATGTTCGACCAGCTGCGGGACGTTGGCGGCGTGATCTGCGCGGCAGGCTCGGGGCTCGCGCCCGCCGACGGCAAGCTCTATGCGCTGCGCGACATCACGGGGACGGTCGAGGCCATCCCGCTGATCGCATCCTCGATCATGAGCAAGAAGATCGCCGAGGGGACGGGCGCGCTCGTGCTCGACGTGAAGTTCGGGTCCGGCGCGTTTCTGAAAGACATCGAGAAGTCCCGCGAGCTCGCGCGCACGATGGTCGCCCTCGGCAAAGACGCGGGCGTCGCGACGTCTGCGCTGCTCACCAACATGAACGTGCCGCTCGGTCTCGCCATCGGCAACGCCAACGAGGTGCGCGAATCGGTCGAGGTGCTCGCCGGTGGCGGGCCCGCGGATGTCGTGGAGCTGACCGTCGAGCTCGCCCGCGAGATGCTCGCGCTGGCCGGCAAGACCGACGTTGACGTCGAGGCGGCGCTCGCCGACGGCCGGGCCATGGACAAGTGGCGCGAGGTCATCAAGGCGCAGGGCGGCGACCCGGACGCGGCGCTTCCGGTCGCCAAGGAGACCCATACCGTCGTCGCTGAGCGCGACGGTGTGCTCGTCGAGCAGCAGGCGCTCCCGTTCGGCATCGGAGCCTGGCGTCTCGGCGCCGGCCGTGCCCGCAAGCAGGACCCGGTGCAGCACGCCGCCGGCATCGACCTTCACGCCAAGCCCGGCGACACCGTGCGCGCAGGCCAGCCGCTCTTCACCCTCTCGGCCGACGAGCCCGCGCGCTTCGAGCGCGCTCTCGAAGCCGTCGCCGGCGCTTACCGCATCGGCGACCCGGGCGAGCCGGTGCTCACCGGCGGCCCGCTCATCGCCGACCGCATCTCCTGACCATCCCGGCCGCCTCGCCGGCACGCGCGACCTGCGGGCGCGACAAGTAGATTGAAGACCATGACCGACGAGAACGAGAACTACACGCTGAGCGACGGAACCGACATCGCCGCGCTGCCCAAGGTGTCGCTGCACGACCACCTCGACGGCGGGCTCCGACCCGCGACGATCATCGAGCTCGCCCGAGAGATCGGGCTCGATCTGCCGGCCAACGATGCGACCGGGCTCGGCGCCTGGTTCGCCGAGAAGTCCAACTCGGGGTCACTCGTCGAGTACCTGAAGACGTTCGACATCACGACGGCGGTCATGCAGACCGAGGCGGGTCTGTCGCGCGTCGCGCGGGAGTTCGTGCAAGATCTGGGCTCCGACGGCGTCGTCTACGGCGAGATCCGCTGGGCGCCGGAACAGCACCTCGGCGCGGGGCTCAGTCTCGACGAGACCGTCGAAGCCGTTCAGGCCGGTATCGAGCAGGGCATCGAGGATGTGCGCAGCACGGGCCGCCCCATCCGCGTCGGCCAGCTCGTCACGGCCATGCGTCACGCCGACCGCGGTCTCGAGATCGCGGAGCTCGCCGTGCGCCACCGCGACAACGGGGTCGTCGGCTTCGACATCGCCGGCGCCGAGGCGGGCTTCCCGGCCGGCAACCACCGCGCGGCCTTCGACTACCTCGCCTCCCAGTTCTTCCCGACCACGGTGCACGCGGGGGAGGCGGACGGGCTGGACAGCATCCGGGGCGCCCTCATCGACGGGCGCGCGCTCCGCCTCGGCCACGGCGTGCGTCTGGCCGAAGACATCGTGATCGAGCGACAGGACGACGAGAACACGTACGTGACCCTCGGGCTCCTCGCCCAGTGGGTCAAAGACCGGGAGATCGCACTCGAGACCAGCCCGAGCTCCAACCTGCAGACCGGCGCCATCGCGGCGTGGGGCGACGACATCCTCGACCACCCGTTCGATCTGCTCTACCAGCTCGGCTTCCGCGTGACAGTGAACACCGACAACCGCCTCATGAGCGGCACGACCCTCACGCGCGAGCTGTCTATCCTCGCCGACGCGTTCCAGTACGACACAACCGACCTCGAGGTGTTCCAGCTGAACGCGGCGGGCTCGGCTTTCCTGCCCCTCGAAGAACGCGAAGAGCTGGCCGACATCATCACAGCGGGTTTCGAGGGTTCGTGACCCGGCGACCTATACGCTGAGGATATGCAACTCCCACCGCTCCCGGATTCGGCCATCACCGTCGGCGCGCACGCGTCCGACTGGCGTGAGGCCGTGGAGCTGGCGGGAGCGGCACTCGCGCGCTCGGGTGCGACGGAAGACACGTACGGCGCGCGCATGATCCAGGTCATCGACGAGTTCGGCGCCTACATCGTGATCGCGCCGGGGCTTGCCCTCGCGCACGCCCGGCCGGGGCCCGACGTGATCCATGACGGGCTCTCGGTGGTCACCCTCGACGAGCCCGTGGTCTTCGGGCACCCGCACAACGACCCGGTCGGTGTGGTCATCGGCCTCGCGGTCGCCACACCGGATGCGCACGTGACGTCGGTGGCTCAGCTCGCCAACATCTTCAACGATCCGGGTGCCATCCCGGCCCTCGCCGCGGCCTCCGATGTCGCCGAGGTGCAGCGCATCATGGCCGCCAGCGAAGAAGGAGCGGCACGATGAAGATCGTCGCGATCTGCGGGGCGGGCGTCGGCACGTCGGGCATCCTCAAGGTGAACGCCGAGCGCGTGCTCAAGCGGCTCGACATCGACGCGGATGTGACGGCCTCCGACCTCGCCAACGTCGCCTCGGCGTCGTCGAACGCGCAGGTCATCCTCACGTCTCCCGAACTGGTGAGCGCCATTCCTCCCACCAACGCAGACGTGGTCGTGGTCGACAACTACTTCGACCTCGACGAGATCGAGCGCAAGCTCGACGAAGCGCTGGGCTGACCCGCAGGCCGGTCAGGCGGACTCGGGCTGCGCGATCAGAGCGTCGACGAGACCGGGAAAGCGGGCGTCGAGTTCGGCGCGGCGCAGCTGGATGGCGTGAGTGCGGCCGTTCACGATCGTCAGGGTGACCCCCGCCTCGCGGAGGGCCTTGAAGTGGTGCGACAGCGTGGACTTCTGAACGTCGAATCCCCATTCGGCGCCGCTCTTTGGGTGCGGCCCGCCGTCGGCGAGCACGCGCACGATCTGCAGCCGGATCGGATCGGCCACCGCCCGGAGGAGGTCGACCAGCTGCACCTCAGACATCTCCGGTGCTGGATACTCGGCCGACATGTGCCTCCTCTGTGGTGCGCGGACCGATCGGCAAATAGTTTGACACTCATCGAACTATTGCGTACATTGATCGTATGACTTCCGTCGAACGATCATATCGCACCCCCACGGTGAAACTGGTGGTGCTCGCCCTCGCCATGTTCGTCGTCGGCACCAACGCCTTCGTCATCGCGGGCCTGCTGCCGGCCATCGCGGGCGACCTGGGGGCCACTCCCACCCAGGTCAGCTACTCGATCACCTCATACTCGCTCGTCGTCGCGGTGGCCGCACCGCTCGTGTCCGTGCTGCTGCCGCGGGTTCCCCGCGCGGTGCTCATGGCCGCGGGGCTGCTCGTGTTCGCGATCGGCGGGGCGCTCGCGGTCTCGGCGACCTCGCTCCCACTGTTCCTGATCGGGCGCACGCTCTCGGGTGTGGGAGGCGCGGCCCTCGTTCCGACGGCGACAGCGGCCGCCGCATCCCTGGCACGCCCCGAACAGCGCGGTCGCGCCCTCGCCATCGTCGGGGCCGGGTTCACGCTCGCTACGGCCGTCGGCTCGCCGTTCGGCACGGCGCTCGGGGATGCGGCGGGCTGGCGGCTGCCGCTCGGCCTGCTCGTGGTGATCGCGGTGGTGCTCACTGTCGCGATCCCGCTACTGGTGCGGGGCGTGCCGATCGCGCCGGCGGTGACCCTGAGGCAGCGACTCGCGCCGCTGCTGGACGGGCGGGTGCTCGCGCCGCTCGGCACGACGCTGCTCATGATCGCGGGGTTCAACATCGTGTACATCTTCAGCGCATCCGTCACCAACGCCTCCACGGGCGGATCGGGCGCGCTGCTGGCGACGTTGCTGCTCGCCTACGGCGTCGCCGGTGTGGCGGGCAACATCGTGGCGGGGCCGCTGACCGACCGATTCGGAAGCCGCAAGACGGCGATCGTCGCCCTGGCGGGGCAGATCGTCGCCCTCGCGGTGCTGCCGTTCGTCGAGTCGTCGTTCGCGGCTTCGGTCGTGGTGTTCGCGCTCTGGGGCGTGGCCGCCTTCGCCATCGCGATCCCGGTGCAGCACCGGCTTGTGACCGTCGATCCGGCGTCGTCGGCCCTGGCGCTCTCGTGGTATTCGACGGCGATGTACGTCGGCATCGCGATCGCGCCGCCGATCGGCTCGGCCGCGCTCGCGCTCGGCGGGCCGGAGGCGGTGCCCGCGGTGGGGGCGATCGTCACAGCCCTCGCGCTGGCGCTCTTCCTCGCGGGCTACGCCCGTCGGCGCGCATCCCGCCCGGCCCAGATCGCATGACTGTGGCCGGTGCGGTCGAGTGTGGCAGGTATAC
>NZ_JBHVYL010000046.1:0-13173 GCF_042880955.1 Leifsonia sp. NPDC058292
CCAATACTTTGGTGCAGGTAGCGGCGAGTCGGGACCCCTCGACGGCTGCGGCGGGGCCCTTGTCCGGGGCGGCACGAGCGTTGACGATGCGTGAACGCTCGTGCCGGCGGCGTTCCGCGGGGCGCGGAGGCGTGACAGCCTCAGAAGACCCCGAGGGAGTGGAGTGCCGTCATGCAGGATTCGAGCGCGCGCAGCGTCATCGTCATCGGAGCGGGATCGGCCGGGTCGGTCGTCGCCAGACGGCTCTCCGATGCCGGGCACGCCGTCACGGTGCTGGAAGCCGGCGGCGAAGACGTCAACCCGGCGATCCACGACCTCAGCCGGATGGGCGAGCTGTGGCACAGCGCCGACGACTGGGACTACTACACCGTTCCGCAGCCGCACGCCGCGGGGCGCCGGCTGCACCTGCCGCGCGGCAAGGTGCTCGGCGGATCCCACTCGCTGAACGCCATGATCTGGGTGCGGTGCGCCCCCGCCGACTTCGACGACTGGGCGGCGGCCGGCAACGACGGCTGGTCGTGGCGTGACGTGCTTCCGCTCTACCGCGCGATCGAAGGATACTCGGGTGGCGCATCCGAGTTGCGCGGCGGCGAAGGCCTGCTCGACGTGACCGACGACTACGCGCTCGACCCCATCCAGCAGGCCATCATCGATGCGGCGGTCGAGGAGGGCATCGAGCGCAATCCGGACTACAACGGCGACCACCTCGACGGTGTCTCGCAGGAGCAGATCACCGCGCGCGACGGGCACCGGCTGAACACCTACCTCGCCTACCTGAAACCGGTGCGCGACAGGGTCGACGTGCGCACGGGATGCTGGGTGCACCGGCTGCTCGTCGAACCGGCCGGGCCGGGCGCGGACGAAGGGTCGGCTCCGCGCGTCATCGGTGTGGAGTTCGAGCAGAACGGCGAGGTGCAGCAGCTCCTGGCCGATGAGGTCGTGCTGTGCGCGGGCGCGCTC
Organism: Leifsonia sp. NPDC058292; assembly: GCF_042880955.1. Lineage (NCBI taxonomy): Bacteria > Bacillati > Actinomycetota > Actinomycetes > Micrococcales > Microbacteriaceae > Leifsonia > Leifsonia sp. NPDC058292. The sequence continues at coordinate 961 of NZ_JBHVYL010000046.1, forward strand.
GACTCGCCGCGCATCCTGCTGCGCTCGGGTATCGGGCCGGCCGACGAGTTGCGCGAGCTCGGAATCGAGCCCGTCGTCGATCTGCCGGGTGTCGGGAAGAACCTGCACGACCACCTGCTCTCGCCCGTGATCTTCGCGACGGAGCGGCCGGTCGGGCCGCCGCACGATGGCGTGTCCGTGACGCAGACGCACCTCTTCTGGCGCAGCGATCCGACGCTCGACCGGCCCGACACCCAACCGATCAACTTCAGCGTTCCCATGTACCAGGACGACATGACCGGCCCGGGCGACGGCTTCTCCCTGATGGCCGGCATCGTGAGCCCGAAGGCACGGGGAAGCGTGACGCTCTCCGGCGCGGGCCCCTCCGACCCCATCCTGATCGATCTGGATGCCCTCGGCCATGCCGACGACGTCGCCTCGCTGGTGGCGTCGGTGCGCCAGTGCCGGCGGATCGGCGCGCGCCCGGCGCTGGCAGAGGAATGGGGCGCCCGCGAGATCTACCCCGGCCCTGAGGTCGGAGACGGAGACGACCTCGTCGACTACGTGCGGTCGAGCGTCGTGACGTACCACCACCAGGTGGGTACGTGCGCGATGGGGGTCGACGAAGCCGCCGTGGTGTCGCCGCGGCTGCGGGTGCACGGCGTCGACGGCCTGCGGGTGGCGGATGCGTCGATCATGCCGCGCATCACCACCGGGAACACGAACGCGCCATCGGTGCTGATCGGCGAGCAGGCGGCCCGCTTCATGCTGTCGGGGGAGTGACCGGCGCACGCATCCGTCGCACCGCCAGCCAGCCGACGAGCCCGGCGACGGTTCCGGCCGCACCGATCGTCACAGCCATCGTGAGCGCGGTGGAGCCGCCGATGGATGCCAGCGGCGCGACGATCGGGCCGACCGTGAACGTGACGGTGCCGAGAACCGCCGCCGCCGTGCCCGCCCTGGCCGAGTGTGCGCCGAGCGCGAGGGTGGTGCCGTTCGGGCCGCCCACCCCGGAAGCGAAGAGGAACAGGGGGAGGACGACGAGCATCCCGACGAGTCCCCAGCCGAGCAGCACGGCAGCGACCAGCAGCAGTGCGGCGGCGGTCGTCGCGAGTTGCCCGGCGAGGTACATCCTTGCCGGGCCGAGCCGGGCGACGATCACCCGGCTGAGCTGCGAGCCCAGCAAACTCGCGAGCGCATTGGTCGCGAAGAACAGACTGAAGAGCTGCGGCGTCAGGCCGAACTGGTCTTGCAGCACGAAGCTCGACATCGACAGATAACTGAAGAAGGCGACACCGCCGGCGGCCGCGGCGACGACGAGGAGAACGAAGAGACTGTCGCGGCGGAGTTCGCGGAAGTGACCGGCCATGGCGCCCGCGCCGCCCGGGTGCCGGGCTGCCGGCGGCAGTGTCTCCTTGAGCCCGGCGAGAGCAAGCACGAACAGAGCGGCGCCGATGCCGGCGAGCACGGCGAAGATCCCGCGCCAGTCCATGACGCGCGCCAGCTGGCCGCCCAGCACCGGGGCGACGATGGGGGTGGATGCGCTGACGAGCGCGAGCAGCGACAGCATCCGGGAGAGCTCGGCGCCGCTGAACATGTCCCGGGCGACGGCGAGGCTGATGACGAGGCCCGCCGAACCGGCGAGCCCCTGCAGCAGACGCGCCACGAGCAGGATCTCGATGGTCGGCGCGACGACGCACACGATCGAGAGCAGCGTGAAAAGCGCGATGCCGATGAGGAGCGGCCGTCGTCGGCCGAACCGGTCGCTCAACGGACCGGCCACCAGTTGCCCAGCGCCCAGCCCGATCATGCACACCGACATCGTCGCTTGGGCGAGTGCGTCGCTGGTGTGGAGTGACGAGGCGAGCTGGGGCAGCTGCGGGAGGTACAGATCCATCGACAGCGGACCGAAGGCCTCCAGCAGCCCGAGCACCAGGATGCTGCGCCGGACGCTCATGATCGGCGGCGACACGGCCCCGATCGGCACCGCCCTGGTCGTCACGGCGCTGGGGTCGGGCGGGGAGTGACGCCGAGAGTGCGGCGCAGCCAGCTGTCTCTCGCCGCGATCGCGGCGCGTGACACGTTCGCGTCGGGGGAGAACCCGGAGAACCCGTGGTAGGCCCCCGACCAGACATGCAGCTCGGCGACACCGCCGGCCGCCCAGATACGGCGGGCGTAGTCGATGTCCTCGTCGCGGAACACCTCCGCCGAGCCGACCTCGATGTAGGCGGGCGGAAGCGCCGAGAGGTCGCCCGCGCGCGCCGGCGCGGCGTAAGGGGAGACCGCATCCGTGAACCGGTCGGCGCCCAGGATGGCCGTCCAGGCGGTGTCGTTGTTGTTGCGGTCCCAAGCGCCGATCCCGTCGTATTGCAGGCTCGAGACGGTGTCGTTGCGGTCGTCGATCATGGGACAGTTCAGCAGCTGGCCCGCGAGCGCCGGGCCGTGACGGTCTCGGGCGAGCAGGGCGACGGCTGCGGAGAGGCCTCCGCCGGCGCTGGCGCCCGAGACGATGAGGCGGTCGCGGTCGACGCCGAGCTCGTCAGCGTTGGCGGCCAGCCAGCACAGGGCGGCGTAGCAGTCCTCCGCCGCGGCGGTGCCGGGATGTTCGGGGGAGAGCCGGTACTCGACGGCGACCCCGACCATCCCGTAGTCGACGGCGAGCTCGATGAGCTCGGGCGTGCCGAAGAAGCGGGTGCCGAGCACCTGTCCGCCGCCGTGGATGCCGAGAACGCCGGCCGCGAGGCTTCTCGCGCCGTGCCGCGCGCCGTCTTGCGTGCCGTGCCGCGTGCCGTCGAGCGGGCGGATGATCGTGAGCTCAACATCCGGAGCCCCGATCGGACCCGGGATCATGCGGTTCTCCCACTCCACGGCACGACCGGCGACCTGCGCCTCGATCGGCGGGATGATCGTCGCGAAATGGCGTCGATTGGCGAGGATGGTGTCGGCGCGCAGCGGGATGTGTTCGACGAGGTCGAGAAAGGCGGCGAGACCGGGCGCCAACTCGGGATCGTACGAGACAGGTGCCGGGGCGGGCGCGGGAGGGGTGTGGGCGCCGGTGGCGCGGGTCGTCATGATCTTCTCTTCACAGGCCGAGCACGCGCCGCAACCAGGAGAAGCGCGAAGCCAGCGCCGCCCGCGTGAGTTCGCTTGCGGGCGCGTACATGTCGAAGCCGTGGAAGGCGCCCGACCAGACGTGGAGCTCTGCTTCGCCGCCCGTCGCCCAGATGCGGCCGGCGAACTCGACGTCCTCATCGCGGAACAGCTCGGCCGAGCCCACCTCGATGAACGCGGGAGGGAGACCGCTGAGATCAGTGGCACGAGTCGGAGCGGCGTAGGGGGAGGCGTCGACACTCGCGGCCAGGTCGTCGCCGAGCACACAGCTCCAGGCGAGGAGGTTGGCTTCGCGGGTCCAGGTGCCGAGACCGGCGTACTGGTGGCTCGCGACCGTGGTGTTCGTGTTGTCGAGCATCGGGCACAGCAGCAGCTGGCCGGCCAGCTCGGGGCCCTTGCGGTCTCGCGCGAGCAGTGCGACCGCCGCGGAGAATCCGCCGCCCGCACTGCCTCCCATGACCACGATGCGGGCAGGGTCGACGCCGAGCTCGGCGGCGTTCTCCGCCAGCCAGACGACCCCGGCGTAGCAGTCTTCGACGCCCGCGGGGAACGGATTCTCGGGAGCGAGACGGTACTCGACGTTCACTGCGACGACGCCGAGCTCGACGACGAGCTCGATGAGACGGCCGGTCTCCCAGTTGCGGTGTCCGACGATCATCCCGCCCCCGTGGATGTTGAACAGTGCGGGCACGGCGCCGGCCCCGGGGCGGTGGTCGCGCGGCCGCAGAACGGTGATCTCCAGGTCGGGGGCGCCCACCGGCCCGGGGATGACGCGCTCCTCGGTGACGACGGGCAGGTCGCCGATCAACTCGGCGGGCGACGGGAAGAGCGTTGCGGCTCCCTCGCGGGAAGACGCCAGCGACTCGCGGGTGAGCGGCTGCTGCGGGGCGGCAGCCATAGCCGTCAGAACCGGCGAGAGCTCGGCGGCGAAAGGAACGGGAACGACGGTGCGGGAGTCGGGTGCGATGGTCATGCTTCCTCTTCTCTGGTGGCTGCGGTGTTCGGTGCCGGCGATGGCGGTGAGGCGGATGCGGGCTACGGCCCCGCGGGATCGACGACGTCGCGGTCGACCCAGAACGGTTCAACGCGGGCGCGCAGGTGGGCGGAACCGACTCGCTCGACCAGGCTCACCGCCGCGAGGTTCTGCTCGAGCTGTTCGAGTCGGGTCGCGCCGAACAGCGTCGTCGTGTTCGCCGGATGGGTGAGGGTGAACGCGACGGCGAGCTGGGCGGGAGTGCACCCGAACTCGTCCGCGAGCGACTGGAGCCCGGGCACTGTCGCGACGATGCGCTCCCGGACCTCTCCCGGATCGCGACCGACCTCGCGAGACGGCGTGACGTTGCCCGCGAGGATGCCGCCCTCCATCACATCCGAGGCCTGCATGGTGATGCCCTGCTCGAACAGGCGCGCGAACGGTTCGCCGTCGGGGATGGAGCGGCGGGCGACGCTGTACTTGAGCTGCGCGAGCTGCGGGCCGGGCACGCCCTCCGCGGCCGCGACGTCGATGAGTGACTGGATGTTCGCGGCCGACCAGTTGTTGACCCCCCACGCGCGGATCAGGCCGGCGTCGGCGAGCGTCGCGAGGTCGAGCACGAGGTCGCGCAGGTCGAGGTCGTCGCGGCGCAGATCGCCCAGCACCACGAGGTCGGTGAACTCGCAGCCGACCCGGAACAGCGCGTGCTCCAGCTGAGGCCGGAAACCGTCGTCACCGAAGCCCTCGAGCCATAGCTTCTCCGATAGCAGGTACTGTTCCCGGCGGATTCCAGCGGCTCGCACGATCGCCGAGAAGAGCACATCCGTGAAGACCGGCGGCTGCATGCCGCGGAAGCCGTAGACGCCGACGTCGAACAGTGTGACGCCCCGCTCGACGGCGGTGGCGACCAGCTCGACGGCGTCGGCGAAGTCCATCCGGTCGTAGGTGTGCCACGAACCGAGCGAGAGCACGGAAGCCTCGATGCCGGACGTTCCGATTCGGCGGGTCGGGATGGGCGGGAGTGAGGATGTCATGGTGCGGCGTGCCCTCCTAGTGGGTCGTTGTCAGCCGATGCGGGGGTCGATGACGGCTTTGATCTCGCCGAGCGCGCTCATCATCGCGACCTTGGCGGAGGCTTGGGTGAGCCCGACCGGCTCGCTGAAGAGCTCATCCCAGGGGAGCCTGTCGGCGAACGCGCGGAAGAACTCGATCGCCCGGTAGTAGTCGCCGATGTCGCCGTTCAGGGAGCCGACGATCGTCAGCTCTTTGCCCATGATGGTGCTGAGGGAGACAGGGTCGCCGGTGGGTCCGGTGCTGCCGACGACGACGAACGTTCCCCGCTGCCCGGCCATCGCGATCGCCTCGGGGCCGACGCTCGGCGCCCCGGCGAGATCGAGAACGAGGTCGGCGCCCTGACCGTCGGTGAGTTCGAGCACGCGCTGCACGGTGGCCTCCGAGCCACGTGCGATGTCGACCACCTCGTCGGCGCCGAAGCGTCGTGCGGCGGCGAGACGCTCGGCCGGTGCGCCGACGGTGACGACCGTGCCCGCGCCGGAGAGATGCGCGACGGCCGTCGCGAAGATGCCGAGCGCACCGGAGCCCTGCACGACCACCCGGGAGCCGGGACGCACGCCGCCGGCCCGCTGGAACGCCCGGAGCACCGTCTTGGCCGCGCATCCCGCCATCGATGCCCACGTGTCCTTCACCTCGGCCGGAAGCAGGAGCTTCGCCGCGCCGGGCGTGACATAGGCGAAGTCGGCGAGACCGGCGGTCGCATACGGGGGCACGTCGGAGCGCTGAAGGAAGCCGTACCCGCGCCGTGAGCAGGCCACCGGCTCGCGGAGGACCGTGCAGCCGAAGCACTCGCCGCAGGTCGACTCCGACCAGCCGATGCGGTCACCGACGGCGAGGTCGCGACCGAGCGCATCCCTCGTTCCGGCGCCGACCGCGACGATCTCGCCCACCATCTCGTGGCCGAGCACCATCGGGAGCATCCCGGGAAAAGTCATCTTGCCCGACCAGATCTCGATGTCGGTGCCGCACAGGGTGGTGCAGTGGATGCGCACGAGAGCGGCGCCGGGCTCCACCGAGGCCGGGAGAGGCAGCTCCTGCACGGTCAGGTCGTCGCCGTGGGCAGTGAGCACAGCGGCGCGGGTGGAGGTGGGGATCGTCATTGAGGCTCCGTTCCGGCGACGGGGGTTCGCGAACCGATTCGCTGTCGTTCCGAACGCCGATGTGGGTTATTCTACATACGTTGACCTAAATAGCGAGCCTCTCGAGGAGGAGACGTGCAGCGACCCAACCGAGACAGTCCCGATCCGAGCGCCGACCTGGTGCTCCGAGGAGGGACGGTGCTCACCCTCGACGACGCCGGCACCAGCGGAACCGCCGTCGCGGTCAGGCACGGCCGCATCCTGCGCGTGGGCTCCGACGCCGACGTGCAGCGCGCCATCGGCCGACGCACCACGGTCGTCGACCTCGACGGGCGTGCCGTGATCCCCGGCATCAACGACTCACACCTGCACGCGACCTGGCTGGGCGCGATGTGGCCGAACACGGTGTTCGGCGGGATGGGGGCGGGCGTCGAGGAGGAGGGTGGCGGCGCTGGTGGTGGCGGAGCCGGCGCTGGTGCCGGTGGTGGTGGTGGCGCGGCGGCGGGCGGCGGCACAGCGGGCGGCGATCCGCACGACACGTCGGGGTCGGCGCCGCTGGTGTCGACGCGGGAGGAGCGGCGGGCGGCCATCCTGCGCGCGGGCGAACTGATCGCATCCCTCGGCATCACCAGCTACACCGAACCGGGGCTCGGCCCAGGCGAAGACGACGGCGCGACCGGATGCTTCTCCACGTCGGTTTTCGACGCCTACGTCGAGCTCCAAGCCGAACGGGCGCTCCGTGCGCGGGTGAATGTCCTCGCCCTGTTCGGCGCGCTCGACGGTCCGAGCACGCTGCACGGGTTCACCACCGGCATCCGCGCTCTCGACCGCGAGACGACCAGGCCGACCTGGCTGCGGGTGGCGGGGGTGAAGATCTTCGCCGACGGCATCCCGCCCATGCAGCAGGCGTGGACCAGGCACTCCTATCCCGACGGCAGCTCGGGCGATCTTCTCGTCGCCGGGCTCGACCGCGCCGAGCGCGCCGACAACCTGCGCCGCATGATCCTCGAAGCGAACCGTCTGGGCTACCAGGTGGGCGTGCACGCGACCGGGGACCGCACGATCGAGACGACAATCGACGCCGTCGAGGAGGCCATGGCCGAAAGCAGGATGGAGCTGCGGCACTACGTGATCCACGGCGACCTGCTCGATGCCGCCTCCCTCGCACGGATGGCGAGACTCGGCATGGGCTGGAACGTGCAGCCCGGCATCGCGGTGAAGACGGCCGCGTGGCTCGGCTCGGTGCTGGGGGAGTCGACCGCCGCCGAGGCGTGGCCGCTCGGGGCCGCGGCCGCCGCCGGCGTGTCCGTGTCGCTCAGTTCGGACGCGCCCATCCTCGCCCCCGACTGGCGGCAGGGGATCGCCGACGCCGACGCGTGGCTGGGCGCCCCGCATCCCGCAACCGAGCGCGACCGGATGCTCTCCCTGCTGCACGGCTACACCACCGCTCCCGCGCGACAAGACGGCGCCGACCCGTGGAAAGGCTCGCTCGAGCCGCGCAAGGTCGCCGACCTGTGCGTGCTCGAAGCGGACCCGCTGAGTCTCGCCCCGTCCGAACTGCCCGCCGTCGCCGTCGATCTCACCGTCGTCGACGGCGAGATCGTCTACGAGCGCACGCCCGTGTACACGGCGTAGCGCCGGCATCACCACCACCGAGGGGTCCCGACGCGCCGTTACATGGGTGCATGTAACGGCGTGTCGGGACCCCTCGATGTGCTGGCGGCGCGTCGGAGCGCCAGGCACGGCGGAGCGCGTCAGGCGAGCAGCTGGCCGCCGTCGACGGGGATGCTCGTGCCCGTGATGTGGGCGGCACCGTCGCCGGCGAGGAAGAGCACGGCGGGGGCGATGTCGTCCACGGCGGCCAGGCGGCCGAGCGGGATGCGGGAGGTCCAGGCGGCGCGCGCCGGCGATCCTTCCGGCATCCCGAGGGCCAGCATCGGCGTGAGAACGGGGCCCGGCGCGACCGCGTTGACCCGGATGCCGGCCTCGGCGAGCTCGATCGCCGCCCAGCGGGTCAGCGAGTCGACGGCCGCCTTGCTCGACTCGTAGGCGCCCATCCCTGGGGTCGGCTGGCGTCCGCCGATGGAGGAGATGTTCACGATGGTGCCGCGCGTTCCGGTGGTGACCATGCTGCGGGCGACGGCCTGCGTGACGGTGAACGTTCCGAGGATGTTGACGCGCACGATCGCCTCGTAGTCCGCCACGGCGAGTTCGGTGAGGCGTCCGTGCAGCGAGAGGATGCCCGCGTTGTTCACGAGCACGTCGATGCGTCCGTGGTCGCCGACGATCTCCTCCACCGCGGCGGCGACCGCCTCGGGGTCGGTGATGTCGAGCGCGATGGCGGAGGCGCCGATCTCCGACGCCGTGCGGCCGAGGGCGTCCGCGTCGATGTCGGCGAGCACGACGCGGTCGCCGTTGTCGAGAAATGCTTCGGCGATGCCGCGGCCGATGCCGCCGCCTCCGCCGGTGATGAGGACTGTGCGGGTGTCGGTCACTGGGTGAGCTCCTTCGGCTTGCCGCGTCACACCGTCATGACGCCGGGCATGGTTATATTATACGACCGTAGAAAAAAGCGATGACGCTTCAGGAGGACCACCATGACATTCGCCGCACCCGTTCCCACCCGCACGCTCGGGCCCGGCGGCCCTGCCGTTCCCGTCTTCTCCCTCGGCTCGTGGAACACCTGGGACAGGATGGAGTTCGACGACGCCGTCACGCTCATCCGTCGTGCGGCCGAGGTCGGCGCCGCGTTCTTCGACGTTGCGCACTACAACATGGGCCCGCACGCCGAGAACGCCCGCACCGACCTGATCTTCGGCGAGGCGGTGCGCGCATCGGGGCTCTCGCGAGACGACTACCTGCTCTGCGGCAAACTCTGGCTCTGGGAGTATCCGCAGTCGGGTTTCGCGCAGCAGCTGGACGTCTCGCTTTCGCGCATCGGCGTCGAGAAGGCTGACGTCGTCGTGGTCGGCGACTACTTCGGAGACGTGGATGTGCGCCGGATCGTGCGCGACGTGGCCGCGGAGATCGACGCCGGGCGCTTCGACGCCTGGGGCGTGAACAACTGGGCGATCGCGGATGTGACGCTCGCCATCGACTACGCCGTCGCGGAAGGTCTGACCCCGCCGACGTTCGCCCAGCTCAAGTACGGTCTCGTGCGGCGCACGATGGCGGAGGGCGAGCACTACGGCGACCTCTTCCGGTCGGGGCGGCTCGCCCTGCAAGCCTCCGATGTGTTCGAGGGCGGCATCCTCGCGGGCAAGCTGGCGCCGGCGCGCAAGATCGGCGCCGACATCGGTGGCATCCGCGAGCGGATCGTGGCGGCCTTCCCCGACGTCGAGAGGATCGCATCCTCGTTCGCCGCGACGCCGACCCAGCTCGGGCTCGCCTATGTGCTGAGCAACCCGGCCACGGCCAACGTGCTCTTCGGGGTCAGCCGGGTGGAGCAGCTGGAAGACAACCTCGGCGCGCTCGCCCTCCTCGACCGGGTCGGGCCCGAGGCCCTCCGCTCGGCGGTGGCCGACCTCTGGCTCGACCGTGACGTCAACCCGGATGGCACACTGAGCCTTCCCGTGTGACGCGACGGCCGCGGGGTCCTCAACTCAGGAACGCGAGCGCCGCCGCGCGGAACTCGGGGGAGTCGAGCGCGCCGCGGTGATCGCCCGGAACGCGTGCCAGCGTGCCGTTCTGCGTCAGGGCGACGAGGTCTTCGATCCCGGTGGTCATGACGTCGTCGCTCCCCGCCACGAACAGAATGGGCGTCTCGGCCGGCGCGCCCGCCGACGGCGTGAACGGTTCGGAACCCAGGCCGCGGATGAGCGCGATCAGCGACTCCGTGTCGCGGCCGGGCGCCGAGACCATGGCCGCCATCATGCCGAGCATCGGGTCGGCTGGCCGCGGTGCGGCGCGATCGCCCCTGTCGCGTCCGGCGACGACCGCGCTCAGGGCATCCGTGTCCACCGTGGCGAACGGTTCGAACGGGCTCAGTCCGCCGAGCACCAGCCGGCGCACGATCGGTCGGGTGCTCTCGGGCCGCCGGGCGCTGGATGCGTTCGGGAGCTCCCACGCGAGCCGGGCTCCGAGGGAGTATGCCACCACATCCACCGGCCCGTCGGTCAGGGCGTCGATTGCGTCGACGAGCTGCGCGACCACGGCTGACGTCGTCGCGCCCGCTTCCGTCACCGGCCCCGAGTCGCCGTGGCCGGGCAGGTCGACGATGTGCGTCGTGCGGCCGGCGTCGGCGAAGGTCTGCGCCCATCCGGTGGTCTCGAAGTCGTCGGTGCCGGAGGATGCGAAGCCGTGCAGCAGCACGACAGGGACGCCGGTGGGCGCCGCGGCCTCGGACGTGCGGACGAAAAGGGGGGATGGGTCTGGCATCGGTGTCTCCTTCGACGATTGTTTTTCTATGGTAGTAGAAAATAAGCTAGGGTGGTCCTGTTCCTCCCCGACATCGCCGTCCGGAAGCCCGGTGCGGTGCCACGACAGAAAGAGCGTGTGAAGTGACCTCGACCCGTCCCGCAACGCCGGAAGCCATCGTCGACATCGCCATCGGCTTCATGGGCGCGAAGCAGTTGTTCGCCGCAAGCCGCATCGGCCTGTTCTCGGCTCTCTCCGACGGCCCGCTCGGAGTCGCCGACCTCGCCAACGCGACCGGTGTGTCGGAGCAGCAGGTGCGCGTGCTCGCCGACAGCATGGCCGCCCAGGGTCTGCTCACCCGGAACGACGGCCGCTACGCACTGACCCCGGATGCGGCAGCCTATTTGACCGGCGACCGCGCCGAACTCGACCTCGGGCCGTTCCTCGCGTTCCTCAACGCCACGAGCTACCCCCAGTGGCTCGGGTACGACCAAACCGTCGACACCAACGACGCCGGAACGCTCGACCTCGATGAGGCCGGCTGGGGCGCGTTTCTCGACGGAGTGATGACCTACAACGAGCTGCACGCGGCGATGCTCGTGCGCAATTTCGACTTCACGCGGTTCCGCAGCGTTCTCGACCTGGGAGGTCTGAGCGCCGCCTTCGCCATCAACGCGATGACGGCGAACCCCGTTCTGACCACCCGGTTCGTCTTCGACCCCCAGTCGGTGCCGTCGGTGCAGGCCGCGGTGGAGGCGGCGGGATTCGCGGGCCGCGCCACCGTCGAGGGCGCCGAGACCGCATCCGCTGAGCCGGGCGGGGAGCACGACCTCATCATGGTGAACCACGTCATCCACCGCTTCGGCGACGCCCAGAACCGCGGAATCTTCGAGCACGCTCGGGCCGCCGCCGCGCCGGGCGCGACGCTGATCGTGCTCGACTTCTTCCTCGACGACGACCCCGAACAGCGCGCGATCGACGCCATGCACGCGGGCGAGTACTACAACATCGACGGAACGGTCGTGTACCCGGAGTCCGTCGTGCGCGACTGGCTCGAGGCCGCCGGATGGGCGCCCCAGGGCACCGTGGCGCTGCCCGGCAGCCCCCGCATCCTGATCGCCACCGCCGCCTAGCGCTGCTCGCTCGCGCCGCGGCCGGCACGCCGCGCCCGCCGCGCGCGCCGCTCCCCGCGAGTGTGCCGCTCCCAGCCGAATGTGCCTGTTCCGGTCGGATGTGTCCGCTGTGCCGGCCACGTTCGACCAGAGTGGCCACATTCGTGGCGAAGTGGCACGTTCGTCGCGGGTCGGCTCTGGGGTGCGTGTAGTGCTGCTGTTCCCGGGATGAGTGTGGCTCGTGCTCGCGAGTGTGCCTGTTCCGGTCGGATGTGTCCGCTGCGCCGGCCACGTTCGACCGGAGCGGCCACATTCGTGGCGAAGTGGCACGTTCGTCGCGGGTCGGCTCTGGGGTGCGTGTAGTGCTGCTGTTCCCGGGATGAGTGTGGCTCGTGTTCGCGAGTGTGTCCGTTCCGGTCGGATGTGCCCGCTGTGCCGGCCACGTTCGACCGGAGCGGCCACATTCGTGGCGAAGTGGCACGTTCGTCGCGGGTCGGCTCTGGGGTGCGTGTAGTGCTGCTGTTCCCGG
>NZ_JBHVYL010000046.1:13272-22267 GCF_042880955.1 Leifsonia sp. NPDC058292
GGATGAGTGTGGCTCGTGTTCGCGAGTGTGTCCGTTCCGGTCGGATGTGCCCGCTGTGCCGGCCACGTTCGACCGGAGTGGCCACATTCGTGGCGAAGTGGCACGTTCGTCGCGAGCAGCCACACTCGTCGCGAGCAGCCGCGTCAGCCGCGTTCGCCGCGACGGGGCACGTTCGTGGCGTGCCGCAGGCTGGCCGACCGACCCACGTACGGCCGGTCGGCCGACCGACCCACGTACGGCCGGCCGGCCGGCCGGGCGCCGTCAGCGCGGCGTGATGCGTTCGAAGAAGGCGTCGAGGTGGCGGCGCTGCAGTTCGGCGGTGGAACGGTCGGGGGCGATGAGGCTCATGATGGTAGCGCCGACGTTCATGAGAACGATCTCGTCGACGAGCTGCTCATCGGGGGTGTCGGTGACGATGTCGCCGGCGGCGCGGCCCTGCGCGAGATACGTGGCGAGGCCGGCGCGCCAGTCATCGAGGTGGGCGAGGTACGCCTGGTGCAGATCTTCGTTGGAGACGGCGCGCTCCCAGAAGGTGAGGAGCACCCGTCCGGCGGTGACCGCACCCGGTTCGAGGGGAGCGGTGGCGTAGACGATCGCGCGCAGAGCCTCAAGGCCGGTCTTGCCGTCCACCGATTCGGCGACGCCTTGGCTCATCATCCCCAGGGCGCGCTCGTAGGTTCCCTGGATGATCTCGTCTTTTCCCGGAAAGTAGTGCTTCAGTGCCCCGTTGGCGAAACCCGCCTCGGTGGCGATCTCGCGCATGGTGGCCGCCTCGAGCCCGCCTTTGACGATGAGCGCCCACGTGACGTCGATGATGTCTGCGCGGCGCTGGTCGTGGTCGATGACCTTGGGCATACCTCTCCCCTCGAGGGTGGCGCCCCCGGTGCGGCGGCGCAGTCGTCAACAAGTGTAGGACAAGCGCCGCACACCGCGGCCCAGCGCCGCATCCCTACCGCTGAAACACCTTCTCCCCGGCGAACCACGTCTCGAGCACGGTGGTCGCCGCGAGCTGCGACTCCGGCACTTGGAAAGGATCGCGGTCGAGCACCACGAAGTCGGCGGACTTGCCGGGCTCAAGCGAACCGGTGACCTCCCCGAGCCCCATGGCGGTCGCACCGTTGATCGTGAACACTTCGATCGCCTCGGCGAGGGTGATGGCCTGCTCCGCACCGAGCGTTCCCGGTCGCTTGCCCGAGGGGTCGGCGCGGGTGACCAGGCCCTGGATGCCGTCCCAGGCGTTCGGGGTCTCGCTCACCGGCCAGTCCGACCCGCCCGCGACGAGGGCCCCCGAGTCGATCAGGGACCTGTTGGGCTGCAGTCCGTTGACTTCGCCGGCCGGCCGCACGGTGCTGAGCGCATCCGCGATCACTCCGGGAAACCAGAGGAACGGCGAGATGTCGGCCGAGACGTCGAGTTCGGCGAAGCGGGGAAGGTCGCTCGGCGCGATGAACTGGCCGTGCGCGATCTGGTACCGCGGGGCGGTGTGACCCTCCGAGCGCACCGTCTCGACCGCGTCGAGCACCATCCTCACCGCCGCATCGCCCGAGCAGTGGATCTTAGCGGAGATGCCCTGGGCGGCGGTGCGCCGCAGCCAGCCGAGCAGCTCGTCGGCCGGCATGGTGGTGCTCCCGTGGAAGTGCGCGCCGTGCGCGTCGGACGGTAGATACGGTTCGAGGAAGGCGCCGCTGTGGGCCGGGGGAGTGCCGTCGAGGAAGATCTTGATGAAGTCGGGGCGGTGGTGTTCGCTGCGCACCTCCTCCTGGTGGGCGATCAGCGCATCCCCGAGTTCGGTGTAGCCGAAGATCTGATCGTTGACCGTCATGCTGGAGACGACCCAGGCGGCTAGCTCCGACCGATCGTCGAGTGCTTTCAGCGCACGCATGACGTCGAGGGAGATCGCCGCATCCTGGAACGCCGTGATGCCGTAGGAGTGCAGGATCTCGACGGCGCGGGCCGAGGCTCGCTCGTGGTCTGCGGCGGCGAGCGCCTTGGCGGGCGCGGCCACCTTTTCGACGAGGAGCCCGGCAGCCTCCAGGAGCACGCCGCTCGGCTCGCCTGTCTGCGGATCGCGGACGATCACCCCCGCGGCGGGGTCGGGGGTGCTCGCGTCGATGCCGGCGAGGTGCAGAGCGCGCGAGCTGGCCCAGCGGTTGTGGTGGCTGTCGTCGGTGAGCAGCACGGGCCGGCCGCCCGCGGCTTCGTCGAGCGCGTGACGGGCTGCCGCGTGGCCGAGCTCGTCGAGCAGACCGGTTCCCCAGCTGCTGCCGATGATCCACTCGTCGGGCCGGCGAGTCTCCGCGTAGGCGCGCACGGCGGCGAGCACCTCGTCGAGGCCCGCTTCTCCCGAGAAGGTCAGCTCGAACAGCTCCGCCCGGCCTGCCTCTGCGTGGTGGTTGTGCACGTCGACCAGCCCGGGCATCACGAAGGCCCCGGCGACGTCGACGACGCGTGTGTCGGGGCCGGCGACCGAGGCCAGCGCACGGGCCGAGCCGATCGCGAGGATGCGGCCGTCACGGATCGCCATCGCCTCGGCCTCGGGATGCGCCCGGTCGACCGTGTGGATGCGCGCCCCGATCACCAGCAGATCGGCCGGACCCTCGGTCATCGCGGTTCGCCCGCGACGCCGACGGAGCCTGTGCCACCGGCGCTGTCCGCCGGGTCGAACCGGTCGGGGTGCACGGTGTTGCTCAGCAGCCGACCGTATGCGCCGAAGGTGAAGTGGGTCGGTGTCGTGCCCGACTCGTCCAGTCCGAAGAGCACGCCGTGGGAGCGGATGGCCCGCACGTCGCGGTGGTCTGCGATGGTGACGGAGGCGCACGGGATGACCTTCTCGCGCCAGGCGAACACGTAGATGCCCGGCCTGATCTCCCACACGGAGTTCTCGTCGGTGTCGGCGAGGCCCTTCTCGGGCCCGGCCAGGCACTGCCAGGTGTACCACTGCGGGCTCAGGTAGAGGTGCTCGTAGGCGTGCTCCGCGCTGTAGACCCACATCACGCGGCGGCCGATGAGCGAGGTCGTCGGCGCCGGAGCGCTGCCGGCCGTTGGGGCGCCTTCGATGAGCGACGGCACGAACAGCTGCCGTACGGCGGTGTTGCCGGGGAACTGGTCGCCGATCGCCTGGACGATCGACAGCGCCCGTCCGTTCGTCACATCGAGCACGAGCGAGACGGCCTCGTCGGGCTTGTGCTCGTGGTGGAACTGCGCGAAGTAGAGCCCGGTGTCGACGCGGAAGGCCTCGTAGGCGTCGCTGCCCGAGGAGGCGGGGATCGCATCCCCGGCGCCCGGCTGATACTCCCAGCGCACGCGGCTGTCGTCGAACGTGTGCGTGATGCGGGTGCCGCGCTCGTCGACGAGCGTGATCGTGCGCCCGGCGAGGTCGGCGCTGAGTTCGGCCTTGTTGGCGTCGAAGCCTGGCGCGAGCCCGTCGAGGGGCAGCCAGGTCGAGGTGTCCGAGAGGGTGACGGCGGTGTCGGTCATGGGGTCTCCGTTCGAAGGGGTGGAGGGGGATCGGATGCGGCGCGCAGCAGGCGCGCCGAGGTCAGTGCTCGCAGGTGCAGGCGCCGCCACTGCAGCACGCGCCGCCGTCGGCGCCGGCGGCCCCGTCCGGCAGGTCGAGCGCGGGGTTGCGGTCGAGGAATCCGTACGGCTTGAACAGAAAGCCGGAGTAGTCGACCGGCATGATCGGCCAGTCCTCGGGTCGGGGGATGTGCGTCGGCCCGAACACGTGCCAGAGCACGATGTCCGACTCTTCGAGCGAGCGGTCGGCCGCTGTCCAGGCCGGGAGCCCGGCGCCGCCGGCGTGGGCGTTGGGGTAGTCGCCGGCCGGAAAGCGCTCGGCCTGATCGAACGCGGTCGCCCAGAGGTGCTTCGTGGCGAACGTCGCCCGGGCGGACACGGTCGCCTCGGGCTGCGCCATGAGGGTCGCTCCGCCCTGCGGCACGAGGTGGTAGGCGGTCGGCTTGCCGACGAGGTTGCGGCGGTCGGCGCTGGTGACCTCCCAGACGCGCGCGGCGGCGGGGTTCGCCAGTCGCGCCGCATCCTTCTCGCTCGCCAGGGGAGTCGTGCGCCAGGTGAACGCGTTGCCGTACGGGTTGTCGTCGCCGATCGGGATGCCGACGACGTCGACCTCGGAGAGCGAGTTGCGCCGGCCGTCGATGGCGACGTCGAGTCGAGCGCAGAACAGGTGCTGGTGCACGGGGGCGAAGAGGCCGGGAGCGATCTCGGTGGCGTGCGGGTCGTTTGTTCCCGGAACACCGGCGCCGGCGAACACGATGCCGGTGGCCTTGGCCTCGACCTGGATCGTGCCGTCGAGGTAGAAGTACCAGAAGAATCCGTAGTCGTAGTTTCCGATCGTCGAGAAGTACGACACGACGAGCCGGCGCGAACGACGCACCTCGGCCTTGCCGTTCAGGTCGGTGTGCTTCCACAGCACGCCGTAGTCCTCTTCGTGCATGCACACGACCTGCGGGATGGTGACCGGGTTGCCGTGGTCGTCGGCGACGACGCCGTCGAAGTAGTGGATGACGCCCAGGCAGTCGCAGCCGAGTGCGAGGGTGTTCGCGTTCTTGCCGAGGAGGTATTCGCCCGCGTCGAAGTAGCTGATCCAGAACCTGGTCGGGGTCGTGTCGCCGTACGGCACCACCATCTCGGGAACGGAGGCGCGGTAGAGCACCGAGCGGTCCTCATCCCCGTCGCGGAAGGTGACCTCGTTGAGCACGAGGCCCTCCCGGGCGTTGAACCCGACGCGGAACTTCCAATTCTCCCACTCGACCGACTGCCCGTCGACCCGGAAACTGGGGCCTTCCGGCTGGGTGATCTCGATGGGCTTCAGCGTCGTGCGGGCGGGGCCGACGGTCGCCGCGTCGTAGTTGCCGTCGATGGCCGGCACGGGAACGTCGCCGTCGTCTTCGACTCGGATGACCTCGCCGCGGCTGAGGTCGATGTGCACGATGAGGCCTTCGACCGGATGCGACCAGGGGGAGTCGTCCGCGCTCGAGCGCAAGAAGGTGAGCGAGCGGATGACCCGGCGCCCCACTTCGTCGGCCCGGTTGAAGTGGCCGGGGGCGAGAGGAGCGCAGAAGGCGAGCTCGACGCGGTCGCCGAGGCCGCGTCGCTCCATCGCCGCCCGCCAGTCGGGGGATGCTTTGGCGATCTCCTCCGCGCGCTGATACTCCTCGAAGAGATATTGGGGCTGTCCGTACGGGGCGTCGGTGGTGGTGAGATCGTTCCAGCCGACGATCTCACCGGTCGTGACCGAGACGACGGCTTCGGCCGATGCGCCCGTCGCGGTGTCGAGCACGACGAACAGGATGCGCCGCTCGATGGGATCGCCGGGGCGGAACGCCGCGACCGCATCCTTCAGCGGCTCGACCGGGAGCACCGACGGAAAGCGGGTGCTCGCCGTGAGCCGGCCCGCCTCGTCGAGGATCTGCCTGCCTCGGGCGATCTCCGCCGCGGTCAGCGGGTCGAGGGGATGTGCGGCGGTCGCGAGGGCGGTCGTCGCGCTGGTGTGCTGGTGGGTCGGCATGGACATCCTTCTGGTGGTGATGCGTCCAGTATCGTTGCGGCGCCCGCGGTGCGTCTTGTCGCCGAGCGACCGTCAGTTGACCGCGAGCGCTGCCTCGCCGGCTGTCGTCAGACGGTGGTGTCGGTCGCCGGTGTGGCTGCGGATGCGGCAGCGGGCTCCGGGGCGTCGAAGTCTTCGAGGTCGTGGTCGAGGCCGGCGTACACCGCGGGCTTCCTGCGCCGCAGGTACGCGCCGTAGCCGATGCCGCCGACGAGCGCGACGACCAGGAGCAGGGGCAGGAGGTTCACCGCGAGAGCGTCGGAGCCCGCCACGATGTTGAAGTTGACGATCGCCAGAATGACGATCGACAGCAATCCGAGAAAGCCGATGCCCGGGGCGATGAACGTGCTCCACCAGCGGGGGTCGTGCTGCCGGCGGAAGTGCACGATGATCGAGATCGCGGCGAGAGCCTGCAGCACCAGGATGCACAGGGTGCCGAAGCCGATCATGCTCGGCACCAGCGAGGAGATCGGGTCGAGCCCGGCCAGTGCGAACAGGCCGGCGACGACCGCCGCGAACACGGCCTGCACGATCCCGGCGACCTGCGGCGCGCCGTTGCTGCGGGTGCGGGCGAGCGCGCGGGGGAGCACCCCGGCCCGGCCGAGCGAGAACAGATAGCGCGTGGCCGAGTTGTGGAAGGCGAGCATCGCCGCGAACAGGCTGACCAGTAGAAGCACCATCATGACGTCGGTCATCACCGTGCCCAGATACTTCTGCGACAGGCTGAAGATGAGGTCGCCGCTCTCGAGGTGGTCGAGCGCGGTCTTCTGGGCGGCTTCGACGCCCGTCGCGCTGACGACGGCCCAGGTGGTGAACCCGAGGATCACGCCGATGCTCACGATCGCCACATAGGTGGCGCGAGGAATCGTGCGGAGCGGATTGCGCGCCTCCTCGCCGAAGAGCGCCGTGGCCTCGAACCCGAGAAAGCCGGTGGCCGCCAGCAGCAGGCCGATCGGCAGCGACCCGGAGAAGACGGCCTCCGGGCTGAAGGCCTCGATGCGGAAGCCGGTCTGGAACAGCACCGAGAAGTCGAAGATCACCAGGATGAGCGTCTCGAGAACCAGCGAGATGCCGAGGATCTTCGTGCTGAAGTCGATGCCGCGCCGCGCGAGCAGGAACGACACGATGATGGAGAGGAGCCCCCACACATACCAGTACACGTTCAGTCCGGTGAGGTCGGCGATGATCGTCTGCATGAAGAACCCGCTGGTGCCGATCGTGCCGACCACGAAGAAGTTGTAGCCGATCGTCGCGATGAACCCGGCGACCAGCCCGCCGGTGCGGCCGAGACCCTTCACCACGAACGCGTAGAAGCCTCCCGCGTTCACGAGCTGCTTCGACATCTGCGCGTAGCCGACCGCGAAGAGCAGCAGGATCACGGCGACGATGAAGAACGACATCGGTGTCCCTCCGCCGTTGCCGAGGGCGATCGCCAGCGACGCGACGACGACGACGCCCGTCAGCGGGGCGACCGCGGCGAGCACGAGGAACACGATGCCGGCGACGCCGAGCGCGTTCTTGCGCAGGTGGCCTGCTGTGGGTGAGGTGGTTTGCGACACGTCGGCTCCTTCACTGACTTCGGGTGGGCGGACACGGGGGGATGCCGTCCTGTCGGAAGTCTGCTGTCATCGACCGGTGCTGGGCTTGCCGATCTGGGCACGCCGTTAGGCCGCCAGCGCAGAAAGACGCCCGCCCTGGCCGTCTCGGAGGCAGGATGGCAGCATCCCGACCCCGCACAACGATCGTGAGGAAGCGCGTGGAACTGATGCTCGATACGGCCGTCGCCGTCGTCACCGGAGCCGCCTCCGGCATCGGCGCCGCGTGCGCCCGCGCTCTGCACGACGAAGGCGTGACGGTCGGCCTGATCGACCGCGACGCCGAGGCGGGCGCCTCCCTCGCCGCATCGCTCGGTGACGGCGCGGTATTCGTCGCCGCCGACGTCACCGACGAAACCGGGCTGCGGGATGCGGTCGACACCATCGCAGACACGTTCGGCGGCATCGACCTCGCGATCGGCTGTGCCGGAGTCAGCGGGCCGTTCGGCCGGCCGATCGAGGAGATCACGGTCGACGCCTGGAACGCGGTGCTCGCGGTCAATGTCACCGGCCAATTCTTGCTCGTGAAGCACTCGGTGCGGTACCTGCGCCAGGCGCGCACGCCCGCGGTGGTGCTCCTGGCCTCGGACTCCAGCTTCGTCGCGGCGCCGGGCATGGTTCCCTACAACGCGTCGAAAGGCGCGGTGCTGCAACTGGTGCGCGCGCTGTCCGTCGACCTGGCCGGCGACGGCATCCGGGTGAACTGCGTCTGCCCGTCGGTCGTCGACACCCCGATGGCGCGGGCCGACCTGGGGATCGAACCCGGCGGCTTCGCTGCCATGGGCTTTCCGGTGCAGACCCCGGATGAGGTCGCCCGTCACGTTCTCTACCTCGCCTCTCCGGCATCCCGGCCCGTCAACGGCCAGGCGCTCGTCTCCGACTTCGGGTACCTCGCCCGCTCGTCGTTCCCGGCTTGACCGCCACTGTCCAGCGTTCCCTCGATTCCCAACCCGTCGTTCTCAGAAAGCAGGTCCCGTGTCCGGCATCGGAGCATCCATCGAAGGCAAAGTCGTCGTCATCACCGGGGGAGGCACCGGCATCGGGGCCGCGACCGCCCGGCGGTACGCCGCCGAGGGAGCGCACGTCGTGCTCATCGGCCGTCGCCCCGGCCCGATCGAGGAGGTGGCCGCGCAGACCGGCGGTCTCGCGATCGTCGCCGACGCGAGCTCGCGCAGTGACGCCGAGGCGGCCATCCACCGGGTCGTGACGGAGCTCGGGCGAGTGGATGTGGTGGTCGCCAACGCGGGCGGCCACGGGCTCTCCACCGTGCTCGACACCGACGACGACGCGTGGGAGATCTCCTTCCGAACGAACGTGACGACCGCGTTCGTGCTCGCGAGGGCGGCGCTGCCGCACCTGATCGAATCCCATGGCCAGATCGTCGTCGTCTCCTCGCTCGCCGGCCTCTTCGCCGGACCGAGTGTCGCGGGCTACACGGTCGGAAAGCACGCCCTGGTCGGGCTCACCCGCACCCTCGCCCGCGACTACGGCCGCTACGGCGTGCGCGTGAACGCGGTCTGCCCCGGCTGGGTGCAGACGCCGATGGCCGACGAGGAGATGGACGAGTTCGCCCGCCGCGCGGGCCTCGACTCCCGCGAGCAGGGCTACGGCCTGGTGACCGCGGATGTCCCGCTCGGCCGCCCGGCCCAGCCCGACGAGATCGCCGCCGTCATCCGGTTTCTCGGCTCGGCCGAATCCTCGTACATCACCGGCGCCACCATCGTCGCCGACGGGGGCGCCCATATCGTCGACGTGCCGACCATCCCTCTGTCCCACGCCGGCCTCTGACGGTCGTCGAGGGGTCCCGACACGCCGTTACATGCCTCCATGTAAC
>NZ_JBHVYL010000047.1:0-21858 GCF_042880955.1 Leifsonia sp. NPDC058292
TTACATGAGTACCTGTAACGGCGTGTCGGGACCCCTCGGTGCCGCTTTGGGGGGTCAGGTGACGGTGAGACCGAGCTTGCGGCCGGCGAGTCCGCGGGGGCGGGTGGCGAGATGGTCGGCGACGGCACGGATGGCAGCGGCGGCCGGGTCGCCCGGGTCGGTCACGACGATGGGAGCCCCGGTGTCGCCGCCGGAACGCAACGGGATGCTGAGGGGCACCGACGCCAGAAGCGGCACCGGCTGAGGCTGGCCGGCCGAGAGACGTTTCGCCACCTCGGCGCCGCCGCCCGACCCGAAGAGGTCGAGCACGGTGCCGTCGGGCTGGGGGAGCCCCGCCATGTTCTCGATGACGCCGACGACCCGCTGGCCGGTCTGGCGGGCGACGACGCCGCTGCGCTCGGCGACATCGGCGGCGGCAGGCTGCGGAGTGGTCACGACGAGCACCTCGGCGTTCGGGAGCAGCTGCCCGACCGAGATCGCCACATCCCCGGTTCCCGGAGGCAGATCGAGCAGCAGCACGTCGAGGTCGCCGAAGTACACGTCGCCGAGGAACTGCTGGATCGTGCGGTGCAGCATCGGGCCGCGCCAGGCGACGGCCGCCGACGAGGAGTCGACGAACATCCCGATCGACACGACCTTCACGCCGTAGGCGATCGGCGGCAGGATCATGTCGTCCACCCGGGTCGGCCGGGGGGCGGCGCCCGAGGCGTCGACCAGACCGAGGATGCCCGGGATCGAGAAGCCGTGCACGTCGGCGTCCACGATGCCGACGCGGAGGCCGCGCTCGGCGAGGGCCACGGCGAGGTTCGCGGTGATCGTCGACTTGCCCACGCCGCCTTTGCCGCTCGTGACGGCGTAGACGGTCGTCAGCGAGTCGGGGCCGAACTGCTGCACCCGGGCTGCGCGTCCTCCACGCAGCTTCTCGGTGAGCGCTGCGCGCTCCTCGCGGGTCATGACCGACACGTCAACGGTGACCGCCGTAACACCGGGGACGGCGGCGGTCGCGGTGCGCACATCCCGTTCGATCGTGTCGGCTGCGGGACACCCGACGATCGTGAGCTTCACGGAGACCGTGGCGTGACCGCCCTCGTCGACCGTGACCCCGCCGACCATATCGAGCTCGGTGATGGGCTTGCGGATCTCGGGGTCGAGCACACCGCCGAGCGCGCGCTGGATGCCGGCGGCGAGGTCAGGCACGGGCGGTCTCGCCCTCCTCGTCGTCACGCTTGTCGAGGTCTTCGAGCAGGGAACGCAGTTCGGCGCGGATGAAGTCCTTCGTGGCCATGTCCTTGATCGCCAGGCGCAGCGCCACGACCTCGCGGGCCAGGTACTCCGTGTCGGCGAGGTTGCGCTCGGCGCGCTGCCTGTCCTGCTCGATCTGCACGCGGTCGCGGTCGTCCTGACGGTTCTGAGCGAGAAGGATGAGCGGCGCGGCGTACGACGCCTGCAGCGAGAGCACCAGGGTGAGGGCGATGAAGCCGAGCGCGATCGAGTCGAAACGCAAGGCCACCGGCGCGAGCGTGTTCCAGAGCATCCAGAAGATCACGAAGACGGTCAGCCCGAGGATGAACCAGGGCGTTCCCATCGCGCGGGCGATCCACTCGGTGAAGCGGCCGAACCGGTCGCTCGTCTCCGCCGTGCCGCGGCGGGGGATGACGGTGGTGCGGAGGCCCTTCGGGGCGTCGAGACGGGTGTCCTGCTTACCTCTTGCCACTGCCTGTCCTCCTTCCGCTCACGATCGGGATACTGCCTGTCTCGGCGCCCTGTGCAGGGCGCTTCACCTTGGGATGGTCGTCGTCTTCGTCACGACTTCGCCAATCGTCTGGCAGCAGGAAGTCGAGGATGTCGTCAATGGTCACCACCCCGACGAGGCGGTGGTTGTCGTCGACGACGGGAACGGAGACGAGGTTGTAGCTCGCGAGGATGCGCGACACTTCGGCCGCGCTCGTGTTCGCGGTGACCGGTTCGAGGCTCGGGTCGAGCAGTGTGCCGAGGCGCACGTGCGGGGGATAGCGCAGCATCCGCTGGAAGTGGACCATCCCGAGAAAACGGCCGGTCGGCGCCTCGTACGGTGGCAGGGTGACGCAGACCGCCGCGCCGAGTGCGGGAGCGAGCTCGTGACGGCGGATGAGCGCCAGGCCCTCGGCGACGGTGGCGTCGGCCGACACGATGATCGGCTCGGTGGTCATCAGGCCGCCGGCGGTGTCGGGGGCGTACGTCAGCAGCATCCTGACGTCTTCCGCCTCCTCGGGCTGCATCAGTTCGAGGAGGTGCTCGCCGCGCTCGTCGGAGAGCTGGGCGATCAGGTCGGCCGCGTCGTCCGGCTGCATCTGGTCGAGAACGTCGGCGGCCCTGTCGTCGTCGAGCTGGGCGAGGATCTGCACCTGCTCGCTCTCCGGCATCTCTTCGAGCACGTCGGCGAGCCTGTCGTCCGGCAGCTCTTCGGCGACCTCGAGCATCCGCTGCTGCGGCAGGTCGAGCAGCGTGTTCGCCAGGTCGGCCGGCTTCAGCTCGGAGAAGGTCGCGATCAACTGCTCGGCCGACTGGGCTTCGCCCCTGGCCTGCTGCTCACGCACCTCGTTCCAGGTGGCGAACGTGGTCTGGCCCTTGCCGAACGGAGACGAACCCGTCTTGGGGCGTCGCACGAACAGCTGACCGATGGCCCATTCGCCCGTGGGGGACTCCTCGATCGACACGTCTTCGATCGTCGCCTCACCGCTGCCGTCGGCGAACACGACCTTGCGGCCGAGCATCTCGGCGATCACGCGCACCTCGCCGCCGCGCTGTTCGAAGCGGCGCACGTTGATGAGCCCGGTGGTGATGATCTGACCGCTGCCGATGCTCGTCACACGGCCGATCGACACGAAGACGCGCCGCTTGCCGGGAATCTCGACGATCAGCCCGACGACTCGTGGCGGATCGCTCTTGCGATAGACCACCAGCACGTCGCGCACCTTGCCGACCCGGTCGCCGGCGGGGTCGAAAACGGTGCACCCGGCAAGACGGGCGACGAAAACTCGGGTGGCACTCACATGTAATAACTTAAGCCCTCCGGGCGTCCACACGGGCAGGGTGGAAGAATAGGGGGATGACCACACCGAGTCCGATGAACGGACGGGGCCGCGGCCTCTTTCCCACTCTTCCCAAAGGCGAGATCGTCGCGACCTACGAGACGTATCCCGAGGCGCAGCAGGCGGTCGACGTTCTGGCCCGGGCCGACTTCCCCGTCGACAAGGTCTCGATCGTCGGCAGTGACCTCAAGAGCGTGGAAAGGGTGACCGGAAAACTCACCTGGGGCCGGGTCGCCGTGGCCGGCGCCGCCTCGGGAGCCTGGCTCGGAATCTTCTTCGGACTGCTGCTCGTGATCTTCTCGCCGGCGGTCAGCTACGCGTTCGTCATCGCCGCCGTGCTGATCGGCGCCGGGTTCGGGATGCTGTTCGGCATCGTCTCGTACGCCATCAACCGCCGCCGCCGCGATTACACGTCGGTGATGCAGGTGATCGCGACGAGCTACTCGGTGCTCGTCGATTCGGAGCTCGCCAACCGCGCGCGCAACCTGGCGCAGGGCGGCACGGAGCAGGCCGCCGACGAACCGCACCCGTCGGATCCGCCCGCGGCGCCGCATCCCTCGGACCCGCCGCCCGCCTGGGGCCAGCCCGAGCCGCCCGCTGCCGAGCCGCCCGCCGCCGAGCCGCCCGCCGAGCGCTGACGCCCGCGCAAACCATCGAGGGGTCCCGACACGCCGTCTCGCGAGTGTAACTCGCGGCGTGCCGGGACCCCTCGATGACTTTGCGGGGAGAGGTCAGCCGCGCAGGCGCTGCACCCAGGCCTCGACGTCGTCGGCCGTGCGCGGGATGCCGATCGACAGGTTCTCGGCGCCGTCTTCGGTGACCAGGATGTTGTCTTCGATGCGCACGCCGATGCCGCGGAAGGCCTCGGGCACGGTCAGGTCGTCGGGCTGGAAGTACAGTCCCGGCTCGATCGTGAACACCATCCCCGGCTGCAGGACGCCGTCGAGGTAGAGCTCGCGTCGCGCCTGGGCGCAGTCGTGCACGTCGAGCCCGAGGTGGTGGCTCGTGCCGTGCACCATGTACCGGCGGTGGTGCTGGTTGTCGGCCTCCAGCGCCTCCTCCGCTGACACCGGGAGCAGCCCCCACTCCGCCGTGCGTCGCGCGATGACCGCCATCGCGGTGGCGTGGATCTCGCGGAACCGGATGCCGGGGCGCACGATCGCGAACGCCGCATCCGCCGCCTCGCGCACAGCCTCATAGACCTGACGCTGGGTGTCGGTGAAGGTGCCGTCGATGGGCAGCGTGCGCGTGATGTCGGCCGTGTAATAGCTGTCGACCTCGACGCCGGCGTCGATCAGGATGAGGTCGCCCGGCACCACGGCGCCGTCGTTGCGCGTCCAGTGCAGGATGCAGGCGTGCGGTCCGCTCGCGGCGATGGTGTCGTAGCCGACCGCGTTGCCGTCGGCCCGTGCGCGCCCGTTGAAGACACCCTCGACGAGCCGCTCGCCGCGGGGGTGGGCGGTGATGCGGTCGAGGTCGCCGATCACGTCGTCGAACCCGTGGGCGGTGGCGGAGACCGCCGCACGCAGTTCGGCCACCTCGAAGCTGTCTTTGACGAGGCGCAACTCGGAGAGGTCGCGGGCGAGCCGGTCGTCGTCTGCGTGGTCTTCGGCGGTGGCGTCGTCGCCCGCCGCGACCAGACGCAGCACGTCGAGCTGGTCGGTGAGTACGGCGTCCGCTTCGCGCACGATGAGCGTGTCGGCATCGCTGCTGTCGATGACGGCCCCCAACTCGGCGATGCCGCGGGTCGGCAGGTCGAGGTCGCCCGCGACCTGCGCGAGCGACGGGCGCGGTCCGATCCAGAACTCGCCGATCTCCGGGTTGGCGTAGAACTCGTCGGAGTCGCGGCCGGCGCGCTCACGGAAGTAGAGGGTGGCCTCGTGGCCCGCGTCGGTCGGTTCGAGCACGAGCACGCTTCCCGGTTCCGAGTCTGACCCCCAGCCGGTCAGGTGCGCGAACGCCGAGTGGGCGCGGAACGGGAAGTCGGTGTCGTTGGAGCGCTGCTTCAGCCGCCCGGCGGGGATGACGAGGCGCTTTCCCGGGTGGAGCTCGGAGACGCGGGTGCGGCGGGCGGCGGCGAACGCCGCCTGTTCCCGGGGCTCAGGGATGCTGTCGGTGCGGTCGGCCCATCCGCTCCCGATGTACTCCTTGAACCCGTCCGACCCCGGCGTGGTGGACCGGTTGGAGGTGGCGCGGGGTTCGGGGGCGGTGGTGGCCTGCTGACTGGTCGGCTGCGAAGACATGGCATCCATTCTCCCACTCCTAGGATGGAGTGCATGGCTGATGAGCGGCGCTTCCGGGGTCCCGTCGACCTGCACACCCACTCGAGCGTCTCCGACGGCACGGAGACGCCGGAGGAGCTGGTGCGGGCGGCTGCGGTCGCGGGGATCGGCACCGTTGCGATCACCGATCACGATTCGACGGCCGGGTGGCTGGATGCCGCTGCGACGAGCGTGCAGGTGGGGGTCACGGTCATCCCGGGCATGGAGCTCAGCACCCGCGTGGAGTTCGCCAGCGTCCACATGCTCGGTTACCTGTTCGACCCGGCGAACGAGGCACTCACGGCCGAGACGGAACGCATCCGCAGCGGTCGCCTCAAGCGGGCGGAAGACATGGTGCGCCGCATCTCGGAGGACTACGACATCACCTGGGCGGATGTGATGGCCCAGGCGACAGAGGGCGCGACGGTCGGGCGCCCGCACATCGCCGACGCTCTCGTCGCTCGCGGCTTCGCGCCCGACCGCAGCGCCGCGTTCGCCGGCATCCTGCACTGGCGGCGCGGCTACTACCAGCCGCACTACGCCCCCGAACCGCTCACCGGCGTTCGCCTGATCCGCGGGGCGGGTGGTGTCCCCGTGCTCGCGCATCCGGGAACCGCCGGTCGTGGCAGGGTGATCCCCGAGGAGAGGCTGAAGCGGCTCGTCGACGCCGGGCTCTTCGGCCTGGAGATCGATCACCGCGAGAACACCCCCGACGGCAGGGAGCGGCTGCACGAGCTGGCCGCGAAGTACGGCCTGGCGATCACGGGATCGAGCGACTACCACGGCTCGGGAAAACCGAACCGGCTCGGCGAGAACACGACCGCTCCGGAGGTTCTCGATCGCATCATCGAAGAAGCGACAGGCGCGGCGCCCTTCTACGCGTCCTGACTTTTCGTGCATAGCCTGTAGTCACGTGTGCCTGCTGCGACCGCAGCGGCGAAGGGCGAGGTGACGGCTTGAGTCGATCGAGGTGGTCGAAGGGTGCAGTGACGACCGCCATCGTCGCGCTGCTCGTGGCCGGTGCCGGTGTGGCCCCGGCGGCGGCGGACACGTCGTATCCGTCGTGGGACGACGTGCAGGCCGCGAAGGCCAACGCGTCGGCGACCCAGGCCGAGGTCGACAGGATCAACGGGATACTGAGCTCGCTCCAGACGGCGGCCAATGCCGCGGGCGACCTCGCCGTCAAGCGCGCCGGCGAGTACGGGGTCGCGGAGAACGCGCTCCAGAGCGCCACGCAGAAAGCCGACGAGCTGCAGACCCGGGCGGATCAGGCGACGGCGGAGGCCGAGACGCTCCGCACGCAGAGCGGCAAGCTCGCGGCGCAACTGAGCCGCAGCGGAGGATCCGAGCTGTCGCTGCGGTTGTTCCTGTCGGGCAACGACTCGCACGACGCGTCGGGACTCCTGTACCAGTTGGGCACAGTGTCGAAGCTGGGGGAGCAGGCGAGCACGCTGTTCGCCTCGGCGAACGAGCAGAAGAACGTCGCCGCCGCGCTCAGCGGGCAGGCGAAGGCGGCGCAGAAGGTGCGCGACAAGCTCGCCGTCGACGCGGAGAGCGCACTGGAGACCGCCCGTTCGGCTCAGGCTGCGGCGGAAGCGCAGCTCGCCAGCCAGCAGAAGCACGCGACGGTGATGTACGCACAGCTGGCGACGCTGAAGAACACCGCGGCGTCGGTCGAGCAGAAGTACGCCGAAGGCGTCGCCAAGGCGGCCGCCGACCAGGAGGCCGCGAACGAGGCGGCCGGAGCCGGCGGGGGCTGGGTGTCTGCCCCCTCGAACATGACCGTCGACCCGGCTGCTGCGCAGGCGTATGCGCAGAGCCGGCTCGGCAGCTACGGCTGGGGCGGAGATCAGATGAGCTGCCTCGTGCGCCTCTGGAACCAGGAGTCGGGCTGGCGGGCCAACGCCGTCAACCCGTCGAGCGACGCCTACGGCATTCCGCAGGCGCTGCCGCCGAGCAAGATGTCGACCGCCGGCCCCGACTGGCTCACCAACGCGAACACGCAGATCAACTGGGGGCTGAACTACATCAGTGGCCGCTACGGATCACCGTGCGGCGCCT
The DNA here is from genome assembly GCF_042880955.1 of Leifsonia sp. NPDC058292. Taxonomy (NCBI): domain Bacteria; kingdom Bacillati; phylum Actinomycetota; class Actinomycetes; order Micrococcales; family Microbacteriaceae; genus Leifsonia; species Leifsonia sp. NPDC058292. Next base: position 7,394 of record NZ_JBHVYL010000047.1, read on the forward strand.
GGTCGCACGAGGTCGGCTACAACTGGTACTGAGTCGTCAACTCGCAGGAGTGGCGGATGCGCCGCCCCGCGAACGGCGACGCCGGCGCGGTGCGCTGTTGCCGTCGTGGTGCTGCGAGCCGCCGCCGTCGTGGGTTCCGGCAGCCTGGGTGGCATCGCCGGAGGCCGCGGACTCGGTGGTCGAGCCGCTCGCCGGCGATCCCGCGGGGCGTCCGCCGCGCGTGCGGCGACGGCGCTGGCCCGAACGCTCCGACTCGGAGCCTCCAGCCGACGAGTCCGCGCCCGAACGCGATCCGTCTCCCGACGAGCCCTGGCGACGCTGTCCGCCGTCGCGCTGTCCGCCGTCGCGGCGACTGCCGTCGGTGGACGCCGGGCTCTTGACGGCCGGCGTGCTCTTCAGACGGCCTTTCGAGCCGGCGGGGATGTCGAGGTCTTCGAAGAGGTGCGGGCTCGACGAGTAGGTCTCGACCGGGTCGGGCTGGTTCATCTCGAGGGCGCGGTTGATGAGCGCCCACTTGTGCAGGTCGTCCCAGTCGACGAACGTGACCGCGATGCCGGTCTTGCCGGCGCGGCCCGTGCGGCCCGCGCGGTGCAGGTAGGTGTCGTGATCGTCGGGCACAGTGTGGTTGATCACGTGGGTGACGTCGTTGACGTCGATGCCGCGCGCAGCCACATCCGTTGCGATCAGGATGTCTTTCTTGCCCGCCTTGAACGCGGCCATGGCCCGCTCGCGCTGCTCCTGGTTGAGGTCGCCGTGCACGGCGGCGGCGTTGAAGCCGCGGTCGTTCAGCTCTTCGACGAGCTTGGCGGCGGCCCGCTTCGTGCGCGTGAACACGACCGTCTTGCCGCGGCCCTCGGCCTGCAGGATGCGGCCGATCACCTCGTCTTTGTCGAGCGAGTGCGCACGGTAGACGAGGTGCTTGATGTTGGCCTGGGTGAGACCCTCGTCGGGGTCGGTGGCGCGGATGTGCACGGGGCGCGTCATGAAGCGACGGGCGAGGGCCACGATCGGGCCGGGCATCGTCGCCGAGAACAGCATGGTGTGGCGAGTGGCCGGAACCTGCTGGAAGATCTTCTCGATGTCGCTGAGGAAGCCGAGGTCGAGCATCTTGTCCGCCTCGTCGAGCACGACCTCCTGCACCTGCTTGAGGTCGAGGAGGCGCTGACCGGCGAGGTCGAGGAGGCGACCGGGGGTGCCGACGACGATCTGGGCGCCGGCCTTGAGCTGCTCGACCTGGCCCTCGTATGCCTTGCCGCCGTAGATGCTGACGACCTTGGTGCTGCGGTTGGAGGTCGCGAGCTCCAGGTCTTCCGCCACCTGAACGCACAGTTCGCGGGTCGGAACGACCACGAGCACCTTTACGCCCGGCTCGGGGTTCAGCCCGATGCGCTGGATGATCGGGAGGCCGAAGCCGAAGGTCTTGCCGGTTCCCGTCTTCGCCTGGCCGATGATGTCTTGGCCGTCGAGAGCGAGGGGGATGGTCTGAGTCTGGATGGGGAACGGTTCGACGATGCCCTTCGAGGCGAGGGCGTCGACCATGTCCTGGTCGATTTTGAGTTCGGAGAAAGTCACTAAGTTATGCCTGTCGATCGAGTACTGATGGGGCTACGCCCTGTTCTCGTCTCAGGCGTAGGGCCGTCGTTCCATCGCCGACGGCATGACAAGCCTACTGGACCCTCCCCGTTACACTGCTGTACGTGCCAACCTGGTTATCCCGACGTCGCCCACCGGTCGAGCTCCCACGCCTCCGGCCTCGGGAGTCGGCGACGCAGGCGACCCGCATCGACCTGCACGAGGTCATGCCGGATCTCCTGCCGTATCTCGGTCAGGCGGCGTACCTGCAGCTCGAGGCCTTCCAGACCCTGTCTCGCGTCGTCGGGCAGGTCGACGACCTCGCCGCCAAGGAGAGCGTCGCGGCCGCCGCGGGCGCCGCGCTCTCGAAGCACCAGGGCATCGTGGCCGAGATCCGGCGCCGCGGCGACGACCCGGCCGAGGTGATGCAGGAGTTCGCCGACGAGATCGACGGCTTCACGGCGCTGACCACCGGAGCCGACTGGCAGGAGACCCTGCTCGCCGTTCAGGTGACGAACGGACTGCTCGACGACTTCTTCATCCGTCTCGCCGTCGGTCTGCCCGGCGACGTCGGCCCGCGCATGGCGCACCTGCTCGGCTCCGACGGCGGACAGGACGGCGTGATGGAGGTGCTGCGGAACGCGATCGGCGCCGATCCGCGGCTGGCCTCGCGACTCGCCCTCTGGGGGCGCCGGCTCGTCGGGGACACGTTGCTGGTCGCCCGCTCCGCCCTGCACCTCTCGGGCAACACGGCAACCGACGAAGAACGAATCGAGCCGATCTTCACCGAGCTGATCGCGGCGCACACCCGCAGGATGGACGCCCTGGGCCTGACGGCGTAGCCGCCGGCGGCTCGACAGTCGGCGATCCGCTCGTCAGTGTTCGACGGTCAGCAGTGTTCGACGGTCAGCAGTGCTCGACGGTCAGCGCGCCACGGCGCCCTTCGTCAGGTTCGCGAGCAGCCGGTCGTCCGAGTTCACCCGGACGCGGCCGATCACGATGTCGACGACGGTCACGATCACTGCGGTGCCCACCAGGGTGATCCACCAGATCCAGCCGCCGTTCCACTTGAGCCCGGCCCAGGTCAGGGCGACCCAGAGCGCGCTCGCCACCATGACCCCGATGGCCGGCATGAGCACGGAGCCATGCGTGTGACGGTTGGGGAGGAAGTAGCGGGCGCCGAGCCCGAGGATGGCGCCGCCGAGCGCGACGAACAGCAGTTCCACGCGCGGACCTAGCCGACGAAGCCGATGCGGCGCGACTCGTCGCTGCCGATTTCGATGTAGGCGATGCCGGCGACGGGAACGAGGTAGACCTTGCCCTTGTCGTCGGTGAGACGGAGGAATCCGTTTCCGCTCGTGAGCGAGGCCTGAGCCTGTTCGGCGATCTCATCGACCGTCTGTGTCGACTCGAAGCTGAGCTCCCGGGGGGCGTTGACGATTCCGATGCGGATCTCCACGTGTGGTGCCTTTCGACTCTGTACCGGCGGTGTGAGTTCAGACTACGACACTCGGCTCACGGCGCTGCGTCACGTTCTCTGTCGGCGGACGCCGGTAGCGTTCAAGGCATGACGATCCGAGGTTTCCGACCGCGCCCCGAAGGGGTCCGCGACGGGATGGACGTCACGCTCGACGACTCCCAGCGGGATGTGCTGAGCCTGGCCGACGGCGAGTCCGCTGCGGTGCTCGGCGCCCCGGGAACGGGCAAGACGACCACGCTGGTCGAGGTGCTGGCAGAGCGCGTTCTCGACCGCGGATACGCGACGGACGAGGTGCTCGCGCTCACCGCATCCCGGGCCTCGGCGACCAGGCTGCGCGACAGGATAGCCCTGCGCATCGGCGTGCCGACGAACGGTCCGCTCGCGCGAACGTCGACATCGCTGGCCTTCCAATTGGTGGGCGAGCGGGCACGCGCTGCGGCGCAGGAGCCGCCGAGACTGCTCACGGGCGGCGAGCAAGACCAGATCATCGCCGAACTCCTCGCGGGCCACATCGAAGACGGTGCAGGTCCTGCCTGGCCCGAGCCGCTGGTGGAGGAGGTGCGGATGCTGCGCGGCTTCCGCACGGAGCTGCGCGAACTCATGGCCCGCTGCGTCGAGCACGGTGTGTCACCGCGCAGGCTCTCGGAGCTCGGAGCCATCGCCGGCCACGACGAGTGGCGGGCGGCGGCGCGGTTCATCGACGAGTACCAACGGGTGGTGGACAGCTACCGCGGAACGTTCGTCGACTCGGCCGAGCTGCTCGCCGAAGCCGTCTCGGTGGTCCGCAGCGGCACCGGGCTCAGCCGGCTGCGGCTGCTGCTCGTCGACGACCTGCAGGAGTCGACCGTGGCCACGCTCGGCCTTTTGCGCGCGTTCGCCGCGCGCGGTGTGGCCGTCGTCGCGTTCGGCGATCCGGATGTGGCGTCCACGACCTTCCGCGGCGCCGACGCCGCATCCGTCGGTCAGCTGGATGCCCGGCTCGGCGTTCCCGTCGCCCGTTTCGTCCTCACGACGGCTCATCGGCAGACGCCGGCCCTGCGCGGCCTCACGTCGGCCGTGACCGAGCGGATCGGCGCGGCGGCGGCCGGAGTGCAGCGTCTGGCCGAGGCGGGGCGGACCGCTCGACCCGGTCCCGAGATCGTGCGCATCGAGGCGTCGTCGGCCCCCGCAGAGGCGGCCAGGCTCGCGCGTCGGCTGCGGGAGAGACACCTGCTCGACGGGGTGCCGTGGAACGAGATGGCCGTGGTCGTGCGCTCCGGCGCGCATGTGCCCGCCCTGGCGAGATCGCTGGCCATCGCCGAGGTGCCGACGAAGACCACGGTCGCCGGGCGCGCGCTGCGCGACGACTACGCGGCCCGGCAGCTTCTCACGGTCGTCGGTGTCGAGCTGGGGGCGATCGAGCTGACGGCACCCGTCGCCTCCGACCTGCTTCTGGGGCCGTTCGGCGGACTGGACGGGCTCAGCCTGCGCCGGCTGAGGCTCGCCCTCCGCCAGGAGGAGCTCGCGGGCGACGGCAACCGCCCGGCCGATGAGCTCGTCGTGGAGGCGCTCGGCGCCCCAGGGGCCCTCTCCACGATCGATTCGTCGCCGGCCCGTCGTGCGGCCCGTCTCGCGGAGACGTTGCGCGGCGGACGGGAGAAGGCGCTGGCGGGCGCGACCGTCGAAGAACTGCTCTGGCACGCGTGGGAGCGCAGCGGCCTGGCGAAGCGGTGGCTCGAGCAGTCGGAGCGCAGCGGCATCGTCGCCGATGAGGCGAACCGCCACCTCGACGGCGCTGTCGCGCTGTTCACCTCGGCGCGCCGTTTCGTGGAGCGCTCGCCGGAGCGACCGCCGTCCGACTTCGTCGACGAGCTGCTCAAGGCCGAGGTACCGGAAGACACGCTGGCCGCGCAGACGGCCACCGACGCCGTGCTCGTCTGTACGCCGAGCGCCACCATCGGGGCCGAATTCGACATCGTCGCGGTGGCGGGGCTGCAGGAGAGCGTGTGGCCCAACCTGCGGCTGCGCGGCTCACTGCTGCATCCGCAGAAGCTCGGTGAGGTGGTGGCGGGCACCGCCTCGGAGACAGCCGATGACAGAGCCCAGGTGATGGGCGACGAACTGCGGATGTTCGCGCTGGCCGTCTCCCGCGCACGCGGCCAGGTCATCCTCACGGCCACCGCGAACGACGACGAGCAGCCGTCGCCCTTTCTGCGCCTGGCAGGGGAGGCCGCGTTCGACGACGTCGACGACTCCGCCCATCCGCTCTCGCTGCGCGGAATGGTGGGGCGGCTGAGGAGGCGGCTGGTGACGACGGGGTCGACGGATGCCGCCGAGGCGCTGGCGAGGCTGGCGGCTGCCGAGGTGGAGGGCGCGCATCCGGCCCACTGGTACGGCCTGGCCGAGCCGTCGACCGACGAACCTCTCGTCGACCTCACCGATCCCGAGGCTCGCGTTCGGGTGTCTCCGTCGAGGCTGGAGACGTTCGAGAAGTCGCCGATGTCGTGGTTCGTGGATGCGATGGCGTCGTCGCCGAGCGGGCTCGCGGCCGGCATCGGCACGGTGGTGCACGCGGTCATGGAGGAGGCAAGCGTCGAGCCCGACGCCGACCTGAGCGTCGAGCACCTGTGGGAGGGTGTCGAGGCCCGCTGGGGCGGGTTGCAGTTCGAGTCGCCCTGGCTGGAAGAGAAAGAGAGGCGGCGCACGCGGCGGCTCACCGAGGGCGTGTCCGACTATCTGCGCGAGTTCCGGCGTGAGGGCGGCCTGCTGCTCGGATCCGAGGGCGAGTTCTCTCTGGAGCTCGGACAAGCGCTGGTCAGCGGCAAGATCGACAGAGTCGAGCGCACACCGGAAGGAACGATCGTCATCGTCGACCTGAAGACGGGAAAGAACGTACCGACGGCGGCGAAGGTGGCGGAGCACGCGCAGCTGGGTGCCTACCAGCTCGCGTTGGAGCACGGGGCCATTCCCGAGGCGGCCGAGGCGCAACTGCCCTCCGGGGGCGCGAAGCTGCTCTTCGTCAGCAGCGGAAGCAGGGGAAAGCTGTATCGCGAGGCCGTTCAGGAGAAGGTCGACGACGCGGCCATCGCCAGGTTGCGCGAGCGGGTGACGGCGGCAGCGGAGGGCATGGCGGCCAACACGTTCCTGGCCGTGCTGAACCTCGACGAGCGCGACCCGCACGCGCGATACGAGTACCGCATCCACCTGGTGCAGGCGGTGAGCGCATGAGCGAAGAGCACAGAGACGGCCTGCTCGAGTGGGAGGTCGACGAACAGACCATCGACCTCGTCGAGCGCGCGCTCGCAGAAGAGGAACACTCGCGGCGCTCCGACGCCACGAACGCTGCGCGCCGGCGCCCCGGTGCCCCGATCAGCGCGGTGGCGATCGCCGAGACCCTCGGACTGCCGACGCCGACCCTCCAGCAACAGGCCGTGATCGAGGCGCCGCTCGCCCCCGCGATCGTGGTGGCGGGCGCCGGCAGCGGTAAGACCGAGACGATGGCGAACCGGGTGGTGTGGCTTCTGGCCAACGGCCACGTGCGCGTTCCCGAGATCCTCGGGCTGACCTTCACCCGCAAGGCGGCGGGAGAGCTGGCACTGCGAATCCGCAAACGCATCGAGCAGCTCGTCGCCTCGGGGCTCACCGACATCGACTTCGACCCTTTCGACGCACCGACCGTTGCGACGTACAACTCGTTCGCGAACGCGATCTTCCGCGAGAACGCGCTGCTGATCGGGCGGGAGCCCGAGTCGGCGGTGCTGAGCGAGGCGTCGGCCTGGCAGGTGGCCAGACGTCTCGTGGTCGCGAGCACCGACGATCGCCTGGTGGAGCTCGAGAAGAGCGTCGACCTCGTCACGAGCGCCGTCATCTCGTTGAGCCGGGCGCTCAGCGAGAACGTCGCCGACGCCGCCGACGTGGAACGGATGACCGAGAGGTTCGCTGAACTGGCCGAGTTGCCGACCGGGAGCGGGCGGGTCAAAGACATCTACGCGTCGGTGCGTTCCGCCATCGGAGTGGTCGGTTCGCTGCCACCGCTGCTCGACCTCGCCGAGCAGTTCGCGGCCGAGAAGGTGCGACGGGGATTCGTCGAGTACTCCGATCAGGTGGCGCTCGCGCTGCGAGTGAGCGAGCGCGTGCCGGCGGTGATCGACGACTACCGTTCCCGCTTCCGGGTCGTGCTGCTCGACGAGTACCAGGACACCTCCGTGGTGCAGACGCGGCTGCTGTCCGCCCTGTTCGCCGGCCAAGCCGTCATGGCGGTCGGCGACCCGCACCAGTCCATCTACGGCTGGCGTGGCGCGAGCGCGGCCAACCTCGGCCGCTTCGCGTTCGACTTCACGGGCGAGCGCGACGGCGCCGCCCGCTACGCCCTGTCGACGAGCTGGCGAAACCCGACGGCCGTACTGGATGCGGCGAACACCCTGGTCGAGCCGCTCTCCGCGGCCTCGCCGGTCCACGTCGAGCGGCTCGCCCCGCGGCCGGGCGTCGCCGCGGGCGAACTGCACACCCGCTACGAGCAGACCGTCGCCGACGAGGCCGCCGTCGTGGCCGACTGGCTGGGTGAGCGGCTGCGGCGCCGGGATGACCAGGGCCGGGTTCCGAGCGCCGCGATGCTCTGCCGGTCGCTCAAGAAGATCGATCCGTTCACGTCGGCGCTGGCCGAGCGCGGCATCCGGTACCACGTGCTCGGGCTGGGCGGCCTGCTCGAACAGCCCGCCATCGCCGATCTCGTCAGCGCCATGCGGGTGATGCACGACCCGACGGCCGGTTCGGAGCTCATCCGGGTGCTGACCGGCGCCCGTTGGCGCATCGGCCCGAAAGACATCGCGACGCTCCGCGGGGTCGCATCCTGGCTCGCCGCCCGCGACCACCGCTTCAAAGAACTCGATCCCGAGGTGCGCGAGCGCCTGCGACAGTCGGTCGCCGGCGACGAGTCCGCCTCGCTGGTCGACGCGCTCGACTTCGTGGTCGAGGCGCCAGAGACGCACAGCCAGCTCGCCGGGTTCAGTCCGGTCGGACTCCAGAGGATGCGTGCCGCGGGTCGACAGCTCGATTATCTGCGCTCCCGGGTCGGCCTCGACCTGCTCGACCTCGTGACGCTGGTGCAGCAGGAACTCCTGCTCGACATCGAGGTCGGGGCGAACGAGAGCGCGCAACTCGGTCAGGCGAGCCTCGACGCTTTCGCCGAGCAGGTGTCCTCCTACCTGGCGAGCGACGATCAAGCGACCCTGGGCTCGTTCCTGTCGTGGCTCGCCGAAGCCGAGCGACGGGACAACCTGGCGCCTCGCAGCGAAGAGCCGGAGCCCGGCACGGTGCAGATCCTCACCATCCACGGCTCCAAGGGCCTCGAATGGGATGTGGTGGCCGTGCCGCGCATGGTCGACGGAGAACTGCCGGGTGCACCCAGGAGCAAGAAGGGATGGCTGGAGTTCGGCGCGCTGCCCTACGAGTTCCGGGGTGACGCCACGGAGCTCCCGCTGCTCGCCTGGCGCACCGCCGAGACGCAGAAAGACGTCGACGAGGCCGTGAAGGCGTTCGAAGACGAGATCGTCGAACGCCACGCCGCCGAACAGCGCAGGCTGGCGTACGTAGCGGTCACGCGAGCGAAGGAGTCCCTGCTGCTGTCAGGCTCGTACTGGTCGACGCAGACGAAGCCGCGCGGGCCGGGAGCGTTTCTGCTCGAACTGCAAGCCGCCGGACTGATCGCCGACGACGCCTTTCCGCCGTGCGACGATCCCGACGAGAACCCGTACGCGCTCGACGCCCAGACCGTGCTTTGGCCGCTCGACCCCCTCGGCTCCCGCCGGGACAGGGTCGTGGCCGCGGCGCGCGCGGTTCAGACGGCGATCGATCGCGGCCCGACCGGGGGAGGCGTCTACGCGCAAGACATCGATCTCCTGCTGGCCGAGCGCGCGCGCAGTCTTGAGGCGGCGGGTCTCGTGGAGCTCCCCACCCGCATCCCGGCCTCACGGTTCAAGGACTACGTGACCGATCCGGCGTCGGTCGCGACCGCGTTGCGCCGCCCGATGCCCGAGCGGCCGTACCGTCAGACGCGCTTGGGCACCCTGTTCCACGGCTGGGTCGAACAGCGGTACGGCACGGTCGGTGGCGGCGCAGACGTGATCGATGCGGTGGCGTCCGAACTCGACGATCCGGCGGGCGAGCAGCTCGAGGCGGATCAGCTCGCCTTCCTGCAGGCCACCTTCGCCGCCAGCGAGTGGGCGGACAGGCGCCCGGACGAGGTGGAGATCGAGATCCACGTCACGCTCGCCGGTCAGGTCGTGGTGTGCAAACTGGATGCGGTCTACCCGGCGGTCGACGGCGTGCACGACGTGCAGATCGTCGACTGGAAGACGGGCAAGGCGCCGCGCGACGCGGAAGACCTCGAGCGCAAGCAGTTGCAGCTCGCGCTCTACCGTCTCGCATACTCCCGCTACGCCGGCATCGACCCGGAGCGCATCGACGCCGTGTTCTACTTCGTCGCCGACGATCTCGTGGTGCGGCCCGAACGCATCCACACCGAGCAGGAGCTCGAGGCCCTCTGGGCCTCGACCCTGACCCGGCCCAGCCGCTCCTGACGGCTTCCGCCCGGTCGGAGTTGTCGCGTCACACGCGCGATTCGTCCGTCACGACGGACGAATCGGCCGAGCGTCGCCCGATTCGTCCGGCATCGTGAAAGGTCAGGAGGCGGGGGAGTTCTCGTCGTCGACGACCGGTTTCATGCCGCCGGCGTGGCCGTAATCGTCGGACGAGCGGTCGCCGGGCGTGCGATCGAGCATCGCCTCGACGTCGTCGATGGCGAGGATGGGACCGGTCGCGGTCGACAGCGGGGTCGCCGAGTTGGTGTGCACCCGATCGACGAGCCCGTCGAGCATCGCCACGGCGTCGTCCATGATCGTCTGGCTGCGAACCTCTCGTCCGTGCAGCAGCCAGCGCGCCACCTCGAGTTCCGCGTAGAGCATCGCGCGTTGCGTGAACTGGCGGTCGGTGGCGACCTGACGGGTGGAGGCGTATGCGCCGAGCGCGCCCTCGGTGGCGTCGGAGTTCATCGCGAGCAGCCAGTGCAGGTCGCGGGCCGGGTCGCCGACACGCAATGCGGACCAGCCGAGCACGGCGACCACCGACTCGTCCTCCACGAGGAGGCTGTCGACGGTGAGTGCTCCATTGATCACGGTCGGCTGGAACTGCCACAGCGACTCGTCGGCCGAGGCCTCGCGCCAGCGGTCGCGCAGCGCACTCGGCAGTAACCCGGTCGCGGCGGCGGACTCGATGAGCGAAGTCGTCGATGTGTGGCACTCCGCCGCGCTCAGCACGGGAAGACCGGCCTCTCCGACGAAGTTGGTGGGGAGCGTGTGGATGGCGGCGATCGCGTGGCCGATGGAACCGGCGAGCCCGTCGCCTGGAGGCACATCCTCGATGTCGATGTGGTGTCCGCCGAGAAAGTCGTAGACGAGCGCGCGGGTGCCGCCGACGGGTGCCTGGCCGAGACACGTCGGCACGTCGAAGGGCAGGCGGCTGCGGATGCCCGTGGTCAGCGCGCGCAACGACACGAGGTCTGCGCTCTGCTCGGTCTCGGCGGCCTGCGAGGTTGGCACTCGGATGATGTACGTCTGCCCGTCGCGCCCGCTGAGCAGGGCCGAGTCGAACTCGGACGCCCCGCCCAGGCTGAAGCTGCGGGCACCGGAGACCTCGAGCCCGGCGACGGCGGAGGAGGCCAGCGCGGCTAGAGTGAGATGGGATCTGGCCATGAACCCAAGGTTAAATGGACTTCCCCGCGTGGGCTTGTTCGCCACGCCTTGAAAGGACCCCGATGTCGACCTTCCCTCTTGCGGCTCTGCCGCTTTCGCGTCACGCCGTCGACCGCGACCACGTGTCGCGGTCGCGTCCGGCGTTGTTCGACGAGCTGTGGGAGGAGCCGGGAACGCGAGTGCTCGCGCTCTGGAAGGGGCACGCCCTCCTCACGGCCGAGAGTGTCGATGCCGCGCGGCCGGCGGCCGACGGCTGGGGGTCGGCGGCGCCGGGAACGGCCGAGCTGGATCTGCTGCCCGTCGACAGGGTGACGGCTGCCCTGCTCCGGGTCTATCTCGGGCGAACGCTCGTCGCGACGGACCGCGAGCCGGCCGGAACGGCTGTCGTGCTCGAGGTGCTCACCGATGCCGCGGCGGCGGAACTCGAACCCGACGAGGCGCGCTGGGGCAATCTGCGCACGGTGGCGACAGCGCTCAGCGACAGGGATGCAGGCCTTTTCACGGAGGCTCTGGCCATCGCCAACTGGCACGCATCGCACACGCACTGCCCGCGCTGCGGAACCCCGACCGTGGTCGAGGAGGCCGGGTGGGTGCGCCGCTGCTTCGAGGACGGCTCCCAGATCTTCCCGCGCACCGACCCGGCCGTGATCGTGACGGTGCTCGACGCCGACGACAGGCTCTTGCTCGGCTCGAACGCCATGTGGGAGAACTCGCGGTACTCGCTGCTCGCAGGCTTCGTCGAGCCGGGGGAGTCGTTCGAGTCAGCCGTTCAGCGTGAGATCTTCGAAGAGGCAGGCGTGCGGGTGGTGGACGCCCGATACCGGGGGTCGCAGCCGTGGCCGTTTCCCGCATCCGTCATGGTCGGCTTCACGGCTCGCCTGGCCGACGATCAGAGACCGGATGCGCTCGCGCCCGACGGCGAGGAGATCCTCGACCTCCGCTGGTTCGGCCGCGAGGAGCTGTGGGAGGCCCGCGACCAGGTCATCCTTCCCGGCCGGTCGTCCATCGCGCGCGCTCTCATCGAGGAGTGGTACGGCGGTTCTCTCGACGAGGCACCGGTCGCGCGGTGACACCGGAGTCCCTTCTCGACGGGCTGGACGCTCAGCAGCGGGTCGCGGCCGAGGCGCTGCTCGGCCCGGTGTGCATCCTCGCCGGCGCCGGAACGGGCAAGACCCGGGCGATCACGCACCGCATCGCCTACGGTGTCGCCTCCGGCGCCTACGCGCCCAACCGCGTGATGGCGCTCACCTTCACGAACCGCTCCGCCGCGGAATTGCGCGGCCGGCTGCGCCAGCTCGGCGCCGGTGGCGTCGCGGCGAGAACGTTTCACGCAGCAGCGCTGTCGCAGCTCAACTTCTTCTGGCCCCAGGTGGTGGGCGGCCAGCTGCCGAGCGTGCTCGACGGCAAAGGACGCGTGCTCGGCCACGCCGCGGAGCGCCTCGGTCTCAGGGTCGACACGGCGACCCTGCGCGACATCGCCGCTGAGGTGGAGTGGCGGAAGGTCTCCGGCTTGAGCATCGAGCAGTACGGCGCCCGGCTCGGCTCGCGCACCATCCCCGGCTCCCTCTCGGCAGACCAGCTGCTGCTCATGCATCAGACCTACGAAGACCTCAAAGACGAGCGCAAGCAGTTCGATTTCGAGGATGTGCTGCTCGCCTGCGCGGGAATGATCGAGATCGAGCCAGCCGTCGCCATGCAGGTGCGCGAGCAGTACCGATTCTTCGTGGTCGACGAGTATCAGGACGTGTCGCCCTTGCAGCAGCAGCTGCTCGACCTCTGGCTCGGCGGCCGCCGCGACCTGTGCGTCGTGGGGGACGCGAGTCAGACCATCTACTCGTTCGCCGGAGCCCGCAGCGAGTACCTGCTCGACTTCGAGCGGGCGCATCCGGGAGCCACCGTCGTGCGCCTCGAACAGAACTACCGCTCGACCCCGGATGTGGTCGACGCGGCCAACCGGCTGATGCGGGGCCGCTCCGGTGCCCTCACCCTGCACTCGGCTTCGGCCGACGCGCATCCGGAGTCGGATGTGCCGGAGCCGACCGCGTACCCGGATGATCGCACGGAGGCTCGCGCGGTAGCGCAACAGGTCGCCGCGGAACTCGCGGACGGAGCAAAACCGGAGGACATCGCGGTGCTGTACCGCGTCAACGTGCAGGCGGCGATGCTCGAGCAGGCGCTCGGCGACCTCGGCATCAGCTACCAGATCCGCGGGTCGAAGCGCTTCTTCGATCTGCCGGAGGTGCGGCAGGCCATCATGTCGCTCCGCGCCGCGAGCGTGTCGATCGGGGATGAGCCGCTCTTCAAGTCGGTCAGCGACGTGCTGCGCTCGCTCGGCTGGAGCCAGCAGGCGCCGGAAGCGCGCGGCGCGGTGCGCGACCGATGGGAGTCGCTGAACGCGATCATGGGACTCGTCGACCAGGCTCCGCCGGGAACGACCTTCCGCCGTTTCACCGACGAACTGCTTGTTCGGCAGGCCGGTCAGCACGAGCCGACGCTCTCCGCCGTGACGCTCGCGACCCTGCACTCGGCCAAGGGCCTGGAGTGGGATTCGGTCTATCTGGTCGGTCTCACCGAAGGTCTGGTGCCGATCAGCTACGCCAAGACCTTCGAGCAGATCGACGAGGAACGACGACTGCTCTACGTCGGCATCACCCGGGCACGTCGCCGGCTGAGGATGAGCTGGTCGCGCTCGGGAACAGTGGCCGGCCGGGTGTCGCAACGTCAGCCGTCCCGGTTCCTGGCAGAGCTCGGCACCCGCACTCCGCGTGCGGCCGGTGCGAGCGCACAGAGGTGACGCCCGTCTCGTAGCCGGTCGATTCGCTGGAGCGCATCAGCCGCCGTGACCCGCGCCGCAGCCGGTCGAGAACAGCCCGGGCGGCCACTGCGGCCACAGTGCTGCTCACGATGCTGGTCTCCCGATCGGCGTTGCGAGCGAACAATTGACTCGCCATCGCCGTCCACTCGGGGTCGGCATCACACCGCCAGTGGTGCAGGCAGCCCAGGCAGGGGCCCGCGCCCGGATGCACGAACGGCCCGATCGTCACAGCACTGTCTCCGAAGACGACGGCCAGGTGCGGGGTGTCGCGCTGCATCCACCGGCGATACCTGTCGGGATGCACGGCGAACGATGCGATGACGACGGCGACCCGCGCCGCGTCGATTGCGGGATCGTCGACCTCGAGTCCCGTGCGCACCTCCACGTCGCTCTCGCGGAGGATCTGCGCGAGCCGGACCGCGCTCGGGCCGGCGCCGTCGAGCACCACGATCGGCCTCGCCGGCTCCGCTGCCGAGCCGCGCCTCGGTGCGATTCTCGCCGCGGGCGCGGGCGCGGGCGCGGGCGCGGGCGCCGACGCGAGCACCGGCGCGAGCCTGTCGAGCATCCGCTGCACCAGACGTGCGTCCCCGCCCGCGCGACGTGCGACGAGGTGCAACCCGGGGAGGCCGATGCCGGCATCGAGCGCCACCAGCATCCTCTCCTCCGCGTTCGTCAGCCCGTGGAGGGTGAGCACTGGTGTCTCCACGCCGAATTGCAGAACGTCAGGAGTTCGCCACACCCGGTGGATGCGGTTGTCGAGCTGGTAGATCATCCCCGCATCCTGCCGCGAATCGCCGCGTCACCGCAGAAGTTATCCACAGGCCGCACGACGAAGGGTCCCGACTTGCCGTCACCTGTGTCGGGTGACGGC
>NZ_JBHVYL010000048.1:0-21561 GCF_042880955.1 Leifsonia sp. NPDC058292
CTTCTCGTTGGGGCAATCCGTGATCGTGCGGGCGACGAACAATATGGGAATGTCGGTGGGGGCTGGCAGGTTGGCGTGACAGGAAGAGCGCCGACCTGACCGGCCGACGCTCCGGCACGACGCCACAAATCGTCTCAATACTTTGCCAAGCGAGCCAAACCGTGTTTGGGTTGTCGAACAGGCCTGTGTTGATCCGACATCCGATTCGAGGAATGAGCCGCACATATGATCGAGTTCCGCTCGGTGACGAAGCAGTTCCCCGACGGCACGGTTGCGGTCCAAGACTTCTCTCTGACCATCCCGTCCCGCACGATCACCGTGCTCGTGGGATCGTCGGGCAGCGGCAAGACCACGATTCTGCGCATGATCAACCGCATGGTCGATCCCACCAGCGGAGCCGTCGAGATCGACGGCGAGAACGTGATGACGTTGAAGCCGGTCGCCCTTCGTCGCAGTATCGGGTACGTGATGCAGAACTCGGGGCTGCTCCCGCACCGCAAGGTCGTCGACAACATCGCGACGGTCCCCCTGCTCCGAGGCGTGAAGAAGCAGGATGCCCGGGCCAGGGCCCTCGAGCTGATGGACACCGTGGGCCTCGAACGTTCCATGGCCGACAAGTATCCGAGCCAGTTGTCGGGCGGCCAGCAGCAGCGCGTCGGCGTGGCCCGCGGTCTCGCCGTCGACCCGAACATCCTGCTGATGGACGAGCCGTTCGGCGCGGTCGACCCGATCGTGCGCGATGAGCTTCAGAACGAGTTGCTGCATCTGCAGCGCGAGCTCGACAAGACGGTGGTGTTCGTCACGCACGACATCGACGAGGCGTTCCGGCTGGGCGAGCAGGTCGTCATCTTCCGCAAGGGTGGGATCGTCGCGCAGAAGGGCACGCCGACCGAGATCCTCGCGAACCCGGCCGACGACTTCGTCGCGTCGTTCATCGGCGCCGACCGGGGAAAGCGTGCACTGCACATCGAGAAGACGACCGCCGGCGACGTGCTGGTCGACAGCGAAGGGCGTCCGGCCGGTGTGCTGACCGGCGGCTCTCCAGCAGCAGGGGCCATGACCGTTCCGGTCGTGGGTGCTTCGGCGCAGGGTGAGGAAGCGCTGTGAGCTGGCTGTGGTCGAATTTCGGCCTCGTCTGGAACCTCACAGTCGCCCACGTGGCGCTGAGCGTCCCCCCGATCATCATCGGGTTCGTTCTCGCGCTGCCGATCGGCTGGCTCGCGAATCGCTATCACGCGAGCCGCGGCGTCGTGCTGTCGGTGGTGGGCATCCTCTACGCCATCCCGTCGCTGCCGCTGTTCGTGGCGATGCCCGCGCTCATCGGCACGAAGATCCTCGACCCGCTCAACGTGGTCGTCGCGCTCAGCATCTACGCGCTCGCGCTCATGGTGCGAACGGCAGCGGATGCGCTCGGCTCCCTCTCGGGAGACGTGCTGCAGTCCGCGACGGCGATGGGGTTCTCCTCGTGGCAGCGTTTCTGGAAGGTCGAGCTGCCGCTCGCCGGTCCGGTGCTGCTAGCGGGCCTGCGCGTCGTCTCGGTGAGCACGGTGAGCCTCCTGAGCATCGGCTCCCTGATCGGCGTGACCACGCTCGGCAACCTGTTCACCGACGGGCTCAACCGCTACTTCAACGATGAGGTCATCATCGGCATCGTGGCGATCGTCATCGTCGCGCTGGTGTTCGACACGGTGCTCGTGCTGCTCGGGCGTCTGCTCATGCCGTGGACGAAGGCGGACAGGCGCAGCACGCGCTCGGAGCGCCGTGCCGCACTGAAGGCGGTGACCGGGCCGTGATCGACGTCCTCGCCGCTTTCGCCTGGCTCGGCGACCCTGCACACTGGTCGGGGCCCGACGGCATCCCCAATCGACTCAGCGAACACATCGGATACTCGCTGCTCACGCTGTTCATCGCCGGGATCATCGCCATTCCTGTCGGCCTGGCGATCGGTCACACGGGCAGGTTCCGCGGTCTGGCGATCGGACTCTCGGGAGCCCTCCGCGCCATTCCGACCCTCGGCCTGCTCGTGTATCTCGCGGTCGCGACCCTCAACCTCTCGATCATCCCGCCGCTGATCGCCCTCACCATCCTCGCCATCCCGCCGCTGCTCGCGGGCGCGTACTCGGGCGTCGAGTCGGTCGACAAGCGAACGGTCGACGCCGCACGCGCAATGGGGATGACCGAGCTGCAGATTCTCACCAAGGTCGAGCTTCCGCTGTCGTTGCCGCTCGTCATCGGCGGCCTGCGCTCCGCGGCCCTTCAGGTGATCGCGACCTGGACAGTGGCCGCCATCCTGCCGGTCGGCGGGCTGGGGCGTTATCTCATCGACGGCCTCGCCGTGCGTCGCTATGACGAGATGCTCGCCGGCTCGATCCTGGTCGTCGCCCTCGCGCTCATCGCCGACGGCATCTTCGCGCTCATCCAGCGCCTGGTCGTGCCCCGTGGGGTCACGGCCGGCAAGGTCACCGACGTCCGCACGAAAGAAGTCAACCGCTCCACCGAGGAGCTGTCCCCAGAACTCACCTGACCACCGCAGCACACACCCAGCACCATCGAAAGAAAGAGAAGAACATGTTCGCATCCAAGAGAGGCCGCATCGCGGCCGGCGTGGTCGCGGCAGGAGCGCTCATCGCGCTCAGCGCGTGCTCATCCGGCGGCGGAGCGCTCGGGGGCAACACGTCCTCGTCGTCCCCCGACACGATCACGGTCGGGTCGGCCGCGTTCGGCGAGAACGAGATCCTCGCTGAGATCTACGCCCAGGCGCTCGAGGCCAACGGTGTCAAGGTCACCAAGAAGCTCAGCATCGGTCAGCGCGACGTCTACCTCGCCGCGCTCAAAGACGGCTCCATCGACCTGATTCCCGAGTACAGCGGCAACCTGCTGCAGTTCTACGACAAGAACAGCACCGCGACGTCATCCGAAGACGTCATCGCCGGTCTGAACGACGCGCTGCCGAGCGGATTCGAAGTGCTCGACCAGTCGGAGGCGCAAGACGCGGACTCCTACAACGTCACCAAGGAGTTCTCCGAGAAGTGGGGTGTCACGAGTCTCGACGACCTCAAGAAGGTCACCGACCCGCTGACGGTCGGCGCCAACCCCGAGTTCGCCGAGCGCCCGTACGGCATCCCCGGCCTCAAGAGCGCCTACGGCGTGACCGCGACGCTCAAGCCCATCAGCGACAGCGGTGGCCCGCTCACGGTCGCCGCGCTGAAGAACGGTGACGTGCAACTCGCCGACATCTACACCACCACTCCCGCCATCAAGGACAACGGCTTCGTGACCCTCAAGGACCCGAAGAACCTGATCGCAGCGCAGAACGTCGTGCCGCTGATCAACTCCAAGAAGGCGTCGGACACGGTGAAGAGCGTGCTCGACAAGGTCTCCAAGGAACTCACCACAGAAGATCTCATCGAGCTGAACGGCGAGAACCAGGGCTCCAGCAAGACGCAGCCCGACGTGCTGGCCAAGGAGTGGCTGTCGAAGCACGACATCAAGAAGTAGACGCGGTCTAGACCTCGTCGTGGAGCGGCGGCTCGGGTGACCGGGCCGCCGCTTTCGCGTGAGCTGCGGCGTCTTCCGTTTCGACGGCGTCCATGTGCTTCGCTTCGCGCGTGTGCAGCACCTTCTTGACGATGAACGCCGCGATGATGAACAGCGCGATGACCCCGACGAAGACGTATCCGGCCCAGTGCAGTTCCCGCGAGAGCTCGCGATAGCTTCCTGCTGCGAGCGAGCCGACCGACACGTAGGCGAACGCCCAGATCACGCAGGCCGGCGCCGTCCAGACGATGAAGGTGCGATAGCGCATACGGCTCATTCCGACGGTGAGCGGGATGAGCGAGTGCAGCACCGGGAGGAATCGCGAGAGGAAGACGGCGATGCCGCCCCGCTTTTGCAGGTACGCCTCGGCCTTGCTCCAGTTGTCTGTGCCGATCCGTCGGCCGAGCCTGCTGGCACGGATCTTGGGGCCGAAGAAGCGTCCGAGCGCGAAACCGATGCTCTCGCCCGCAAGGGAACCCGCGATCACGACGGCGACCAGCCACCAGTATTCAGCGGTGCCGTCGACGGCCGTGCTCGCCACGAGCACGATCGTGTCGCCTGGCACGATGAGCCCGATCAGGATGGACGTCTCGAACAGAATGCCGACGCCCGCGATAGCGGTGCGCAGCACGGGGTCGACGCTCTGCACCAGGTCGAGAATCCAGGTGAGCGCGTCGTTCATGCGCGCGCGCCGATCAGCTTCACGACCGACCAGAAGTATTCGACGGTCTGCGCCATGTCGGCCTCGCTGTCGAGCATCCACTGCACCTGCATCCCGTCGGCTACAGCGATGCCGAGCCGGGCGATCTGGCGCGGGTCGAGTTCGGGGTCGATGCGCCCCGCTGCCTGTTCGCTGCGCACCTGCTCCTCGAGCTGCGCGATGAACGTGCGATAGCGCTGAACGAAGTAGTCGTGACCTGGATGATCGTCGTCGGCCGCCTCGGCCGAGATCGTCGCGTACAACTGAACGAGGCCGGGAACCTCTGCGTTGTGGCGCACCACGTCGACCAGCACGCCGAACGCATCGGTGTCGGCCTCGGCCTGTGACCGGGATGAGTCGGCCGCGCTGACGTCGACCTCGTCTCGTTTGCGGAGCACCTCGGCGAAGAGCTCTTCTTTGGAAGAGAAGTGGTGCAGCAGACCGGCCTGGCTGAGACCGACGGACTCGGCGATCTCACGGAGTGACGCGCGGCGATATCCTTTCGCGGCGAACACATCGAGCGCGGTCGTCAGGATCTCCTCCCGCTTCGCTATCCCTTTGGCGTACGAGCCCTTCTTCTGCATGGTTGAAATGCTAGTGGGGGGCGCCTGGGCAGCGGCCGCGCAGGTACCGAACGCGTCAGCTGACGAGCACGAGAGTGGGAGGCGCGACGACGAGGGCTGCCGACAGCACGATCACGAGAGACCGAAGGGGCCAGCCGACAGTGCGACGAGGGCCGGTCAGGCGGTCGATGCGGGCGCTGATCGCGGTGCGGCGCTGCTCCGGAGTGCGCTGATCCTGCGGCGCGCCGAGCACCGCCCCGGAGGATCCCGTGGAGTCGACGAGTTCGATCGCGTCGGCGAGCACCCTGTCGCTCGCTTGGCGCCGGGCCGTGTCGTCGGCGAGCATCTCGACGAGCAGAGCCACCGCGTCCTGCGCTCTGGTCGCGATGGGGAACCAGGGGAGCGCGCGCTTCCACGATCGAAACGCATCCAGGAGCAGATGGTGCTTCTGTTTGAGGTGCGCGCGCTCGTGCGCGATGACCGACTCCAGTTGCTCGGGCGTGAGGAGCTCGATCATCCCCTCGGACAGCACGGTCACGCTGCGGGCGCCCGGCAGGCAATAGGCGGCGGGAGCCGGGTGGTCGATGACGCGCGTTCGCGGCACGTCGGGCATGGGGGAGCTGAGGAGCCCGAGCAGCTCGCGGTGGCGGTGGCGCTGGCGCCGGCTTCGCACCGAGGTGAGCGCGAGGTTGAGCAGCAGATGGATGGTGAGCAGCACGGCCGCGCTCAGTGCAAACGCAGTGAGGAGTGTCGCCGTCGGTGGCAGCGGCCCGCTGAACACGTCGCCCGCTGCGGCGACGACTCGGCTCCACAGGTCGTCCCCGAACGGTTGGAGTCCGAACAGGAGCAGTGACCCGATCATCGAGATGCCACCGGCCAGAGCGATCGACTGCCAGAGGGCCAGTGCGAGAACAGGAGCGGCCGACGGCCACTTCGCGCGGGCGAGCAGCAACGGCACGGGCCACGCGAGGGCGATGGCGATCGCTGCCAGCGCGAGCGCGAGCTCGCTGACCGTCGTCACGACAGGGCTACTGCGTGCGAGCCGCGAGTAGGCGGCGCAGCGTCTCCGCCTCGGACTCGTCGACGGACCCGACGAAATGTGCGAGCGCCGCGCTGCGATCGGTCGAGCTCTCGAGCACCTCGTGCATCAGCTCGGCGACGTGGCTCTCGCGCGACAGGGCGGCGCTGTAGAGATGCGGACGGGCACCGCGCTCGCGCTGGACGAACCCCTTGTGCTCGAGCCGGGAGAGCACGGTGAGCACCGTCGTGATCGCCGGAGCCGTGCCGTCACCCCGGCTCGCGGTGAGCTTGTCGCGCAGGTCGTTGGCGGAGGTGGGCGTGTCGACGCTCCACAGAGCGTTCATCACCGCTCGTTCCAGGTCTCCGAGATTCGCCACATTCCTCAGGGTACGCGAGATTGCTGAGAATGTTCTACACTTCGTAGAAGAGAGGTTCTACAGAGCGTAGAACTGACGATTGGTGAGACTGCTGTGAACGAATGGCTGGACCCGCTGCTTCTCTCAAGGTGGCAATTCGGGTTGACGACGATCTACCACTTCCTCTTCGTGCCGATCACGATCGGCACGGTGACGGCCGTGGCGATCTTCCAGACGGCCTGGTATCGCACCGGCAAGGTGCACTACCTGCAGCTCACCCACTTCTTGGGCAAACTGTTCCTCATCAACTTCGCGATGGGCGTGGTCACGGGCATCGTGCAGGAGTTCCAGTTCGGGATGAACTGGTCCAACTACTCCCGCTTCGTCGGCGACGTCTTCGGCGCACCGCTCGCCCTGGAAGGCCTGCTCGCCTTCTTCCTTGAAGCGACGTTCATCGGCCTGTGGATCTTCGGATGGGACAAGTTGCCGAGAGGCCTGCACCTCGCGACGATCTGGATCGTCGCGGTGGGCAGCATCCTCTCGGCCTACTTCATCATCGCCGCCAATGCGTTCATGCAGAACCCGGTGGGCTACAAGCTCAACGTGGACCGTGGGCGCGCAGAACTGACGGACATCTGGGCGGTGCTGACCAACAAGGTCGCTCTCGCAGCGTTCCCGCACACGATCTTCGCCTGCTTCATGGTGTCGGCCGGCCTCATCATCACGGTGGCCGCGTGGCACCTCTCGCGGCAGCAGAACCTCGACACGATGCGCCCCGCCCTCAAGTTCGGCCTGTGGTCGATGGTGATCGCCGGCGGCCTCACCGTGCTGAGCGGCGACCAGCTGGGTCTCGCCATGGTGCAGACGCAGCCGATGAAGATGGCGGCGGCCGAGGCCCTCTACACGACTTCGACCGGGGCGGATGCGTCGTTCTCGATCTTCACCCTCGGCACACCGGACGGCGTGCACGAATTGTTCTCCATCCGCATCCCGTATCTTCTGTCGTTCCTCTCGACCCACACGCTCGATGGAACGGTGGAGGGCATCAACGATCTGCAGGCGCACTACGTGCAGATCTACGGCCCGGGCGACTACACCCCGATCATCTGGGTGACCTACTGGGCCTTCCGCTGGATGATCGGCCTCGGGATGCTGCACGTCTTCGTCGCCATCGTCGGCCTGTGGATCACCCGCAAGGGTCGTTCGCCGAAGCGCGCTTGGGTGTGGAAGATCGCGATCTGGTCGTTCCCGCTCTCGCTGCTGGCGATGACGGTCGGCTGGATATTCACCGAGATGGGCCGGCAGCCGTGGATCGTCTTCAGTCTCATGAAGACCGCCGACGGTGTCTCTCCCGAGGTCACCGGGCTCACCATCCTGATCTCCCTGATCGCGTTCACCGCCGTCTACGGCGCCCTCGCGGTCGTCGAATTCTCTCTCATCAAACGCGCCGCGCAGAAGGGACCGGCCCCGATCGAAGAACATGTCGACGACGAGGGCAACCACGTTCCCCAGACGACGGTCTATTAGGAGGCTCCGATGGATCTCGCACTTCTCTGGTTCGGCATCGTCGCTTTCTTTTTCGTGGGCTACTTCGTGCTCGATGGCTTCGACTTCGGCGTCGGCATGGCGCTTCCCTTCCTGGGCAGGGACGAGGTTGATCGTCGCGTGATGATCAACACCATCGGCCCGGTCTGGGACCTCAACGAGACCTGGGTCATCGTCGGTGGGGCCGCCTTGTTCGCGGCTTTTCCCGAGTGGTACGCGACGCTTTTCAGCGGGTTCTACCTGGCGCTGCTCCTGATCCTGCTCGCGCTGATCGTGCGCGGTGTGTCGTTCGAGTACCGGCACCAGCGCCCCGACTCGCAGTGGAAGAAGTGGTTCGACGGCATGATCATCGTGGGCTCCGCCCTTCCCGCCTTCCTCTGGGGTGTCGCCTTCGCGAACATCGTGCAGGGTGTCGCCTTGGATGCTGACCACAACTACACCGGGACACTGTTCGATCTGCTCAACGTCTACGGGCTGCTCGGCGGCTTGACGACCCTTCTGCTGTTCTTCACCCACGGTGTCGTCTTCGTGTCGTTGAAGACCGACGGTCCCATCCGCGAGCGGGCGCGCGAACTCGCCGTGAAGTCCGGAGCACTCGCGATCGTGGTCGCGGCCACCTTCCTGCTGTGGACGGCGATCGCGAACTTCTCGATCGTCTTCGTGACCCTCGCGACGCTCGCCGCCGTGGCGTTGATCGCCTCGTGGGTCGCGAACCTGCGCGGAAAGGAGGGACGGTCGTTCGCGTTCATGGCGATCACGATCGCGCTGGCCGTGGTGTCGCTGTTCGCGGCGCTGTTCCCGAACGTCATGCCCTCTTCGCCCAACCCGGAGAACAGCCTGACCATCGCGAACGCCTCGAGCACGGAGACGACGCTCACGGTGATGACCTGGGTGGCGGCGATCTTCCTGCCGCTGATCCTGCTCTATCAGGGCTGGACCTACTGGATCTTCCGCAAGCGCGTGACCCGAGCGAGCATCCCGGAAGACGAGCCGGCGCCCGTCGCCGCCTGACCGATGCGCCCCCTCGACCCCCGACTTCTCCGTTACGCCTCGGCGGCGCGGTCGACGCTCGCCGTCGGCGGCGTCCTCGCGGTGCTGCAGACCGCATCCGTCATCGCCTTCTCGTGGTCGGTGACGCAGCTCATCGTCCGCGCGCTGGCCGGTGACGGGGTCGCGGCCCTGAGCGGCCCGTTCGCGACGCTCGTCGTCGTGATCCTCGTTCGGGGCGCGGTCTCGTGGTCGTCGGAGGCGAACGCGGCACGAGGGGGCGCGACGGTCATCGGCCAGTTGCGGGATGCCCTGACCGGCGCCATCGGACGGCTCGGCCCTTCGTGGCTCAGCACCCGCAGCACAGCGGATGTGACACTCACGATCGGCCGAGGGCTCGACGCGCTGGACGGGTACTTCACGAAATACCTGCCGCAGCTCATCCTGACCGCCATCGCCACACCGGTGCTGCTCGTCACGATCTTCTGGCAAGACCCGACGAGCGGCATCATCGTGCTCATCACACTGCCGCTCATCCCGCTCTTCATGGTGCTGGTCGGCTGGGCGACCCAGGCCGCCCAGGCGCGGCAATGGTCAGCACTCTCGACGCTCTCGCGGGGCTTCCTCGACGTCGTCGACGGCTTGTCGACGCTCAAACTGTTCGGACGCCAGCATCGGCAGTCCGCGCACATCCGTCAGGTGAGCGCAGACTATCGATCGCACACGATGCGGGTGCTGCGGATGTCGTTCCTGTCGGGCTTCGTGCTGGAACTCGCGGCAAGTCTCTCGGTGGCGCTCGTGGCCGTGGCCATCGGCCTCCGGCTGCTGAACGGCCAGCTCGACCTCTCGGTCGGGCTCTTCGTGCTGCTGCTGGCGCCGGAGGCGTTCCTGCCGCTTCGCAACGTCGGCGCTAGCTATCACGCCGCGACGGAAGGGATCGAGGCTTCGCAGAGCGCTTTCGCCATTCTCGACGACGCGCGTGCGCTGCCGGCCGAGCCCGCGTCGTCCACATCGCTGCACGGAACGGCGGGGACGGACGGCTCGGCAACGGCTTCCGGCCTGGTGTTCGATGACGTGACCATCCGGTACGGCGACCGGGTGGTCGTCGACGGGTTCAGCGCCGAGGCGCATCCCGGACGGTTCACGGCGCTCAGCGCGCCGAGCGGCGCCGGCAAGTCCAGCCTCGCCGCGGCCGCGCTGGGATTCGTGCCGTTCAGCGGCCGGATCGGCGCGGGGCATGCGCACGAGGGGCAGACGCGTCGTGCCGCCATCGCCTGGGCGGGACAGGAGCCCGGCCTGATCGCGGGAACGGTCGCGACCAATGTAGCGCTGGGTGACGAGCTGCCGGATGCCGAGCTCGTCGAGAGGGCGCTGCGGGAGGCCGCCGCGTCGGAGATTGCGCCCGAGCTGGTTCTCGGCGTCGGCGGGACGGGCCTCTCTGGCGGCCAGGCACAACGGGTGTCGCTGGCGCGAGCGCTGTATCGGTTGCGATCATGCGGGTGCGGTGTGCTTCTGCTCGACGAGCCGACGTCCGCTCTCGACGGCACGACGGAGGCGCAGGTGATCTCCTCGCTGCGAGCGGTGTCGGCTGAGGGCGTCTCCGTGCTGGTGATCAGTCATCGGCCGGCGGTCGTCGCCGCCGCTGACGACGTCCTGACCTGGGAGGTGCTGTCCCGTGTCGGCTGAACCCGCTGAGGTGCGTCGCATCCTGCGGCTCGCGCTGCCGCCCGCCCGGCGTCTCTGGGGCGCCATCGCTCTCGGGGCGCTGAGCGCCGGCAGCGCCGTCGCACTTCTCGCCTGCTCCGCGTGGCTGATCACGAGGGCCTCCGAGCAGCCGGCGCTGATGTACATCTCCCTGGCCGTCGTCGGTGTTCGAGCGTTCGCCCTGGGTCGTGCCTTCTTCCGCTACCTGGAGCGCTTGGCCGGACATGACGCCGCGTTCCGGCAGCTGGCGGTGATCCGGTCCGAGCTGTTCACGAGGCTTGTTCCGCTCGCCCCTGACGGTCTCGGCGACACGAGACGCGGCGACCTTCTCTCGGGTCTCGCCGACGACGTCGACGAGCTGCAGAACCACTCCCTCCGCGTCGTGCAGCCCTTGGTCACCTCGGGGCTCGTCGCGGCGGTCAGCGTCGTGGCGACCTTCCTCGTCCTGCCGGAGGCCGGAGTCGCGCTGCTCGTCTCGCTCGTGCTGGCGTTCGGGCTGGGGAGCCTGATCAACAGCAGGGTGTCCGGCCGTGCCGAGCGCGGGATAGCGCCCCTGCGCGCGCGACTGAACGACGCCATCCTCGACCTCACGACGAATCTCGACGTGCTCACCGCGTTCGATGCCCTCCCGCGGGCGCAGCGACGGGTGGCGGAGGCGAGTGAACGACTGACGTCCGCTGTGCGCTCGCGAGCGATCGGCGCAGGGCTCACCGCAGCGGTCGTCTCCGTGCTCGCGGGCGGTGCGACGACACTCGCGCTGCTCGCGGGCATCCCCGCGCTGACTGCGGGACGCCTGGACGCGCCGTCCCTCGCGGTGCTCGCCCTGCTGCCCCTCGCGGTCTTCGAGGTGTTCGGGATGGTGCCCCTCGCGCTCGGCGCACGCCGGCAGGTCGTCGCCAGTGCGACCCGTCTCGCCGCCGCAGCCCCGACTCGGCCGCCGGCGGGAATCCCCGTCGATCGCGAACGGCTCAGCGAACTCTCCCTCGAAGGTGTGCCCGCGGTGGAGCTTCGTTCCGTGAACGCCCGCTGGCCCGGCGCGGGCTCCGAGGTGCTGACGGGAGTCGACCTGCGACTCTCACCGGGGGAACGGGTTCTGCTCGCGGGCCCGACGGGATCGGGCAAGACCGCCCTGGCGCACGTGCTCACCCGGTTCATCGACTACGAGGGAGAGTTCACGATCGGAGGCACTGAGGCGAACGAGCTCGCGCAAGACGACGTTCGCCGCGTGATCGGACTCTGCGAGCAACAGCCGTACCTGTTCGACTCGGATGTGCGGCAGAACCTGCTGTTCGCGCGGCCGTCCGCGAGCGACGACGACCTGCTTGCGGTTCTCGCTCGGGTCGGGCTGTCGGAGTGGGTGGGGGAGCGTGGAGGCCTGGACGCCCGAGTGGGTGAGCGCGGGAGCCTCGTCTCCGGCGGTCAGGCGCAGCGGATCGCGTTGGCGCGAGCGGTCCTGGCCGGGTTCCCGGTGCTCGTCGTCGACGAGCCGACGGCCAACGTCGACGCCGAGGTCGCCGACCGGGTGGTGCGGGACATCCTGTCGACCGCGGCCGAAGACGGCCGCACGGTTCTGCTGATCTCGCACACGCCCGTCGCCGACGACCTGATCACGCGACGAGTCGTGCTGGAAGACGGTCGCCTGGCGGGCTGAGGCTGAAGAGGCCGGGCGAGCGGACAGGGGCCGCGGTTCAGAGCGGCCGGGCGAGCGCCGCGAGGCGAGCGCGCCAGGCGGCTGTGCGCGCCGCATCCTGCTCGAGTCGTGGCCCGTTCACCCAGGCAGGCACGGCACGGATGCCGTGCAGCGCGTTGACCGCCCACACCACGGTGCCCTCCAGTTGCGACGGAGACACCTCCTCCTCGTCGACGGGAACGCCGAGTGCCGCGGCGACGCCTCGCACGGTGCGGGCGGCCACACTGTCGACCCGCGGGAGGTTGAGCGGAGGGGTGAAGAGTTCGCCGCCGCGCCACCAGAGCAGCGCCGTCGACGCGCCGTCGGTGACGTGACCGCCATCGAGGATGACGGCTTCGCCCGCGCCGGTCTTCTGCGCCTCCTGACGGAGCCGGCTCATCGCGGGCAGGTCGGGTCCCTTCAGATGCGGCACCGTGCGCGGGTCGCCCTTCGCCGTCGCGAGCACGACCGAATCGGAGAGTTCAGGAGCGCTGCGCAAGCGGAAACGCAGCCGCGGCGAGTCGCGGGAGGTCACCAGCTCGAACCGGGGAAACCAGTCGCCGTCTCGCGGAATCAGCGCGATCGACGCGTCCCAGAAGGCGTCGAATCCCTCACGCTCCCGCCAGCCGCGTTCGAACGCCGCCTCACGGAACCGGGACCGGTGCAGGCGGACGGCCAGCGCCGAACCGCCGGCGACGAGGAAGGAATCGGCCGCCTCCAGAGTCGTTTCGGCGACCTCGCAGGTCTCCACAGTGGCGAGTGCGCCCTCCTGCCAGACGAAGAGGGTGCTGCTCGCGTTCATTCGCCTAGGCTAATGCAGGTGGCTGCCCGACTCCGCAGGTTCCCGGTCGACGGCTGGCTCGACCCGGCCGATGCCTTCGTCGCTCTGTTCGCCGACGCGCCGGCGGCCGTGTGGCTGGACTCCGGCGCGGATGCCGTTGCCGGGCGCAGCTATCTCGCCACCGGAGACGTCGTCGCGACGTCGTCGGTGCTCGACGCGCAGGTGCGCGTCGAGACGCCCCACGGCAAGCGCATCGTCGGCGGCACGATGCTCGACTTCCTGCGAGCGGACCTCGCTGAGCGGCCACGGCTGGCCCCGTTGCATCCCGAGCCGTCGTTCGCGCTGGGCTGGGTCGGCTGGCTCGGCTACGAGAGCGGCGCTGCCGAGTGGAACGTTCCGATCGAACAGGCCGAGACCCGGGACGCGTCGATGCTGTTCGTCTCCCGCGCGCTCGTCTTCGACCACGAGCGTCGCACTGTCGAGCTCATCGCGGGCGACGGCTGCGAGGGCGACGCCGTCGACACCGACCTCGAGGCGTGGGCGGCGGAGGTGCGCGCCGGGCTGTCGACCGCATCCGGAGCCGCCGAACGCCACCGGAGCGCTCACGCGGGTCCGTTCGAGCATCCGGCCCCCGCGCACTGGAGGCACGGCCCCGACGAGTACCTCGGCCTGATCGCGGAGTGCCAGGAGTCCATCAAGCGCGGCGATGCCTATCAGCTGTGCCTGACCGACGAAGCGAGCGCTTCGGTCGACAGGGATGCGCTGGCCGTCCACCTGAGACTGCGCGCGGCGAGCCCGGCGCACCATGCCGGGTTCGTGCGGATCGGCGACACCGCACTCGTCAGCTCCTCGCCCGAGCGGTTTCTCGCCGTCACCGCGGAGGGACGGGTTCAGACGAAGCCGATCAAGGGCACGCGTCCGCGCGGAGCCACCCTGACGCGCGATCTGGACTTGCGCGCCGAACTCGAGGCGAGCGAGAAGGAACGCGCCGAGAACGTCATGATCGTCGACCTCATGCGCAACGATCTGGGGCGGGTGTGCGAGGTGGGCTCGGTGGAGGTGAACCACCTGCTGGCCGTCGAGAGCTACCCACAGGTGCACCAGCTGGTCAGCACGGTCGAAGGCAGGCTGCTGGCCGGGCTCGGCGCCCTCGATGCCGTGGCCGCGTGCTTTCCGGCCGGCTCGATGACGGGAGCGCCGAAACTGAGTGCGATGCGCATCCTCAATCGGCTCGAAGCAGGGCCGCGCGGCGTGTACGCGGGATGCTTCGGATACTTCGGCCTCGATGGTGCGGCCGACCTCGCGATGGTCATCCGGAGCGTGGTGGTGAAGCCCGGCCGGCTGAGCATCGGAGCCGGTGGCGGGATCACGGCGTCCAGCGTTCCGGAGGAAGAGGTGGAGGAGGTCGCGGTCAAAGCGGCGGCGCTGCTCGCGGCGGCCGGACTGAGCGCCGACGGGAACGGATCGGGCCGCTCGAACGTTTAGTACTGTTGGAGACGAAATGTGTTCGAAACGAGCGCTTTCCCCCGTCTTTGCACCCGGCGACGATCGGCCGGGCGGATCACAACGAATGAGAGTCCCGTGACACGAGAGCACGATCCCGCGAGCGCGCCGGTCGACGGCGCGCAGTACGACTTCGCCGCCATCCAGAGCAAGTGGCTGCCGATCTGGGAAGAGCTGAAGCCCTTCGCGACGAGCGACCCGGCCGATAAGCGACCTCGTAAATACGTGCTCGACATGTTCCCGTACCCGTCCGGCGACCTGCACATGGGGCACGCGGAGGCGTATGCCCTGGGTGACGTGATCGCGCGCTACTGGCGCCAGCAGGGCTTCAACGTGCTGCACCCGATCGGGTGGGACTCCTTCGGCCTGCCGGCGGAGAACGCGGCGATCAAGCGCGGGCTCGACCCGAACGGCTGGACGAACGACAACATCGCCCAGCAGAAGGCCAGCATGCGCCGCTACGCGCCCAGTTTCGACTGGGATCGCGTGCTGCAGACGAGCAGCCCCGACTACTACCGCTGGAACCAGTGGCTGTTCCTGAAGCTCTACGAGAAGGGCCTGGCCTACCGCAAGGCGAGCTCGGTGAACTGGTGCCCCTTCGACCAGACCGTCCTGGCGAACGAGCAGGTGGTCAACGGACGCTGCGAGCGCTGCGACAACCTGGTCACCAAGAAGAAGCTGACGCAGTGGTACTTCCGTATCACCGACTACGGTGACCGGCTGCTCGACGATCTGAACCAGCTGGAGGGCGCCTGGCCTTCCAAGGTCATCAGCATGCAGCGCAACTGGATCGGCCGTTCGACCGGCGCAGACGTCAATTTCGTGATCGAGGGCCGGGATGAGCCCGTGACGGTGTACACGACCCGTCCCGACACCCTCTACGGCGTGACGTTCATGGTGGTCGCTCCCGACTCCGACCTGGCCGCCGACCTGGTCGCGGACGCACGGCCGGAAGTGAAGGCGCGGTTCGACGAGTACCTGGAGACGGTGCGCGGTACCACCGAGATGGACCGCCTGAGCAGCGAGCGCGAGAAGACCGGCGTCTTCCTGGAGCGGCACGCCATCAACCCGCTGACCGGCGAGAAGCTGCCGATCTGGGCCGCCGACTACGTGCTCAGCGACTACGGTACGGGCGCGATCATGGCCGTTCCCGCACACGACCAGCGCGACCTCGACTTCGCCCGGGCGTTCGACCTGCCCGTGCGCGTCGTCGTCGACACGAACCAGCCGGTGACGGGCGCCATCCCGGTGATCCACACCGACCCGGAGACCGGCGAGCCGATCCTGCCCGACGAGCTGCCGTTGCAGAACCCCTCCGAGACCGGCATCGCTTTGAACGGCGAAGGGCGCTTGATCAACTCGGGGCCGTTCGACGGACTGAGCAAGTCGAACGCCATCCGTCGGGTCACCGAGGCGCTGCAGGGTGGTGGCCTGGGTGCGCCCGCGAAGAACTTCCGGTTGCGCGACTGGCTGATCTCGCGCCAGCGCTACTGGGGAACGCCCATCCCGATCATCCACTGCGAGAAGTGCGGCGAGGTGCCGGTGCCCGAGGCCGACCTGCCGGTGCTGCTGCCACCGGCCGAAGGCCTCGATCTGCAGCCCAAGGGAACCAGCCCGCTGGGTGCCGCCTCCGACTGGGTGAACGTGGCCTGCCCGTCGTGCGGTGGCGCGGCCAAGCGCGACACCGACACGATGGACACCTTCGTCGACAGCTCCTGGTACTTCCTGCGCTTCCTGTCCGTCGGCGACGACACGCAGGCTTTCGACCCGGCGCAGGCTGAGAAGTGGGCTCCCGTCGACCAGTACGTCGGTGGCGTGACCCACGCCATCCTGCACCTGCTCTACTCGCGCTTCATCACCAAGGTGCTGTTCGACCTGGGCTACCTGAGCTTCACCGAGCCGTTCACCGCGCTGCTCAATCAGGGGATGGTGCTGATGGAGGGCTCCGCCATGAGCAAATCGCGCGGAAACATCGTCAAACTGTCCGAGCAGCTGGACGAGCACGGTGTCGACGCGGTTCGCCTCACCATGTCGTTCGCCGGACCGCCGGAAGACGACATCGACTGGGCGGATGTGTCGCCGGCGGGCAGCGCGAAGTTCCTGGCCCGTGCCTGGCGCGTGGCCAACGACGTGTCGAGCACCCCGGATGTGCTGTGGAAGAACGGCGACCCGGCGCTGCGCCGCGTCACCCACCGATTCCTGGCAGATGCGCCCGGACTCGTCGAAGCGTTCAAGTTCAACGTGGTGGTCGCCCGCCTGATGGAGCTGGTGAACGCGACCCGCAAGACGATCGACACCGGTGCCGGCGCAGCCGATCCCGCTGTGCGCGAAGCCGCAGAGGTCACGGCCATGGCCCTCAACCTCTTCGCCCCGTATGTGGCGGAGGAGATGTGGTCGATGCTCGGCTACGAGCCGTCGGTCGCGCTGGCGCAGTGGCGCAAGGCCGACCCGACGCTGTTGATCGAGGAGTCGGTGACGGCCGTCGTGCAGGTCGACGGCAAGGTACGCGATCGCCTGGAGGTCTCACCGAAGATCTCGTCGGAAGACCTCGAGAAGCTCGGGCGTTCCTCGGAGGCGGTGAAGCGCTCGATCGCCGATCGTGAGATCGTCAACGTGATCGTTCGCGCGCCCCGGCTCGTCAACATCGCGACGCGGCCCAAGGCTTAGTCTGACGCGTGCGGGCACTCGGCCCGCTGCGCGACGACCGGCGGCGGTTCTCCACAGGGAGGACCGCCGCCGGTCTTTCCACGGATGAGTCTCGTGCCGCGTCGCCCGTGGCGCGACTTTCCTAGCGTTGGGGGATGCGACACCGAGCGGGAGACGAGGCCGAGCGGGCGGACGGAGAGCCGGTCACGAGTGGGGCCGCGGGAGCCGGCGTGCCCCTCCAGCGGGAGGATCTCGACAACGCTGACGGCCTCGACGACGTCATAGCCCCTCGTTCCACGCGGGTGCGGGTGGGCATCGGAGCGGGCGTGGTCATTCTGATCGCGGCGATGGCTGTGGCGATCGTCATCAGCGCACTCGGGAGCGGCGGAGCGTCGACAGAGATCGCGGCGTCCGGTGCGAGCGCGTCGGCGTCGCCGTTCGCGCCGTCCGGCGCGGAGACGTCGCCCGAGCCTGCCGGCGGGCTTCTCGTGCACGTTCTCGGAGCGGTGAAGAAGCCGGGGCTCGTCTCGTTGGGGGCAGGCGCGCGCGTAGTCGATGCCGTGGCCGCGGCGGGCGGCCTCACCGACGACGCCGAGCCCGCAGGCATCAACCTGGCCCGCGCGATCACAGACGGGGAGCAGCTCGTCGTGCCGCGGGTGGGCGAGGTCATCGCACCGCCCGCGGCAGCGGCGGGCGGAGCTCCGCCGGGCGGCGCTCCGCCGGGCGGCGAGGGGGCGGTCGTGAACCTGAACACGGCGACCCAGGAGCAGCTGGAGTCCCTCCAAGGCATCGGCCCGGCGCTTGCGACACGCATCCTCGACTGGCGCGCGGCGAACGGCCGGTTCGCCAGCGTCGCAGACCTCATGAAAGTCAGCGGAATCGGGCAGAAGATCTTCGACGGATTCAAAGACCGGATCACGGTGTGATGGTCGACCTCCGTCTCGCGATCCCCGCAGCGGTGACCTGGCTGAGTTGTGCGCTGGTCGTTGGTGTGCCCGAGGTGGCGGCCGGCCTGGCGCTCGGCGCCTGGCTGCTTGCTGCGAGCACGACCGCGGCGCTCGTCGCGCTCGTGGCGCTTCGTCGACGGTCGAGGCGACGGGCTGTGACCGGAGGACAACGGCGGACATCGCGTCGCCGGCCGCCGTCGACGGGCGGGCCGGGTCGGATGATGCGTGCCGGCTGGACGGTGGGAATCCTGTCGCTGGTGGGAGTCGCACTGGCATTGACGGTCGTCAGCGCCGACCTGGGGCGGCGCACGCCGGCCGACCTGGAGTCCGCGACACAGAGCGGCGAGCGGATGCGGCTGAGCGTGCGCACCGACTCCGCACCGCAGGAGATCGCGTCGGGCTTCGGGGGCGGTGAGCGCTGGATGTGGCGGGGCACCGCCACGGCGAGCGGTGCCGGCGACGAGCGGCAGAGACTGGATGCCCCGGTCACCGTGATCGTGTCGCTGTCGGCGGCCCGCGCGCGTGCGGTCACGTTCGGTTCGACGGTCGAGCTGACCGGGGGAGTGCGGGCCGCCGAACCGGGGTCGTCGACCCCGTATCTCGTGATGGCCGGCGACGATCTGCGGCTCGCGGCCGAGCCTCCGCCGTGGCTCGCTTGGACGGCGCCGCTGCGAGCAGGCCTGTCGGCCGCGGCGGCGATGACGCCGGGAGACGGCGGAGCCCTCCTTCCCGGGTTGTCCATCGGCGACGTCACCCGCGTCGGGCAGGAGCTCGACG
Organism: Leifsonia sp. NPDC058292; assembly: GCF_042880955.1. Lineage (NCBI taxonomy): Bacteria > Bacillati > Actinomycetota > Actinomycetes > Micrococcales > Microbacteriaceae > Leifsonia > Leifsonia sp. NPDC058292. The sequence goes on from NZ_JBHVYL010000048.1 coordinate 18,736, forward strand.
AGGCGATGAAGGCGAGCGCGCTGAGCCACCTCACTGCCGTTTCCGGAGCCAACTGTGCCCTGGTGACCGGACTCGTCTTCGTCGGCTGCGCCGCTGCCGGGCTCGGGCGACGCACGAGAGTCGTCGTGGCGCTCGTCGCCCTCCTCGGGTTCGTCGTGCTCGTCACCCCCGGCGCGAGTGTCGTGAGGGCGGCGGCGATGGCCGTGGTGGTGCTCATCGCCGTGGCGCGAGGGCGCCCTGCCGGCGGTGTCCCGGTGCTCGCAATCGCCGTGCTCGCTCTCCTGCTCCACGATCCGTGGCAGGCGCGGGATTATGGGTTCGCGCTCTCGGTTCTCGCCACCGCCGGCCTTCTGGTGCTTGCGAAGCCGTTGGCCCGTGTGCTCGCGCGCTGGCTGCCCCGGAGCCTCGCTCTTCTCATCGCGATCCCGTCTGCCGCTCAACTGGCCTGTCAGCCCGTGCTCCTGATGCTCGCACCGAGCCTTCCGCTCTACGGGGTCCCGGCGAACCTTCTCGCAGATCCGGCGGCTCCCATCGCCACGGCGCTGGGGCTGGCCGCGTGCCTGCTGCTTCCGATCGCCCCGGTGGTGGGCCAGGCGCTCGTGTGGCTGGCGTGGCTCCCCTCCTCGTGGATCGCGGCGATCGCCCGCTGGGCGAGCGGTCTGCCGTCGAGCGCGTTGCCCTGGCCGCACGGCCCCGTTGGCGTGGCGCTGTTCGCCGCTGCCGTGGTCGGGATCTTCGTCGTCGCCGTCTCGGCTGGGCGCCGACGCCGCGTCACCGGATCGGCGGAGCGCAGACGGGGTCTCGCCGTTGCCGCGACGACCGCCTGCCTCATCGCCGGAGCCGGCGCCTATGTCGGGAGTCTCGGCGGAGGCACCGTCGGGCGCTCGCTCGCGATCCCGGACGACTGGCAGATCGCGGCGTGCGATGTGGGGCAGGGAGACGCGCTGCTCGTGCGCGACGGCGACAAGGTCGCGATGATCGACACGGGACGCTATGCCGAACGGGTCACCGCCTGCCTCCAGCGGCTCGGAGTCGACCGCATCGACCTGCTCGTGCTGACCCACTACGACGCAGACCACGTCGGCGGCGTGGCCGCTGTGAGCGGCCTTGCCGAGCGGGTCATCGTCGGGGAGACATCGCGGGATGCGGATGAGGCGACACTGACAGCGTTGCGGGCGGCCGGGATACCGATCACTCTAGGCCGGGCCGGGACGACCGGAGCGCTCGGTGCACTCGGCTGGCGCATCCTCTGGCCACCGGCGGCCGACCCCGGCCAGTCGGGACCAACCGGGAACGAAGGAAGCGTCGTCGTCGAGTTCAACGGAAAAGGGCTGCGTTCGATCTTTCTGGGCGATCTGGGAGAAGACGCGCAAGACGCGCTGTTGGCCCAGGGCGGCGTCGCACCCGTCGATGTGGTGAAGGTCGCGCACCACGGCTCCGCCGATCAGAGCGAACGGCTTTACGCGCGGCTTCACGCCGCGGTCGGTGTCGTGTCGGTCGGCGCGGACAACGGGTACGGGCACCCCACGGCGAGTGCCCTGACGATGCTCGGGCGCAGCGGAACGGCGGTCGAGCGCACCGACCGGCAGGGCCTCGTCGTGCTCTCGCCGGGCACGCACGCCGGAGCGGTCGGCGTCTGGAGCGAACGATCCTCGACCGGTGCAAACTCGACGGACGAGGCCGGTTCCGGGGATGACGGAGGTCGCCCGTATGCTGGATCAGACCGAGGAGGAAAGTGGCGGCAAGAACCAGCAGTAAGGCCGGTGCGGGCACAGAGCGCGCGGCGGCCACCATCCCGCAGCTCGCCTGGAACCAGATCAGATCGGCGCCGGTGGTGCTGGTGTCGGGCACAGAAGGGTTCCTGGCTGATCGCTCGATCCGCATCCTGCGCGAGAGCCTCAAGGGGGAAGACCCGAGTCTGGAGATCAGCGATCTCGCGGCGAACGACTACGCGCCGGGGGAGTTGCTCACGCTCGCGAGCCCCTCCCTGTTCGGGGAGCCGCGACTGATCAGGGTCGACGCGGTCGAGAAGTGCAACGACGTCTTCCTCGCCGAGATGCTCGACTACCTGAGGTCGACGGCCGACGGAACGGTCGTCGTGCTGCGTCACGCCGGGGGCGTGCGGGGCAAGAAGCTTCTCGACGCCATCCGCGCGGGGCAAGGTGGCGGAATCGAGGTGATCTGCACCGAGCTCAAGCGTGACTCCGACAAATACGATTTCGCGGCGGCGGAGTTCAAGGCGGCGGGCAAGAAGATCACGGCCGGCGCGTTGCGCGCGGTCACATCGGCTTTCGCCGACGACCTGGCAGAACTCGCGGGCGCCTGCCAGCAACTCATCTCCGACACCGCAGCCGAGATCACGGAGGCGACGGTCGACAAGTACTACGGCGGTCGCGTCGAGACGAACGCCTTCCAGGTCGCGGACGCCGCGATCGCCGGTCGCCACGGTGATGCGCTGGTCACGATGCGTCACGCACTCGCCTCCGGGGCAGACCCGGTGCCGATGGTCGCCGCGTTCGCCAGCAAGATCAGAACGATGGCGAAGTTGTCCGGCGCCCGTGGCGGGTCGGGTCAGCTCGCTCAGCAGTTCGGGCTCGCGCCCTGGCAGGTCGACAGAGCTCGTCGCGATCTGCAAGGGTGGACGGAAGAGGGTCTCGGGCGGTGCATAGAAGTGCTCGCCGAGACCGACGCCAACGTGAAAGGCGGCGGCCGCGACCCGGTCTTCGCCCTCGAACGGATGATTCGCATCGTCAGCGCCCGCGGGCGCGGCTGAGCGCACAACGCGAAGAGCCCCCGTCGAAACGACGGGGGCTCTTCGCTACGCGG
>NZ_JBHVYL010000049.1:0-21312 GCF_042880955.1 Leifsonia sp. NPDC058292
CGAGGGGTCCCGACACGCCGTCTGGGTGTGCCTCCTGACGGCGTGTCGGGACCCCTCTGGGGCGGGTCGAGCGCCTAGGAGCGGAAGAACTCGGCGGCGCGGCCCGACCACAGCATGACGATGATGATCAGCGAGATCGCGGCGCTGATGGCCGCACCGACGAGCTGGTTCGGGAGCAGGATCGCCGTGTAGACCGTCGAAGCGATCGCCAGCAGCTGCACAAGGGTCACGATCGCCCGTGCGATGCTGCTCCCCCGCAGCAGTCCGCGTGCCACCGAGAAGGTGACGAGCGCGATCACGATCAGCAGGATGCCCGTGATGATGACACCGGCGGAACCGCCGAACTGTACCCGCAACGACGGATCGTTCTGGAACACCAGCAGGCCGATGCCGCTGATGAGGTTCAGGAGCGCCTGAATCCAGGTCAGAACGGCGATGAACGTGACCCTGGCCGGCCGGGCGGTTGCTGCGCTCATGCCTGCGAGCCTAGCGGCCGCCCCATCACCGCGTCGGTATTCCCCGCGATCCCGCGCGAAAAGTCCGTCGCGCCGGATGTCCACTCGGCGCGCCGCCCCAGAACACCGACTTTCCACACGCGGCCACAACCCTGCCGTGCCCGACTCCCACTAGGTGGAGTCCTCTGTAGGTAGGGCGGACGGGACTTGAACCCGTGACCGGCGGATTATGAGTCCGATGCTCTAACCAGCTGAGCTACCGCCCCGTGTGCGACGTCACTCGGACGTCGACACCGGTGGGGCCGCATCCGTCACCGGGTCGGCCACCGGCTCACCACGATACAGGCTTTCGAACGTGCTGATCGTGCGCTGGATGTCGTGTGCCGCGACGATGCGCAGCGACGCGTTCTTGAGCACGTCGAGCTGCTCTTGCGGCAGCCGCAGGATGTGCTCGAGGCGCGCCGCCATGTCTTCCGCGTTGCCCGGCTCGAAGAGGGAGCCGTTCTCGCCGTCGTGTACGAGGTGCGGAAGCGCCATCGCGTTCGCGGCGACCACCGGCAGCGCCGAGGCCATGGCCTCCATCGTCGCGATGGACTGCAGCTCGGCGATCGACGGCATCGCGAAGATCGACGCTCGGGTGTACGCCTCACGCAACTCGGCGTCGGTGACGTAGCCCGCGAACGTGACACGATCGGCGATGCCCAGGGTCTCCGCGAGGTGCTGCAGGTTCTTCAGCTGGTCGCCGCCTCCCACGATCTCGAGCTTGGTGTCGAGGTCGGCGGGGAGCAGCTTGATGGCGTTCAGCAGAACATCGATCTGCTTCTCACCCGTCACGCGGCCGACGAAGAGGATGCGGTTCTCGGTGCGCGGCGTGAAGTCGGGCGTGTAGTTGGAGGCGTCGATACCGCACGAGATCGCGTGCACACCGCGGAGGCCGGTGAACTTCTCCAGGAACTGCGCGGCCTTCAGGGTCGGCGTGGTGACGGCCTCGGCGCGCCCGAACGTTCGCTTCGCGGCCTTCCAGGCGAGCCCGATGGCCCATTCCTGGGTGCCCTTCGGGATCATCGTGAACTCGAGCATGTTCTCGGGCATGAAGTGGTTCGTGCCGATGATGCGGATGCCGCGCTTCTCAGCCTCGATGGAGAGGCCCCGACCGACGACGATGTGGGACTGGAAGTGCACGACATCCGGCTTGACCTCGTCGATCACCCGGGCGCTGTTCTGCTTGATGCGCCACGGCATGGCGAAGCGCAGCCAGTCGTGCGGATACCAGCGCCAGCTGTAGAGGCGGTGGGCCGTCATCTTCTGGCCCTCGTGCTCCTCCACCCAGGTGCCGTGCTTGCGGCTGGCCGCTGGGGCCATGATGTGCACGTCGTGGCCGCGCTCGACGAGACCGGCGGCGAGCCGCTCGGCGAAGCGCGCGGCTCCGTTGACGTCGGGCGCGAAGGTGTCCGCCCCGATGAGGACGGTCAGGGGCTTCTTCGCGGCGCCTGCCTGCTGGGCGGGCGTGTTGCTTAGCGGTCCGCTCGAATCGGGCACGTGGTGAATCCCTACAGTTTTGGGCCGGGACGATGAATCCGGCGATGGTCTCGCGCGGCCGGACGGAGCCCGACCGGCTGATTCAGTCGCTTAGTCTAAGCCGGAATCGGTGGAAGTGTCGGAAACCGCGGCCACTGACGGCGCGGCGGATAGCAGAGCTTCGGAGTTCTGCGGATGGTGTCTGGCGAGCTGGAAGACGCCGTAGACCGCCACCGCTCCCGTGAGGACGTAGCCCACCATCGCCCACCAGGGCGCCTGCGCGGCCTCGTCGAGGATCACGATGCCGATGGTCACCGCGACCAGCGGGTCGATCACGGTCAGCCCGGCGATCACGAGGTCGGGCGGGCCGGAGGAGTACGCGTTCTGAACGAAGTACGCCCCGAGGCCGGCGGCGGCGAGCAGCGCGAGGATGCAGAGCACCAGCAGCCAGTCCCAGTCGGCGTTGCTGATGCGCGCGATGGCGACCTTCGCGAGTGTTGCGACGAATCCGTAGAGGATGCCGGCGCCGACCACGTAGATGAGCGCCTTGAACTTCGAGCGGAAGAAGTAGAAGAACACCGCGAACGCGATGAGCACCACGGCGAGGATGATCAGGATCTCGATCAGAGCCCTCGTGGTCACCGGCGTGTCTCTGGCTGTGAACGCGGCGAGGATGGCGAACGCGCCGACGCCGCCGACGCAGAGACAGATGGCGATGACCGACGGCCGGTTGAGCTTCACCCGGCTGACGCGCGCGTTCAGGATGGCCGTGACGACCAGGGCGATCGCGCCGAGCGGCTGCACCACGATGATCGGCGCGAGGGTCAGGCTGACCAGCTGGAAGACGATGGCGAGGCCGAGCATGACGGTGCCGACCACCCAGGAGGGCCTCGCGAGAAGGCGCCCGAGCTGCGAGAGGCTGAGGCCCGAGCTGGCCTGCTGCGTACTGGCCTCGACCTTGGCGACGCCGTGATGCTGCAGCTGCGCGCCGATGGAGAGGAAGCAGGCGCCGATGAGTGCGATGGGGATGCCCAGGAACGCCTTGGGCTGCAGGGCGATGTCCTGCGTCACATCCATCAGTACCGTACTCACCCCACGACCCTACCCAGTTTCACTCCGATATTCTTGTCGAATGGCCGTCCTCCCCATCCGGATCACCGGAGACCCCGTCCTCCACTCCCCCGCAGCCGTCGTCACAGAGTTCGGCCCTGAGCTGCGCACTCTGGTCGAGAACATGTTCGAGACGATGGATGCTGCGCCCGGCGTCGGCCTCGCCGGTCCGCAGGTCGGCGAGCCGCTGCGTCTCTTCGTGTACGGCTGGACGGATGACGACGATGTGCTCCATCGCGGTGTGGCCATCAACCCGGTGCTGTGGATCAGCCCGGCTTCCGTCGACGAGCTGGACGAAGACGAGGAGTCGGAGGGCTGCCTGTCCGTTCCCGGTGAGCGTTTTCCGCTGCGCCGGTCGCAGCGCGCCATCCTCGAGGCCGTCGATCTGGAGGGCAAGCCGTTCGAGGTTCGCGCCGACGGGTGGCTCGCCCGCATCTTCCAGCACGAGTTCGACCACCTCGACGGGGTTCTCTACGTGGACAGGCTGACGCATCCGTTCGGCAAGCAGGCCCAGAAGGCGATTCGCAAGAACAGCTGGGGTGCGCCGGGTCTCAGCTGGCTTCCCGGGGAAGACCACCTGGAGGACTGACCGGATGCGGGCGGTCAGCGCCCGAGGTTCACTCCGTGCACGCCGTTGTGGAAACGCAGCGCCGGAAAGACCGCGGACACAGAGAACCCGACCCCCGGGACGGTGTTCGCGTTCAGGATGCCGCCGAAGAGCGCCGCGCGCTCCCGCATCTCGGTCAGTCCGGCGCCGTCGTACGTCTCGGTGAGCGAGCGGAGGTCGTCGTCGATCGTGTACTGCGTCGCCTGGTCGACCTGCTCGGGACTGAGGCCCGCACGGCGGGCGGCCGAACGGATCCCGTCGTCGTCGACGCTGACCTGAAGCCCTTCGCCGGTCCACGAGAAGGCGACGCTGACCGCTGTTCCCGCCCCGCCGTGCTTGAGAGCGTTCTCGAGCGAGCCCTGCAGGATGCGGAAGACGGCGAGCTCGGCGCCCGGCCGCAACTCGAAGCGCTCACCGCTTTCGGTGAACGTCACGTCGAGGCCCGCGTCGCGCATCACCCGGAACAGGTCGCGCGCCGAATGGAGGCTGGGCTGCGGCATCGACGCCGACTCGCCCTCGCGCACCACGGATTGCACGCGACGCAGATCGGCGAGTGCGTCGCGGGCCGACGTCTCGAGCGCACCGGCGCTCCGGGCGGCGGCCTGTGGGTCGGAGGCTGCGGCGTACCGGATGCCCTGCGCTTCGCTGACGAGACGGGTCACCGCCTGCACGGCCACATCCTGCAGCTCCCGGATGATGCGGAACCGGCCCGCGTGCTCCGCCAGTTCGAGTTCGCGGTCGATCCGCGTCCACTCGGATTCCTCGCGGGTGTGCTTCAACCGGCGGAAGCCGGCGCGGGCGCGCAGCCAGAGCACCAGCAGAACGACGACGACGACGAGGAGGACCCCGCCGGCGACGGTCAGTTGCAGAACGAGGGCGCGGGCGTCTGCTGTCGACAGGTCGTTCATGGTGTTCCTTTCGGGCCGTCGCGGGGGCAACGGCCCGAAAGAGCCTACCGGTCAGGCTTCGTTCTGGCGATTGGCCCGCAGGACTTCGAGGCGGGCCCGATACTCGACCTCGTCGATGTCGCCCTGAGCGAAGCGCTCGGCGAGCGTGGTCTCGGCGGCGCGAGTGGGGTTACCGCCGTTCCAGCCGTGGCCGTAGCCCGGACCGAACCCGGGTCCATAGCCGCCGCGCGCGGCGGCCGCTCGACGCCAGCGACGACCGGCGAACGTGAAGATCAGAACGAAGACGGCGATCCAGAACAGCGGGATCAGGAGGAAGAGCCAGCCGAAGCCGGGTCCCCATGGGCCGCCCCAGTGGGCGGCGACGGTCGCTGCGGCGAGTGTGCTGAGCATGATGGGTCCAATCGGTGAGCGCGGTCCGCTCTCTCCGCGAACCGTCACCATCAGCCTCCTCGGATGAGGCTCGTCGCGAATCCGCCGGCCGGAGTGATCTGCCGTACTCCGCCGGGAGCAGTTCGACCCGGCTACTGCCATCCCGGCTGCACGAGACCGCTCTCGTAAGCCACCACGACGAGGTGAACACGGTCCCGGGCGTCGAGTTTGGTCATGATGCGCGACACGTGGGTCTTCGCCGTCAGCGGGCTCAGAAAGAGCTTCTCGCCGATCTCGCCGTTGGTGAGGCCTTGCCCGACGAGGGCGAGCACCTCCCGCTCCCGTTCGGTGAGTGCGTCGAGCTCGCCCGCGGGCGGTGCCGGCCTCAGCCCGCCCGCCACGCGCTCGAGAAGACGCTTGGTGACGCTCGGCGACAGGAGGGCGTCACCGGCTGCGGCGACGTGCACCGCGCGGATGAGGTCGACCGGCTCCGTGTCCTTCACCAGGAACCCGCTGGCACCGGCGGCGATCGCCTGGGCGACGTACTCGTCGAGCTCGAAGGTCGTGACGACCACGATGTGCGTCTGCGCGAGGGCCGGGTCGCGCACGATCTCCTCCGTCGCCCACAGCCCGTCGCCGTCGGGCATCCGGATGTCCATGAGCACCACATCCGGTCTCGTCTCGCGGGCGAGCTCGACCGCGGCGCGACCCGTCGCCGCATCGCCGACCACGTCGATGTCGTCTTCGGCTTCGAGCAGAGCGCGGAATCCCGCACGGATGAGGTGCTGATCGTCGGCAAGCAATACGCGGATCATTCGACGTCCTTCGTGCTGACCGGTCCCGTCGCGGCGCTCGTGCGCACGGGGATGCGAGCGGTGACGACGAGGCCGCCGTTCGCGCCGGTGGTGGTCGCGAACCGGCCGCCCAGCAACTCGGCGCGCTCGCGCATCCCGAGCATCCCTTTGCCCGCCTGGGCGGAGCCGTCGGGCAGTCCACGACCGTCGTCGGCGATCGACACCACGTAGTCGCCGTCGTCTTCGCTCAGCGAGATGCGCACCGCGGTGGCCTGCGCGTGCCGGCCGACGTTCGTCAGCGACTCCTGCACGATGCGGTAGACGGCCAGCTGGATGGCCGGAGCCGGAACGCCGGAGATGTCGTTCTCGAACGTGACATCGAGACCCGCACGCTTGTAGGTCTCGACCAGCACCGGGATGCGGTCGAGGTCGGGTTCGGGTGCTCGCGACGCGGGATAGCCTTCCGAGCGCAGGAAGCCGAGCACACCGCGCACCTCTTCGAGGGCTTGACCGCTCGTGGTCTTGATCGCCGCCAGCGACTCGCGAGCCTTGTCGGGCCGCGTGTCGAACAGGTGCAGTCCGACTCCGGCCTGCACGCTGATCTGCGACAGCGAGTGCGCGAGCACGTCGTGCAGCTCTCGCGCGATGCGCAGCCTTTCGGCCTCGGCCACCGACTCCCGCCGCGCGGCGAGCCGTTGCGACACCTCGCGATAGCGCTCGCGACGATTGCGCATCGCCTCGCCGACCCCGACCAGCAGGCTCAGGATGAGTGCCACCAGCAACGGGCGCGCGATCGCAGCCGGGTTGCCCACCACCAGGTAAGCGGCCAGCGCGATCACGGCCATGCCGGCGAGTGTCCACCAGGCCCAGACGCGCGCTCCTCGCACCACGGCGCTGACGATGGCCAACGCCAAGGGCACAGCGGCGAGCGGCGGGCCGACGCCGATCGCTATCGCGGGCGCGCAGAGCACGCCGACGGCGACCACGACGGGTCCGGGATGCGCCCGGGCCAGCAGAAGCACGAATGACGACAGGAAGGCGGCCACGACGACAACGAGCGTCACCGGGTCGGAGACGGCGTGCAAAGCCGCGATGATGAGCACCGGCGTCTGCACGAGCGCCGCGACGATCACCGGGAACCAGCGGGCTCCGGCCGGACGGGGACGCCGCCCCCAGCCGTTCTCGGCGCGGGTCACCCAGGCTTCCTCGTCGGGGGTCCAGGGCATCTTCTCATGCTAGTCAGCCCGGCTGGGCGCCACATGCACCCGGGGGCTCGCAAGCGCCTACTCCCTCGGGAGTACCAGGCGTTCGTGTATTCCGCCGACGACATATGGGCGCGGGGACGAGAAAGCCCTCGACCTCCGTGCGGAGGTCGAGGGCTTGTCTGCTCCCCGAGATGGACTCGAACCATCAACCTGCCGGTTAACAGCCGGCTGCTCTGCCAATTGAGCTATCGAGGAATGCTTGAATCAGCGTTGCTACTTTACCAAGATTTCGTCTGCCGCCAAATCCGGGCCGATTCTCGCGCGCGTCGTGGCTCGCGTCAGTAGCCCTCGGCCGGATCGACGACCCCGACGAAGCGTCCGTCGCCCAGAAACGCCTCCACATTGAGGCGGATGCGTTCGGCGAGCAGCGGAGCCGTCATCTCCGGAGTGTCCGCCTGGTGCGGCGTGATCAGGGCGTGCGGTTCGTCCCAGAGCGGGTGACCGTCGGGCAGGGGCTCCGGGTCGGTCACGTCGACGCCCGCGCCCGCGATGGTGCCCTCTGCCAGGGCCGCCACCAGAGCATCCGTGTCGACCAGGCCGCCGCGCGCGATGTTCACGAGATACGCCGTGTTTTTCATCGCCTCGAACTCGGGGGCGCCGAACAGGTGGCGCGTTCCGCCGGTGAGGGCCGCCGCCACGACCACGACGTCGGCGTCGGGCAGCACATCGGCCAGCGCATCCGACGAGACGGTGCGTGCGGCGCCCGGCACCGGGGCCGACGACCGGCGCACGACGGTGATGTCGGCATCGAACGGTTCGAGCAGGCGGATGAGCTCGAGCGCGATGCCCCCGGCGCCCACGATCACGACATTGAGTCCGTAGAGCGAACGGCCTTCGGGCTCCGTCGCCCAGCTGCGAGCCGTCACGCGCTTGGGCAGCACACGCAACAGAGCGAGCGTCAGCGCCAGCGCGTGTTCGGCGACGGGCTGTGCGTAAGCGCCCTTCGCGCTCGTCCAGAGCAGGCCCGGTCGCTTCTCCTTCTCGAGGATGTCCGCGAACGCGTCGACGCCGGCGTACGGCAGCTGAACCCACCCGATCTGCGGGTTCTCCTCGAGCGCCTGGGCCAGCGCGTCGGCGTCCTTGTAGGAGAGCCAGATGAGACCGCGGGTCTCGCCGGAGAGCTCGGACACCGTTCCACCGCCGGACTCGACGGCGTCGACGAAGGTCTTGTTCGGCCGGGGACCGACCGCGATGGGGCCGGGCGCCGGCCGCTCGCTCTCGGGAACAGGCTCGGCGTCGACGGCGAGAACTGCCCGGTGCTGGCCCGCAACGGCGGCTCGATCAGAGGTCACAGTGGTCTCCAAGTCTGCACATCCGCCAGGGATGCGCGTCGGTGTTGCTGACGGTCATTCGGCCGGAGCGCGCTGAGGGCGGCGCTCGGTGCGGCGCTGCGGCGGCTTGAGCGCCTTCGCCAGCCCGGCGACGAACGGGTGCTCGGGGGACGCGAGCACCTCCTCGATCGGGCCGTAGCCGACGACGCGCCCGGTGTGGAGCACGAGCGCGTTCGACGTCGCGCGTCGCAGCACCGACAGGTCGTGGCTGACGAGCACGGCCGAGAACTCCGGGTGATCTTTCAGATTGCCGAGCAGATCGATCACCGCGTCGCGCACGGTCGCATCGATTCCGGCGGTCGGCTCGTCGGCGACCAGCACGTTCGGGCCGAGCACCAGAGCGCGCGCGAACGCGACGCGCTGACGCTGGCCGGCGCTCAGCTCGTACGGGTACTTGTTGAGCACGCTGAGCGGGAGGTGCACCGTGTCGAGCATCGTCGCCGCGCGCTCCCCCGCCGCACGACGACTGTAGTGCTCGTCACGTTCGAAGATCGGAAGGGCGACGTTCTCGGAGATCGTCAGAGAGGGCTCGAGGCTGCTGGCGGCGTCTTGCGGGAGATAGCCGACGTGAAAGGTCACTTCGGCGATGTCGCGCTTGCGAGCCTTGCGCATCGAGCGGCCCAGCACGAGCGCATCCCCGCCGCTCACTCGCGGGCCCGGTTCCGACGCACGCTGCGGCAGACCTCGCCCGGCCAGGATGGCAGCCAGGGTCGACTTCCCCGAACCCGTCTCGCCGAGGATCCCGAGCACCTCGCCGGGCTCGACGCGAAAACTGACCCCGCGCAGGGCGACGCACGAAGCGCTCGCCCCGCGCGCGGGATACTCGACCGACAGGTCGCTGACAACGATGGCGGGGTTGGAACTCACGACTACGACCCTAGGCGCTGTCCGCCCTCAACGCGCGCAGTGCCTCCCGCCGGTCGGCCTGTTCGACCGGATCGGGAACGGGGAGCGAGGCCAGCAGTCGCTGGGTGTACGCCTCGCGCGGGGAGCCGAGCACTTCGGCTCCCGTGCCCTCCTCGACGAGTTTTCCCCGGTGCAGCACCGCGATCCTGTCGGCCAGCAGATCGACGACGGCGAGATCGTGACTGATGAACAGGGCGGCGAACCCGAACTCCTTCTGCAACTCCGCGAAGAGCTCCAGCACCCGGGCTTGCACCGACACGTCGAGGGCCGACGTCGGCTCGTCGGCGATCAGCAGCGTCGGTTCGAGGGCGAGCGCGCGAGCCAGGCTGGCCCGCTGACGCTGACCGCCGCTCAACTCGTGCGGAAAGCGGTCGCCGTAGCTCTTCGGCAGCTGCACCGCCTCGAGCAGGTCGTCCACCCGGGGGCGGGCATTCCTCGGGTCGGATGCGCGCCCGTGCACGATGAGCGGTTCGGCGACGCAATCGGCGATGGTCAGCAACGGGTTGAAGCTCGACGCAGGGTCTTGGAAGACGAAGCCGATGTCGCGTCGCACCGGCTTGAACGTGCGCTCGCGCACCCCGTTCATCTCGACGCCGAGCACCCTGAGCGAACCGCCTGTAACCTTGCCCAGCCCGCCGATGGCACGGCCGATCGTCGTCTTGCCCGAACCGCTCTCCCCCACGAGGCCTAGCACCTCGCCCGCGCGGATCTCGAAATCGACGCCATCGACGGCCACGAAGCCCGGCTGACCGAGCCGACCGGGGTACTGGATGCGCAGGCCCTCCGCCTTCACGACGGGCACTGCATCCGCCCACCCGGCGGCGCGCGTGTCGGCCCGGTCGCGCGTCGAAGACAGGCCCTGCCCGATACGCGGAACGGACGCGAGCAGTTTGCGCGTGTAGTCGGCCTGGGGAGCGGAGAACAAGGTCTTCGCGTCAGCCTCCTCGACCACCTTGCCCTGGTACATCACGGCGACCCGATCGGCCAGGTCGGCGACCACGCCCATGTTGTGCGTGATCAGCACGATGGCGGCGCCGAACTCGTCGCGGCACCGGCGCAGCAGGTCGAGGATCTCCGCCTGCACGGTCACGTCGAGCGCCGTGGTCGGCTCGTCGGCGACGATCAACCCGGGATTCAGTACGAGCGCCATCGCGATGATGATGCGCTGCTTCTGGCCGCCGGAGAACTGATGCGGGTAGTACTTGACCCGCTTCTCGGGCTCCGGGATGCCCACGCGGCCGAGGATCTCGATCGCCTGCTTGCGCGCCTCCTTCTTCGACAGCTTGCCGTGGGCGCGAAGACCCTCGGCGATCTGCCAGCCGACCGGATACACCGGGTTCAAAGCCGTCGACGGCTCCTGGAACACCATCGCCACATCCGTACCCCGCACCTCGCGAAGCTGACGCTTGCTGAGGCTGATCACGTCGGCCTCGCTCGTGCCGTCCTTGCTACGCAGGATGACAGCGCCCGATGTGGTCGCCGTCTCGGGCAGCAGGCCGAGGATGGTCTTGGCCGTGACCGTCTTGCCACTTCCGGACTCTCCCACGATCGCCAGCACCTCACCGGGTGCGACGCGCAGACTCACATCGTCGACCGCCTTGACGGCGCCGGCGTCGGTGGAGAAGGAGACCGAGAGTCTGTCGATCTGTACGACGTCGCTCATGGCTTGACCTCGATTCCGTGCTCGTCGAATGATTCCCCGCCCTCGAGGCCGGCGAGGCCTCCGGGACCCGCCTCGAGCGTTCCGCCCGGCACGACCGACGTCTCGGCCACGAGGCCGGACGATTGGGCGACGGCACGGCGTCCGCGCAGCCGTGGGTCGGCCAGGTCGTTCAGGCTCTCGCCGACGAGCGTGATGCCGAGAACGGCCAGCACGATCGCGAGGCCCGGGTAGAGCGCCGTCCACCAGATGCCGCTCGTCACATCCGAGAGCGCCTTGTTGAGGTCGTAGCCCCACTCGCTGGCCGAGGTGGGCTGGATGCCGAACCCGAGGAAGCCCAGCCCGGCGAGGGTCAGGATCGCCTCCGACGAGTTCAGGGTGAAGATCAGCGGCAGTGTCCTCGTCGAGTTGCGCAGCACGTGACGGAACATGATGCGGCTGTTGCTCGCGCCGACGACCTTCGCCGATTCGACGTAGGCCTCGGCTTTGATGCGCACCGCCTCGGCTCGGATGACCCGGAAATACTGCGGGATGAACACGACCGTGATCGAGATCGCAGCGGCCAGGATGCCGCCCCACAGACTCGACTGGCCGCCGCTGATGACGATCGCCATGACGATCGCCAGCAGCAGCGACGGGAAGGCGTAGATCGCGTCGCAGACGACGACGAGCAGACGGTCGAGCCAGCCGCCGAAGTAGCCGGAGACCAGACCGAGCAGGATGCCGGCGAAGATCGAGAGCACGACGGCCACGATGATCACGGCGAGGGCGGTCTGCGCTCCCCAGATCGTGCGCGAGAACACGTCGTACCCGCCGACGGTCGTGCCCCAGATGTGCTGGGCGCTCGGCGGCTGCTGCGCGCCGAACTGCTGGCCGTCCGCGCCCTTCAGCTGAGCGAACCCGAACGGGGCGATCAGCGGAGCGAAGATCGAGACGAGGACGAACACTCCGGTGATGACCAGGCCGGCCACCAGCATCCCGCGCTGCAGGCCGACGCTCTGCCTCAGTTGATGGATGACGGGGAGGCGATCCCAGATGCTGCGCTTGGCGGCCATCTCAGTACCTCACTCTCGGGTCGATGAGCGCCGCGATGATGTCGACGATGAAGTTGGTGAGTGCGACGACGACCGCGAGCAGCGCCACCAGGCCCTGCACCGCTACGAAGTCGCGCGCCTGCAGGTAGTGAGCCAGCTGGAAGCCGAGCCCCTTCCACTCGAACGTCGTCTCGGTGAGCACCGCGCCGCCGAGCAAGAGGGCGATCTGCAGACCGATCACCGTGATGATCGGGATGAGCGCCGGCCGGTAGGCGTGCTTACGCACCAGCCTCGACTCGCTGACACCCCGCGAACGCGCAGCGTCGACGTAGTCGGTCGAGAGCGTACCGATCACGTTGGTGCGCACCAGCCGGAGGAACACTCCGGCGGTCAGCAGGCCGAGCGCGACGGCCGGCAGAATCGCGTGCGTGAGCACATCGCTGATCACCGCAGGGTCGCCCGTCTGGAACGCGTCGATCAGGTAGATTCCGGTCTTGTTCGGCAGTGTCTGCATCTCCAGCTCGGAGCCGGTCGACGCCCTGCCCGCCACCGGCAGCCAGTTCAGCCAGATGGAGAACACGAGCTTCAGCAGCATGCCGGCGAAGAAGACCGGTGTCGCATAACAGAGGATGGCGAAGATGCGGAGGGCCGCATCCTGCCCCTTGTCCCGGAAGTATGCGGCCACCATGCCGAGCGGGATGCCGACCACGAACGCGACGATGAGCGCGTAGAAGGCGAGTTCGAGCGTTGCGGCGCCGTAGGTGAGCAGCACCTGGAACACCGGCTGGTTGTCGCTGAGCGTCGTGCCGAAGTTGCCGGTGAAGATCTGCCCGAGGTACTCGAAGTACTGCACGAGGAGCGGTCGGTCGTAGCCGGCCTCATGGATGCGCTCCGCCAGCTGCGCGGCAGTGAGCTTGCCGCCCAGCGCAGCCGTGATCGGATCGCCCGTCGAGCGCATGAGGAAGAAGACGAGGGTGACGAGGATGAAGATCGTCGGGATGATGAGCAGGGCGCGAACCACGATGTAACGGCCGAGGCCGCCTCCCGATCGTCGTTTCGCCCGCGGAGTTGCTGGGCCCGGCGCGATGGACGCTGCGGGGCCGGTGACAGTCGCTGTCATGTGAACCAATCGTGGGGTGGACCTGGTGCGGGGGCGATTCGCCGAAACGAACCGCCCCCGGTACGGCCGGCGTCAGCCGGCCGTCACTGCATCAGCCCTTGGAGAGGGCTGCGTAACGGAACTTGAACGACGGGTCGAGCGTCTTGTCGGTGCCCGACACATCCTTGCCGACGACGGCGATCTGCGCGCCCTGCAGCAACGGCAGGGTGGACAGGTCGGCCCCGACCTTGGCCTGGATCTCCTCGATGAGCTTCGTGCGAGCATCGGCGTCGGTCGTGCCCGCCTGCTGCTCGATCAGCTTCTGAACCTCCGCGTTGTCGTAGTGGTTCGCGAGGAAGTTGTCCTTGATGAAGAACGGCGTCAGGTAGTTGTCCGCGTCGGAGTAGTCCGGGAACCAGCCGAGCTGGTACGCCGGGTACACGTCGGCCGTGCGGTCCTTGGAGTACTGCACCCACTCGGTGGACTGCAGGTTCACCTTGAACAGTCCGCCGGTCTCCAGCTGCTCCTTGACGAGCGCGTACTCGTCGCCCGACGACGGGCCGTAGTGGTCCGGGTTGTACTGGAGGTTCAGAGCGACAGGAACCGAGACGCCGGCGGCCTGGAGGGCTGCCTTCGCCTTGTCGAGGCTCGGGCCTCCGTTGCCGTCGCCGTACAGGTCCTTCAGCACGGTCGTGGCGCCGGTGAGGCCCTCGGGAACATACGAGTAGAGCGGCGTGTAGGTGTCCTTGTAGACCTGCTTCGCGATCGCGGCGCGGTCGACGAGGTCGGCGGCGGCCTGGCGAACGGCGAGCGACTTGGCCGCATCCGCTTCAGGCGTGGTCGCACCGTACGGCATCGTGTTGAAGTTGAAGACGATGTAGCGGGTCTCGCCGCCCGGCCCCTTCACCACCTTGACGCTCTTGTTGCCCTCGAGGCTCTCGATGTCGGTGGCCGACAGGCTGCGGAACGCGACATCGATCGCGCCCTTCTGGATGTCGAGCTTCAGGTTCGACGACTCGGCGTAGTACTTCACGTTGATCTTGTCGGTCTCCGCCTTGCCGAGCAGCCCCTTGTAGCCGGAGTACGCCTTGTAGGCGATCAGGTTGTTGAAGTCGTAGCTGGTGATCTCGTACTGACCGGCGAAGGCCTTGGCCTTGACGATGTCTTTGTCGGGCGTGACCTTGGTGGCCGAGAAGGCCTGCTCGTCGACGATCGGGCCCGCGGGGCTCGAGAGCACCTGCGCGAAAGTCTGGTCGTTCGGCACCTTCAGCTTGAACACGACCGTGGTGTCATCCGGCGTCGACACGCTGTCGAGGTTGGCCAGCAGCGAGGCGGGGCCGTTCGGGTCGTTGATCTTCTTCTGACGGTCGAACGTGAACTTCACGTCGGACGAGGTCAGATCGTGACCGTTCGCGAACTTGAGGCCCGGCTTCAGCTTGACCGTGTACTCGGTCGGAGCGGTGAAATCCGCGGACTCCGCGATGTCGGGCTTCACATCCGGGCTGCCGTAAGGCGAGTTGAGCAAGAACGGGTAGACCTGGTTCATCACGGCGAAAGAGCCGTTGTCGTACGAGCCGGCCGGGTCGATCGAGGTGATCTTGTCGGTCGTGCCGACGGTCAGCGTTCCACCGCTGCCCGCGTTGTTCGCGTTGCCGGAGCAACCGGCGAGCACCAAAGCCGCAGCCGCGAACGTCGCGGACACGGCCAGCAGGCGTTTGCCGCTGATGTGTGCGGATCTCATATCCGAATACCTCTTCCTGGTGTGGTGGGGTCACGTCAACGGCGCGCACACACGTGCCTCATTGCCGTTTCGTGTAGCCATAGTCCTAACACGAAACGCGTTCAAGACATGAATCCAGACGGGTTTTGTAGCGAGATCTTAACGTTCGACGCACTTTTTCGCCGCAAGAACGCGATCAGATGGCGTGGATGCGCCTCGAACGCCTATTCTTCACGCAGCTTGCGGCGCTCGGCCTCGATGGTCATCATCGCGCGGCCGATCGTGCGAACGGCTTCGGGGTCGTCACTGCGGCGCAGACGCAACTGCAGCTCCGCCTTCTCACGCAGCAGATCGCGTTCGATGAGGGCGCCCGCGACCGACCGCGCGTAGGCCGTGATGTCGCCCGTCTGCGCCTGGGGCACGGATGCGACGCTCAGTTCGTTCACGAGGGGCGCGAACGGTGCCGGCACCTCCGCGGTGATGCGGTCGACCCAGCCGGGTTCGCTGAGCGTCGGCAACTGGGTGGCTATCGCATCCTTGACGACGCCGAGCGACGGATTCGAGAACGGCACCTGCACGACGCGCGCGGCCCGCTCGGCACCGACCTCGCCCGGGAACTGCAGCAGCACCATCAGCGTCTCCCGTTCGGTTCGGGAGACCGGGTCGTTCGGCAGGTCGCTCAGGCCCGCGCCCGCGCGGATCTCGGGTTGGGTCTGCGCCTGCGACTGCTGGCGGTTCTGCTGCTGGGGCTGACCTCCGGACTGCCGCTCGCCCCGGCGGGCCGCCTGCACGGCGCGCAGCGTGTCCTGCAGGTCGGCGCCGGACAACCGGGCAAGCTCTCTGGCGTAGCCGTTCTGCGAGGCCGGGTCGCGGATCGTCGCGACGATCGGCGCTCCCCCGCGCATCGCCGCAGTGCGACCTTCGACGGTGTTCAGGTCGTAGCGGTCGACGACCTGCCTGATCATGAACTCGAACATCGGCTTCTTGGCGTCGATCATCCGTCGAACGGCGTCGTCGCCCTTCTCCAGACGCAGATCGCACGGGTCGAGGCCGTCGGGGCCGACGGCGACGTACGTCTGCGCCGAGAACCGCTGCTCCTCGCCGAAAGCACGGGCGGCGGCCTTCTGGCCCGCCGCATCCGGATCGAACGTGAAGATCACCGAGCCGGTGCTGTTGTCGTCGCCCATGACGCGCCGGATCACCTTGATGTGGTCGATTCCGAACGCCGTTCCGCATGTCGCGACAGCGGTCGTGATGCCGGCGAGGTGGCAGGCCATGACGTCGGTGTACCCCTCGACGACCACGACCTGATCGAGCTTCGACACATCCCGCTTCGCAAGGTCGAGGCCGTAGAGCACCTGGGCCTTCTTGTAGACGGGCGTCTCCGGCGTGTTCAGGTACTTCGGCCCTTTGTCGTCGTCGAGCAGCCGACGCGCGCCGAACCCGATCGTCTGGCCTGTGAGGTCGCGGATGGGCCAGATCAGCCTGCCGCGGAACCGGTCGTAGACCCCGCGATCGCCCTGCGACACCAGCCCGGCCGTGGTGAGCTCTTCGACCGTGAAGCCCTTGCTGCGGAGGTGCTTGGTGAGCTCGTCCCAGCTCTTCGGCGCGAAACCGACGCCGAACTGGGCGGCGGCGTGCGAGTCGAACCCGCGCTCCCCCAGGAAGCGACGGCCGATCTCGGCCTCCGGCGCACCGAGCTTCGAGCGGAAGAACTCTTCTGCCGCGCCGTTGGCGGCCAGGATGCGCGCACGGTTGCCGTGCTCGGACGGCCCGCCGCCGCCATCCTCGTAGTGCAGGGAGAACCCGATGCGAGCCGCCAGTCGCTCGACCGCCTCGGTGAACGACACGTGGTCGAGCTTCTGCAGGAACTCGTAGACGTCGCCGCCTTCACCGCACCCGAAGCAGTGGTAGCGCCCGACACCGGGGCGCACCTGGAAGCTCGGGCTCTTCTCGTCGTGGAACGGGCAGAGACCTTTGAGCGCCCCGACTCCCGCCGATTTCAGACTGACGTAGTCGCCGACGATGTCGGCGATGTTGGTGCGGGCTTTGACCTCTTCGATGTCACTCTGTCGAATACGGCCGGCCATGCTTCGATTCTAGTGCGGGCTACTGGCGCTGCTTCTTGCGCCCTCGGGTGTTCTGGGCGATCTCGATGATCGCGACGAACACTTCGATGCCGACGCGCAGGAGCAGCACGGAGAGCACCGCGCCGACGAGCGTGATGATCACTCCGAACAGGAACACGAAGGCGCCGAGGAACGAGTGCGTGTTCAGCGCGGTCGTGAGGCTGTACACGATCGAGAGCAGCATGCTGAGCCCGATGAGCACGAGGCCCACCACGTACACCGGCCCCGCGAGTTTGCGCGTGACGTAGTTGGTGAACGTGAAGTCGAACAGGGAGCTGAAGAAGCGGGCGTCGTCGAGTCGGTCGGCGTAGTCGGTGACGCTGCGCGGGGCGCCGTATGCGCCCTGAGGAGCTTGCTCGCCCTGCGTCGGCGGGAACTCCTCTGTCGGCGGGGCCTCCTGCGTCGGCGGGAGGGATGCGTCGGGCTGCGATGGCTGACTCGTGTCGGCCGGCGCGGTCGCATCCGCCGGCGGGGTCGTCGTAGTCGTCGCGTTCGCGGGGTTCGGAGCTGCCGTCGCGTCGTCGTCGGCAGTGCCCGGGCTCGGCGCTTCGGCCGTGGTCTCCGTCTGGGCATCGGATGTGGGCGAGCTTTCAGCGACGGGCCCTGGCTCGGCCTCGGTCGCCGTCACCGTGGCGTCGGGCTCGGCCTCGGTCGCCGTCACCGAGGTGTCGGGCTCGGCCGGCGTCGACGTCGACGCTGATTCGGGAGCGGCAGCGCGAGACGTCTGGTGCCGCGCCGCGCGACGCTGAGCAGGGCTGGCGGTCGGCGACACCGGCGCCTCTTCCCCTTCGGTGGTGCCGACGCTGTCGACGACGGCGGCGTTGTGCGCGGCCAGCGCGGTGTCGAGGATGCTGGGAACATCACCGAGCGCGTCAGGCTTCGGCGTCGACCGACCCGTCGCTGGGCGACGAGCAGTCGTGCGGGCGCCGGCTGGCTTGGCTGCGGCGGACTTGGCGGTCGGCGTCGTGGCCGACGGCACCTTCGCCGGCGGCGTCTTCGCGGCGGGCGTCTTCGCCGCTGGAGCCTTCGCGGCCGACGTCTTCGCCGCCGGGACCTTCACGGCCGGCGTCTTCACGGCCGGAGTCTTCACGGCCGGAGTCTTCGCGCCCGGAGCCTTCGCTGCGGCGGCCTCGGCTTCAGCGCCCGCGGCAACAGCACCCTCTGCGCCGACGACCTTCGGCGCTGACCTCCGCGGCGCCCGTTTGGCCGGAGCCGGGGGCGTCGCTTGGTCGGGCTGCTGGTCGTCGCCGTTGACCGGTGGCTGTGGGGTGCTCATTGTGTCCTTTCGGTGGCCGCGACTCCCAGCATTCTGCTTTGAGCCTGGGGTTTCAACCCCACCCGGCCAAGTCAGTGCTGTACGAGACGTTCGTACCAGCTGAGAGCCGACTGATCGGTGAGGCTGGCGACCTGGTCGACGACGACGCGTTTGCGCGCGGTGTCGGTTTCGGCGAATGCCCAGTCTTCGGCGAATCCCGGGTCGAGCTGATCGGATGCCCGCGAGTACAGCACGTCGGCGAGGGCCGTGAGCACCTGACGCTGCTGGACGTAGATGGGCTGGCGGGTGTTCTTCGACATGACGAACGTCGCCACGATGCCCTTCAGCACGGCGATCTCGCACTGGATGGCCTTCGGCACCACGACATCCGCGCCGAACCGGGCGAGCGAATCAGTTCGAGCTGCCTCGCGCGTCGCCCGGATCGCCGCCCCCGCGAACCGCCCGATGAGCTGGCTCGTGAGGTTCTTCAGCTTGGCCTGCGAACGACGGCTGCCGTCCCAGCCGTCGAGCCAGATGTCGAGGTTGTCCAGCCGGTCGAACGCGGCGATCAGCTCGTCATGACTGAACTCGCCGCCGATCCATTCGTACATGGACCGCACCAGGTCGTCGTGGTCGACGCGGCTGCCCAGGGCGGCGACGTCGATGTAGCCGTTCACCACCGCATCCTCGAAATCGTGCACCGAGTACGCGATGTCGTCGGAGAGGTCCATCACCTGGGCCTCGATGCACCGCACCCGCTCGGGTGCTCCGGCGCGCATCCAGTCGAAGACCGGCGTGTCGTCAGCGTAGAAGCCGAATTTGGCGCGGCCGCTCGGGTCGGCGACCGATGAGGAGGCGGGCCACGGATACTTGCAACTCGCGTCGAGGCTGGCGCGGGTGAGGTTCAGCCCGTATGCCCGGCCGTCGGGCCCGAAGACCTTCGGCTCGAGCCGCGCGAGAAGGCGCAGGGTCTGGGCGTTGCCCTCGAACCCGCCGATGTCGCGGGCCCACTCGTTGAGCGCCCGCTCGCCGTTGTGGCCGAACGGAGGATGCCCGATGTCGTGCGCGAGGCAGGCGGTGTCGACGATGTCGGGATCGAGACCGAGGCTGGTGGCCAGCTCGCGGCCGACCTGCGCGACCTCGAGCGAATGGGTGAGCCGGTTGCGGGCGAAGTCGAGCCCGGCGGTCGGGCTGAGCACCTGCGTCTTGGCGGCGAGCCGCCTCAGAGCGCTCGAGTGGAGGAGGCGGGCGCGGTCGCGCGCGAAATCGCTGCGGCGGTTGGAGTGCTGCTCGGGGAGCCACCGCTCCCGGTCGTAGTCGCTGTACCCGCTCGCATCCGCGCTATCCGCCACTGTTGTGAACCTCCGCATCGGCGATCTCCGCCCGCTCATATCCCTCGAGGTCGCGGTTGTTCAGCCACCCGTCCGGCAGCGCCGGGCGTTTCGGCGAACCCGCCCGACCGCGCTGCCCTTCCGCCGCCTCGCCCGGGTACTCCTGATCCCAGTCGAGCGTCGCGAGCAGATCGTCGAGGTGCGCGAGCGTGTCGACCGTCGCCAGGCTCGCCCGGAGATCGCCGCCCACCGGGTATCCCTTGAAGTACCAGGCCACGTGCTTGCGGATGTCGCGGCAACCCCTTTCCTCGCTGTCGAAGAACTCGACGAGCAGCTCGGCGTGGCGGCGGAACGTCGCCGCGACCTGGCCGAGCGAGGGATGGGCCTGCGCGCGTGCGGCCTCAGCAGCGTCGATCTCGCCGGCGCGGGCGCGGAATGCCGCGGCGAGGTCGCCGAACAACCAGGGCCGCCCGAGGCAGCCGCGCCCCACGACGACGCCGTCGCAGCCGGTCTCCTCCACCATCCTGATGGCATCTGCCGCCGACCAGATGTCGCCGTTTCCCAGTACCGGCGTTCCGGTGATCGTCTCTTTGAGCTTGGCGATCGCCGACCAGTCCGCGTGGCCGGAATAGAACTCTGCCGCCGTCCGGGCGTGCAGCGCGATGGAGGCGACTCCGGCTCCCTCCGCGGCCTTGCCCGCCTCGAGATAAGTGAGGTGGTCGCTGTCGATGCCCTTGCGCATCTTCACAGTGAGCGGGATCGGGCCTGCGGCCTTCACCGCGCCCTCGACGATCTCGCGGAACAGTCCGAGCTTCCAGGGAAGGGCCGCACCGCCTCCCTTGCGGGTGACCTTCGGCACCGGGCAGCCGAAGTTGAGGTCGATGTGGTCGGCGCGATCTTCGGCCACCAGCATCGTCACCGCTTCTGACACGGTCTTCGGGTCGACCCCGTAGAGCTGGATCGACCGCGGGGTCTCCGACTCGTGGTGAGTGATGAGCCGGAGCGACTCCGGCGTTCTCTCGACCAGCGCCCGCGACGTGATCATCTCGCTCACGTAGAGGCCGGCCCCGAACTCGCGGCAGAGCCGTCGGAAGGCCGTGTTGGTGATCCCGGCCATCGGAGCCAGCACGACGGGCACGTCGAGTGCCAGCGGACCGATGGTCAGCTGGGGTGCGTGGCTTATCGTTGCTGT
This sequence comes from Leifsonia sp. NPDC058292, assembly GCF_042880955.1. Lineage (NCBI taxonomy): Bacteria > Bacillati > Actinomycetota > Actinomycetes > Micrococcales > Microbacteriaceae > Leifsonia > Leifsonia sp. NPDC058292. Next base: position 20,684 of record NZ_JBHVYL010000049.1, read on the forward strand.
AGTAGACATCTCACTCGATTCTCCCAGAAAGCGCGGTGGACCATGACCGAGAGCCCGGATGCTGTGGAGACTCCGAGAAACGATTCCGCTGTGGAGGATGGCAGGGCCCGGGCAGAGGCCGACGCCGCCGCCCGCGGAGTGAGCATCCGGATCGTGCAGCGGCCCGCCGCGAACAGTCTTGCCGAGGCGGCCGGGCTGCTCGGCATCCAGCCGGCCGACATCGTGAAGACGCTGGTCGTGAAACGCAGCGACGGCACATTCGTGTTCGCTCTCGTGCCGGGTGGTCGCAAGATCTCCTGGCCGAAGCTCCGCACGCTCCTCGGCGTCAACAAGCTGCAGCTGCCGGATGCACGGGTCGCCCTCGACGCGACCGGCTACGAACGCGGAACGATCACCCCGTTCGGCAGCACCACCGCCTGGCCGGTGGTGGCGGACGAGTCCGTCGTCGGACGCACCATCGCCCTCGGCGCCGGAGCCCACGGGTACACGCTCTTCGCCGACGCCGACGACGTCGTGCGCGCCTTCTCCGCCACCGTCGCCGACATCACCGAGCCCGAGTAGCCGCCCAGCCTGCCGCCGTTTTTCATCGAGGGGTCCCGACACGCCGTCTCGGCGCGCCGGGAGACGGC